>DASUNM010000001.1 GCA_036277115.1 Pyrinomonadaceae bacterium
CTCATCATCCGCCTTATCGTCTCCTCCTCATACAGGTCCGTGCTGTACTCAAACACTATCCTTATCTCTCCTGGCTGCTCCACTCCTCCTAACCCCACTCGCTGCTCACTCGGCAGCAGCACTATTACTCCAAGGTCGAACTTCGCCGACCGGTTGTGCGCCTCGATCTCCTCTATCTCTATTCCCGGCAGCCTCATCTCCTCCATCGGCACGTCGAAAAACGTGAAGAACACCTGCGCTATCGGGTTGTAGCTCAGGCTCCTTTCCGGCCCCAACTCCTCGACCACTCGGTCGAACGGCACGTCCTGGTTCTCGTAGGCTCCTAATGTCACCTCCCTCACTCTCCCTACCAACTCCTCGAAGCTCGGATCCCCTCCCAGGTCTGTCCTCAACACCTGCGTGTTTATTATCATCCCCAACAGCCCCTCTGTCTCCCTCCTCCGCCGGTTGGCTATTCCTGTCCCCACCAGTATGTCTTGCTCCCCGCTGTACCTATTCAACATCACCTTGAACCCTGCCAGCATCACCTGGAACAGCGTCGCTCCTTGCTCTCGGCTCAGCTCCCTCAGCCTGCCCCCTAGCTCCCCGCTCACCTCAAGTATCTGCTCGCCTCCTCGCCCGCTCGCCACCGCTGGCCGCACACGGTCCGCAGGCAGCTCCAGCAGCCCCCGCGCCCCCTCCAGCTGCCTCCTCCAGTACTCCAGCTGCCTGCTCATCACCTCCCCGCTCACCCACTGTCTCTGCCAGGCCGCGAAGTCACCGTACTGCACCTCCAGCTCCTCAAGCGGCGAGGGCTTGCCCTCGGCGTACGCCCCGTAAATCGCCATCACGTCCCTGACCAGCACGCCCTGCGTCCACCCGTCGTGTATGAGGTGGTGCTCGACCAGCACCAGCACCTGCTCAAACGGGCCCATCCTCACAAGCAACAGCCGCAGCAGCGGCCCCGCCTCCAGGTCGAACACCCTGCGGCTCTCGGCCTCGATCACCCTCATCAGCTCCTGCTCTCGCTCTTGCTCGTCAAGCCCACTCAGGTCGGCCACGCTCATGCGGTAGGTGGTCGGCGCGTGCACTAGCTGCACGGGCCTGCCCTCGACAGACGGGAAGGTGGTGCGCAGTATCTCGTGCCTGCGCATCAGCTCGGTTACGGTCCTTTCGAGCAGCTCCAGGCTCAGCCGCCCCTTGAGCCTCAGCACCCTGGGGACGTTGTAGGAGACGTTTTGTGGGTCGAGCTGGCAGATGAACCATATCCTCTCCTGCGGATAGGAAAGCGGCAGCGGGATGTCGCGCCCGACCCTGGTTATGGGCGGTATGCCCTCGCCTCCGCCGTTGTCTACCCTTGCGGCGACACCGGCGACGGTCGGCTGCTCGAACAACTCCTTGAGGGCGACCTCGACGCCCAGGGCCTCCCTGACCCTTGCAATGACCTGAGTGGCAAGCAGGGAGTGGCCGCCCAGCTCGAAGAAGTCGTCGTTGACGCCGACGCGGCTCAACCCCAGGACCTGCTTGAAGATCTCGCTCACCTCTCGCT
>DASUNM010000002.1 GCA_036277115.1 Pyrinomonadaceae bacterium
CACTACGCGCACGTGGACTGTCCGGGTCACGCCGACTATGTGAAGAACATGATCACCGGCGCGGCGCAGATGGACGGCGCGATTCTGGTGGTGGCCGCGACCGATGGTCCGATGCCGCAGACCCGAGAGCACATCCTGCTCGCGCGCCAGGTAGGGGTGCCGGCAATGGTGGTGGCGCTGAATAAGGTCGATGCGGTTGACGATCCGGAGTTGCTCGAGCTGGTGGAGCTGGAAGTCAGAGAACTGCTCAGCGCTTATGAGTTCCCGGGTGACGACATTCCGGTGGTGAAGGTTTCGGCCTTGAAAGCCCTGGACGGCGACGAGACATGGGAAAAGACGATTATCGAGCTCATGGACGCGGTTGACTCTTATATTCCGACGCCGGCCCGCGACATCGACAAGCCGTTTTTGATGCCGGTGGAAGACATCTTCACGATTCAGGGCCGCGGCACGGTGGCCACGGGAAGAGTTGAGCGCGGCAAGGTGAAAGTGAACGAAGCGGTTGAGATCGTCGGCATCCGGCCCACCACCAAGACGGTGGTGACGGGCGTGGAGATGTTCAAGAAGCTGCTGGATGAAGGCACGGCCGGCGACAACGTTGGGTTGCTGCTGCGTGGGGTGGAAAGAAAAGACATTGAGCGTGGGCAGGTAGTTTCAAAGCCGGGCTCGATAACGCCGCACACGAAGTTCAAGGCGGAAGCATATGTGCTGACAAAGGAAGAAGGCGGACGCCATACCCCGTTCTTCACCGGGTATCGGCCGCAGTTCTACTTCCGGACCACGGACGTGACGGGAGTGGCGCATCTGCCGGAGGGCGTGGAGATGGTGATGCCCGGCGACAACATTCAGATGGACATCGAGTTGATTGCCCCGATCGCCATGGAGAAAGGTCTGCGCTTCGCCATTCGTGAAGGTGGCCGCACCGTCGGCGCCGGCACCGTTGCTGAAGTTGTGGAATAGGTAGGTGCGCACGCCTCTGGCGTGCAGTAACAGAAGCGCGCCGGAGGCGCGCGTACCGAATATGCTGAACGAGAAAATCAGAATCAGGCTCAAGGCCTACGATCATCGCGTGCTGGATCAATCGACGACGGAAATCGTCGAGACTGCGAAGCGCACCGGCGCGCGCGTGGCTGGACCGATTCCTTTGCCGACGGTGAAGAACAAGTGGACGGTGCTCCGTTCGCCCCACGTCGACAAGAAGTCGCGCGAGCAGTTTGAAATCAGAACGCACAAGCGCCTGATGGATATTCTCGACCCAACCCCGCAGACGGTTGATGCGCTGATGAAGCTCGATCTGCCGGCCGGTGTTGATGTTGAGATTAAGGCCTTTGGAAAGAGCTAGAGCATTGGTTCATTGATTCATTTGTTCATTGATCCATTTAAACGAAATGATTAACGGAATCATCGGCAAGAAAATCGGCATGACGCAGATCTTTGCGGCAGATGGCGCGGTCACTCCGGTGACGGTCATTAAGGCCGGGCCGTGCATCGTCGTGCAGAAGAAATCGGCGGGCGGCAAGGACGGTTATGACGCGGTGCAGATCGGTCTGGTTGAGGATCGCCCTGTGAAGCTGAAGAACGTGACCAAGCCAATGCGTGGCCACTTCGAGAAGACTGGCGGCGGCATGCCTCCGACGCGCATTCTCAAAGAGTTTCGGGTCGAAGCTTCGGACGACAGCACGAACGTCGGTGACAAGATTCTGGTCGATCAGTTTGCGGACGGGGACGTGGTGGACGTGGTCGGCAAATCGAAAGGTCGCGGCTTCGCGGGCACGATCAAGCGTCACAACTTCAATCGCGGGCCTGAGTCGCATGGTTCGATGAACGTGCGCGCGCCCGGTTCGATTGGCCAGTCAGCATATCCTTCGCGGGTTATTAAGGGCATGCGATCTTCGGGCCATATGGGCGATGCGCGCATCACGACTAAAGGGTTAACCGTTGCTCGCGTCGATGCTGAAAATAATTTGCTGATGATCCGCGGCGCCGTGCCGGGCGCGAACGGCAGCGTTGTGATCGTTAAGAAAGCCACGAAGGGAAAACGGTAAGCACCCCGCGTCGCGGCGGGTGAAGGAGGGTTCGCATATGCCAACAGTTAAAATTCTCGATCTAACGAGCAAAGAAATCGGCGAGATCGAGTTGAATGACATGGTCTTTGGCGTGCCTCTCAACGAGCCGTTGATTCACGAAGCGGTACGGAGCTATCAGGCGAATCGGCGACAGGGCACGTCCGCGACAAAAACGCGTGGTGATGTCTCGGGCGCCGGCCGCAAACTGTGGAAGCAGAAAGGCACGGGCCGCGCGCGCATCGCCAGCCTGCGTTCGCCGCTTTGGAAAGGCGGCGGTAACGTGCACGGACCGCAACCGCGCGACTGGTCGTACAGCCTGCCGAAGAAGATGCGCAAGCGCGCGATCTGTTCGGCGATCTCTGAACGGTTGCGTGAAGGAAACTTAATTATCGTAAGCGAGTTGAAATTCGATTCCCCCAAGACGCGTGAATTCATCAGCACGCTGGGCAGTCTGAAGTTGGGTGGGAAGACCTTGATCGTTGATTCGCTCAAGAATACGAACCTGATGCTCGCGTCGCGCAATGTGCAGAGCACGAAGGTGGTAAACAGCTACGGCGTGAACATCTACGACATTGTGAATCATCAGAAAGTCGTGCTGACGCCGAAGACGGTGGAAGAGCTGACCGGGATTTTGCAGCCGCGCGCCAAGGACGACGAGGAGCGAGGCTTCCGTCCGCGCGACGTTCAAGATGGCGAAGCGCGACCCGCGCGCAGAATGCCGGGGAACAGAGGAGCGCAAGCGTAAGCAATGCGAACTGTTTGGGACATTATTAAGTCGCCGGTGATTACCGAAAAGGCACTGGTGGCGAAGGAAGAGACGCAGGATCATCGGCAGCTTTTGACGTTCCGCGTCGATCGACGCGCAACCAAGCCTGAGATCAAAAGCGCGGTCGAGACCATCTTTCAGGTGAAGGTCGATGCAGTGCGCACGGCTAATTTCATGGGCAAGATGGCGCGCCGCGGACGCTTCGAAGGCCGCAAGCCTTCCTGGAAGAAAGCTTACGTAACCCTTAAGAAGGGTGAGAAGCCGGTTGACTACGGTGAGGCAATCTAAGAATTCGAATTTCGGAATTCGAATTTCGAAATAGTTGATATGGGGATTAAGAAACTAACACCGACATCGCCGGCGCGCAGGTATCAAACCTACCTGACGCGCGACGAGCTCACGCCTAATGCGGTGCCTGAGAAGGCCCTGCTCGAGCCGAAGAAGCGTATCTCGGGGCGTAACAACGACGGGCGCATCACGGTGCGGCGTCGCGGCGGCGGTCACAAGCGCTTTTATCGCATCATCGATTTCAAGCGCGACAAGGACGGCGTGCCGGGACGCGTGACACAGATTGAATACGATCCGAATCGGTCGTCGAACATCGCGCTCATTACTTATCTTGATGGCGAGAAGCGCTACATCATCGCGCCGGTCGGATTGGAAGTCGGCAAGACGATCGCCAGTGGCGAGGACGCTGACATTCTCCCGGGCAATACTTTGCCGATTCGGAATATTCCGCTGGGTACGCAGATTCACAACATTGAGCTGCGTCCGGGCAAAGGCGGACAGATGGCGCGGGCGGCCGGTTCGTTTGCGCAGCTGCTCGCAAAAGAAGGTTTGTACGCGCAATTGCGCATGCCTTCGGGTGAAGTTCGGCGCGTGCCGGTTGAGTGTCGCGCGACGGTCGGCCAGGTCGGCAACGTCGAGC
Source organism: Pyrinomonadaceae bacterium (assembly GCA_036277115.1). Taxonomy (NCBI): domain Bacteria; kingdom Pseudomonadati; phylum Acidobacteriota; class Blastocatellia; order Blastocatellales; family Pyrinomonadaceae; species Pyrinomonadaceae bacterium. The sequence continues at coordinate 3,761 of DASUNM010000002.1, forward strand.
ACGAAAACGTCTCGCTCGGCAAAGCCGGTCGCACCCGCTGGAAGGGAATTCGACCGCACGTACGCGGCGTCGCGATGAATCCGGTCGATCACCCGCACGGCGGTGGTGAAGGAAAAACCTCGGGCGGCCGCAATCCGGTAACGCCCTGGGGGCAGCCGACTCGCGGCTACAAGACGCGTCACAACAAGCGGACTAAGAAAATGATTGTGAGGGATCGGAGAGTCAAATAATTTCGAAATTCGAATTTCGGAATTCGAAATAAAACGCATATGCCACGTTCACTAAAAAAAGGTCCCTGGATCGACAAAGGCGTTCGGAAGATGGTCGAGCGGGTGCGCGCGGGCGGACAACGGCCGCAGGTGATTAAGACCTGGTCGCGTCGCTCGACGATTACGCCCGACATGGTTGGGCTGACGTTCGGCGTGCACAACGGCAAACGACACATTCCGATCTACATCACCGAAAACATGGTCGGGCACAAACTCGGCGAGTTCGCGCCGACGCGCACGTTTAAGGGCCATTCAGGAACCAAGGCCGATAAGGCAGAAAAGACCGCGAAGGTCTCGCCGGCTGGCGGAGGATCAGCACCCGCTGCCCCGGCCGCATAAGACGCATAGGTCGCATGGGACCTATAGGACCTATTTGGTAAAGCAATGGAAGCAAGAGCAAGCGCAAAGTTTCTACGTGGGTCGCCGCAAAAGGCGCGGCTGGTCATCGACATGATCCGCGGCAAGAACGTCAACCAGGCGTTGGCGATCCTGCGTTACTCGAACAAGCGGGCCGCGCTCGGCATTGAGAAGTGCGTCAAGTCGGCAATCGCGAATGCGAACGAAGCGGCTGAGAAGGCAAACATCTCGGTCGATCCGGACGAGCTTTGGCTGAAAGCGGCTTACGTCGATGACGGTCCGACCAAGGGCCGTCGCCGTCTGCGCCCGGCGCCGCAGGGTCGAGCGTTTCGCCAGCAACGCCACTTTTGTCATGTGACGATCCTGCTGACGAGCGATCAGCCCGGCGAAAACGGGAAGAAAGAATCGGGATTGACGCCGAAGGTGAGTAAGAAAGCCAAACGCGGCGGTGCCGCGGCGGCGCCCAGAGCGAAACGCGGGACATCGAAAACGGACACGGCTGAAGCCGCGCCGGAAGTGAGTGAAGCGCCTGAGAAAAAGGCGGCGCCGAAGAAGACAGGCGCCAAGAAGGCGGCGTCAAAGCTGGGCAGTGCACTGAAAAGAAAGAAGAAGACGGACGAAGAGTAGCGAATGCTGAATCTCGAATTTGAGATTCAGGATGCAGATTCGAACGGAGTAATTGAGTGGGCCAAAAAGTTCATCCATACGGTTTTCGCCTTGGCTATAACAAGGACTGGCATTCGCACTGGTTTGCGAAAAAGCAATACGGCGATTTCCTGATCGAAGACCTGCGGTTGAAGCGTGAGCTGAAGCGACGCTTTACCGGCGCCGGCGTGTCGCATGTGGACATCGAACGCGCGGCCAACCGTCTGAAGATCATCATCTACACGTCGCGACCCGGCATCATCATCGGTCGCAAGGGCGCGGAGATCGACAAGCTGAAGGGCGACATCTCTTCGCGCACGGGCCGCGAAGTGCTGGTTTCGATTCAGGAGATTCACAAGCCCGAGCTGAACGCGCAGTTGCAGGCTGAGAAGATTGCGGCGCAGCTCGAAAAGCGAATTGCTTTTCGCCGCGCCATGCGAAAGGCCGTGGAAGAGTCGCTGCGCTTTGGGGCGCAGGGAATCAAAGTCAAAGTCAGTGGCCGTCTGAACGGCGCGGAAATCGCGCGCAGTGAGTGGCACTTGCAGGGCCAGCTTCCCCTGCATACTTTGCGTTCGGATGTTGATTACGGATTTGCTGAAGCGCACACCACGTTCGGCATCATTGGCGTGAAGGTTTGGATTTATCGCGGCCAGATTCTGGATGCGAAGGCGGCGATGGCGCGCGGCACCGGTACGGATCCGATAAACGAAACACCGCGCCCGCGCGAAGGTCGCGCCCGGCCGCGTCCGCGCCGAGAAAGAACCGAGGGATAAGACGCTATGTTGATGCCGAAAAAAGTTAAGCATCGCAAGCAGATGCGCGGCCGGATGAAAGGCGTCGCCCAGCGCGGCAGCATGATCAGCTTCGGCGAGTACGGCCTGAAGACTATGGAAGCGGCCTGGATCACGGACCGCCAGATCGAGGCGGCGCGTATTGCAATGACGCGTCACATCAAACGCGGCGGCAAGATTTGGATTCGCATGTTTCCCGACAAGCCGGTGACCAAGAAGCCGGCCGAAACGCGCATGGGTAAAGGCAAGGGCGCTCCCGAATACTGGGTGGCGGTGGTAAAGCCCGGTCGGATTCTTTACGAAATCGAGGGGGTGGATGAAAAGACCGCGCGCGACGCGATGAAGCTGGCGTCGCAGAAGCTGCCCGTGAAGACGAAGTTTGTCACGCGCGCCGAGCAAGAGGGAGGCGCGATCTGAGATTTCAAATTTGAAATCTGAGATCTCAAAGTTATGAAGAGACGCGAAGAAGTAGATAAGTTACGCGACATGGCTGACGAGGATTTGCAGGCTGAAGCAGCGCGCCTGAAAGAGTCTCTGTTCCGCTTGAATTTCAAGCTGGCGCTGGGCGAAATCGACGCGGTGAAGAAGATGCGCCAGGAAAAGCGGTCGATGGCGCGGCTCCGCACGATTGCGCGCGAGCGCGAGATAAAGGCCGGCAAGTAAGCGCCACAGATTGTTGAGGATAGATGTTCAGACGAAAGAAAAAAGACGAACCGACTGATGCGCCGCAAGGGCCGGAAGTAGCGCCGGAAGCGGCGAGCGAGACGGCTGCAGCCGAGCTGGCAGCAGTTGAGACTCCGGTGGCAGAGAATGCTCCGGCGGAGACTTCGGCGGCGAGCACTGACGAGGCTGCGGCCGGCAACGGTGCGGAATCCGCAGCGGCAGCTAATGGCAAGCCGGCGAAGGGCGGGCGCGGCAATCGAGTTCAGAAGATCGGGACGGTGGCGTCGGACAAGATGCAGAAGACGGTCGTGGTGCGAGTCGATCGCCAGGTGCTGCACCCGAAGTATCGTCGTTACGTCCGGCGCACTTCGAAGTTCATGGCGCATGACGACCTGGGAGCGACGGTCGGCGACCGCGTGCGCATCGTGGAAACGCGGCCACTGTCCGCCAAAAAGCGTTGGCGCGTAATTGAAATCGTTCAGAAGGCAGCCAAGTAGTGAATGGTAAATCGTAAATAGTGAATAGAGCGGTTATCCAGGACATCCATTTACGATTCACGATTAACGATTTACGGGTTTAAATCATGATACAGATGCAGACCTCTCTGGAGGTCGCTGACAATTCGGGAGCACGGCGCGTCGAGATGATCATGGGCATTGGCGGGTCGACCGGCGCAATTGCCAGTCTCGGCGATCGAATCAAGGTCACCGTGAAAGAGGCGACGCCCGACGGTGCCGTGAAAAAAGGCACGGTGCAGGACGCCGTCATCGTGCGCACGCGCAAGGAAGTGCGCCGTCGGGACGGGACTTACATCCGGTTCGATCAGAACGCGGCGGTGCTGATTAAAGAAGACGGAACCCCGATCGGCACGCGCGTATTCGGGCCGGTGGCGCGCGAACTGCGCGACAAAAATTTCATGAAGATTGTTTCGCTGGCGCCGGAAGTGATCTAGTGCGCAATCCCGCTGAACCGGGACCGCGACGAGAGGTAATGAGTTGAAGGGAACTAAACGAGCCAAAATCCGAAAGAACGATCAGGTCGTTGTCATCGCCGGCCGCGATAAGGGCAAGCGTGGCCGCGTGTTGGCCGTGGCGCCGGTGAAAGGCAAGATCAAAGTCGAAAGCATTGGCATGATCAAGCGTCATCAGAAGCCGGCGGGGAATCGTGGGGGCGGCATCATCGACCGTGAGTCATGGCTCGACATGTCGAACGTGCAGATTGTCGATCCGCAATCAGGCAAGCCTTCACGCGTGCGCTATCACATTGACGGCGACACCAAGACGCGAGTGGCAGCCTCGAGCGGTCACCAGATAGAAAGTAAATAGTGAATCGTAAATGGTAAATGGACGAGTTTAGCAAGCGGTCTATTCACAATTCACGATTAACGATTAACGAAAATGGCAGCAAGACTTAAAGAGCGTTATCAGAAGGACGTCGCGCCGGCAATCGCGAAGGAATTTGCGATCAAGAACCCGATGGCTGTTCCGCGGCTCGAGAAAATTGTGCTCAACATGGGCATGGGCGAGGCGATCGCGAACGCGAAGATCCTGGACACCGCCATGGCTGAGCTGACGTCAATCGCGGGCCAGAAGCCGGTGATCACCAAAGCCAAGAAATCGATCGCGAGTTTCAAATTGCGGCAGGGAATGCCGATTGGCGTGATGGTGACGTTGCGCGGCGAACGAATGTACGAGTTCTTCGATCGCCTGGTGTCGGTGGCGCTGCCCCGCGTCAGGGACTTTCGCGGAGTGTCGCCAAAAGCTTTCGATGGACGCGGCAATTACACCATCGGCATTCGCGAGCAGCTCATTTTCCCCGAGATCGATTTCAACAAAGTCGACAAGCTGCGGGGCATGAATATTTCGATTGTGACAACCGCCCGCAATGACGAAGAGGCGCGGGCACTGTTAAAGGCATTGGGAATGCCGTTCAGGGCTTAAATCCAGACGTCAGAAATCAGACGTCAGACGTCAGGCGCAAGCCGAGTTTGATTCTGATATCTGACTTCTGATGTCTGATATCTGAATTGATATGGCAAAAAAATCATTAATCGCGAAAGCTAATCGCAAGCCGAAGTTTGCTGTGCGCGCTTACACGCGTTGCCGCCGTTGCGGCCGGCCGCGGGCTTATTTGCGCAAGTTTCATCTGTGCCGTATTTGCTTTCGCCAGTTGGCGCTCGAGGGACAGATTCCCGGCGTCGTGAAATCGAGTTGGTAGTGAACGGCCAGTAGTCATCGGCAGTAGTCAATAGCAACTGACTACGGACCACGGACAACTGACAAGTTTTTGGAGTTAATGAATGACTGATCCTATTGCCGACATGTTGGCGCGAATTCGAAATGCCGTCGCGGCCAAACACTCGCGTGTCGATGTCCCGGCGTCAAAACTGAAGCTGGAGATTGCGCGCATCCTCAAAGAGGAGGGTTATATCAATAACTTCGTCCTCAAGGGCGAAGGCCCGAAGCGCCTGATCCGGATTTTTCTGCGCTACGACGCGCGCGGCACTTCTTCGATCACGTACCTGCAGCGCGTATCGCGACCGGGCCGCCGGGTGTATGTCCCTTCGCAAAAGATTCCGCGCGTGCTGGGCGGCTATGGCATCAACATCGTTTCGACTTCGCGCGGACTGATGAGCGGTAAGGCCGCGCGCAAAGAAAATATTGGCGGCGAAGTTCTCGCGGAAGTTTATTAATCGTTATGTCTCGTATTGGTAAAAAACCGATTTCGATTCCGAAGGGTGTCACCGTCACGATCAAGGATCGTGAGCTGGAAGTAAAAGGCACGAAAGGCGTTTTAAAGACGCCGATTCCCGAAGGAATTACGTTCAAGCAGGAAGAAGAATCGCTGATCGCTGAGCGCGGTTCGGATCAGATGGCCGCGCTGCATGGCTTGGCCCGCGCGCTCGCGAACAACGCGATCAAAGGCGTGACGGAAGGCTTTTCGCAGCAGATGGACGTGGTCGGCGTCGGTTACAAAGCTGACGTACAGGGAAAGAAGATTGTCTTTTCACTCGGCTACTCGCATCCGATCGAGTTTTCGCTGCCGGAAGGCATTGAAGCTAAAGCTGAGCGTATGACGACCAAAGGAAGCATTCAGCAGTATCAGACCACGCTGACGGTTTCGGGTATCGACAAGCAAAAGCTCGGTCAGGTCTGCGCTGAGATGCACAAGCTGCGCAAGCCTGACGCGTACAAAGGCAAGGGCGTGCGTTACGCGGACGTGCCGTTGAAATTGAAACCCGGCAAGACTGGTAAATAGGATTCAGCGATCTCAGATTTGAGATCTGAAATTCAGTAATGGCTAACAGAAACAGAGCAGAAGTTCGGAACGCGGTGCACAGCCGCATACGGCGCAAGGTTCGTGGTACGACTGAGCGGCCGCGACTGGCTGTCTATCGCAGCTTGAACCACATCTACGCGCAGGTTATCGATGACCAGAAGTCGCAGACGCTGGCCTCGGCTTCAACGACTGAAAAAGGTTTAGGCGTGGCCAAGGGCGGCAACATTGAAGCGGCCAAACGCGTGGGCCAGGCGATTGCCGAGCGCGCGCTGGCGGCGGGAATTGAAAGCGTGGTCTTTGATCGCGGCGGCTATCTGTATCACGGCCGTATCCGGGCGCTGACCGATGCCGCCCGCGCCGCCGGACTCAACAAGAACGAAGTCGTAGAGGCGGAAGCAGCCGAGGCAGAAAAGCCTGAAGCCGCGGAAGCGGAAACTGCTAAGCCCAAGGGCAAGGAGAAAGAACCCAAGGCAAAGAGCAAGAAGGAAGCCACTCCGAAAGACGCGACTGCTGAGGCTGGCGACGGGGAAGCTGCTAAGCCAAAGGCCAAAAAAGAGAAGGCTCCGAAGGAAGACGCTGGCGCCGGTGAAGCCAGTGCCGAGCCCAAGGCGAAGAAGGAGAAAGCTCCGAAAGAAGCCAAAGAGGCCGAAGCCGGTTCATCGCCAGAGAAGGCTGAATCAAATGACGTCGTAGAGAATGGCGACCAGGCTAAAGCGAAAGAAGAGTAAATGAGACAACCGAAACAGAGAATTACGGCGCAGGGTTTGGATCTGAAGGATCAGGTCATCTCGATCAACCGCGTGACCAAGGTTGTGAAGGGTGGCAAGAACCTTTCGTTCGCGGCGCTGGTCGTGGTCGGTGATGAAGGTGGCCACGTTGGTTTTGGCACGGGTAAAGCGCGTGAAGTTCCGCTGGCGATCAAAAAGGCCGTAGAGGCCGCCAAGAAAAACCTGATCCGCGTCCCGCTAATCGAGAACACTCTGCCGCATCAACTGATCGGACGATTTGGCGCTGGCCGAGTCATGATGAAGCCAGCTTCTGAAGGAACGGGCGTAATCGCTGGAGGCGCCGTGCGCGCTGTGATGCAGGCTGCGGGTGTGCACGACGTGCGCACAAAGGTTTTGGGCTCGACAAATCCGCACAACGTCGTGCGGGCGACCTTTGACGGTTTGTTGCGGATGAAGGATCCGTTTGAAGTAGCGCGACTGCGCGGTAAGCAAGTCGAAGAATTATAAGTTTCAAGTTTCAAGTTTAAGGTTTCAAGTTAATGCCACGACACAGACAGAGCGCGGAATCGAAGGCACGGGCTAAGGCCACCAAGAAGGCAGAGTCTGATGCGAAGATCAGGATCCAGTACTATCGCAGCTCCATTGCATGTCCCGGAACGCAGAAAGAAATTGTGCGCAGCCTCGGGCTGACGAAGCTAAACCAAATCGTGGAGCGCCCGGACACGCCGTCCATGCGCGGCGCGGTGGCAAAGGTGCCGCACCTAATAAGAATTATTGAATAGGTCTTGGGTCTTAGGATTTTGGCCTTCGGAAAACCAAAGACCTAAGTCCAAAGACCAAAGATCAAAAGTCATGACATTAAGTCTTAACAATCTACGCCCGGCAAAAGGTTCGACGCACAAGAAGAAGCGTCTCGGTCGCGGTCCCGGCACGGGTTTGGGAAAAACCTCCGGTCGCGGTGAAAAGGGACAGAAGTCGCGCTCCGGCTACTCTTCGAAGACCGGTTTCGAAGGCGGCCAGATGCCGCTGCATCGCCGTTTGCCCAAGCGCGGGTTCACGAACATTTTCAAAAAGAAGTGGCTCGAAGTTAGCTTGGAAGCGCTGGAAAAGAATTTCGGTGCTGATGACGAGATCACGCCGGAAGTCCTTCATAAACGCGGCGTCATCAAGAAGGCGAAACACGACATCGTCGTGCTCGGCACCGGCGAAATTTCAAAGGCACTGAAGGTTTCGGCGCATCGCTTTACGAAGAGCGCGCGCGAAAAGATCGAGAAGGCGGGCGGAACCGCGACGTTGATTGGTGCTTAGTGGCACAGATTTTAATCTGTGACTACAGTTTAGAACGCACAGACTGAAGTCTGTGCCACCCTTATGGAAAAATTCCTAGCTGCCGTTCGCAACATGTTCAGTGTGCCGGATCTGCGCAAGCGGATCTTTTTCACTTTGGGCTTGCTGGCGGTCTATCGCCTGGGCGCCCACATCTCGACGCCCGGCATTAACCGCGAACGTCTGGATCAGGTCTGGCAGGACGTCAGCGGCACGCTGCTGGGGGTGCTGGATCTTTTTTCGGGTGGCAATTTCCGCGTCATTTCAATTTTTGCTCTCGGCGTAACGCCGTACATCACCGCGTCAATCATTCTTCAGTTAATGACGGTCGTCTCTCCGCAGTTGAAGAAGCTGCAGGAAGAAGGCGAGATGGGCCGGCAGAAGATTAACCAGTGGACGCGATATCTGACGGTTGGTCTCGGAGCTTTACAGACCTCGTTTGTCGCGCACTGGCTGCAAATCAATGGCGTCGGCGCGCCGACGTGGGCCTTTATGCTCACCACGGTGCTGACGCTGACGACCGGGACCATCTTCGTGATGTGGCTGGGCGAACAAATTACGGAACGCGGCGTGGGCAATGGCATTTCACTGCTGATCTTCTCGGGTATCGTGATTGGTTTACCGAATGGCGTCCAGCAGGTTATGGGTCGCGTCAGTAGCGGCGACACGCTCGAAATCCTCGGCGTCATCGTGATGGTGGCGGCGATCGTTTTGGTTATCGCCTTTATCGTTTTTGTCGAATCAGCGCGGCGAAAAATTCCCGTCAGCTATGCGAAGCGTCACGTAGGCCGGCAAATGGTAGGTGGGCAGCAAACGACGATGCCGCTAAAGCTCAACATGGGTGGGGTTATTCCGGTAATCTTCGCGTCGTCCGTGTTGTCGATGCCACAGAGTCTGTTCTCGGCTTTGCCGCCCAAGAACCCGGACAATTGGTACGGTAAAATCTTCGCCTTTTTCCAGGTGTTCCATGCGGGCGATCCGTATTACGAATTGATTTTCCTGTCGCTGATTATCTTCTTCACCTTCTTTTACGTTTCGATCGTTTTCAATGTTGAGGAAGTGGCTGACAACCTGCGCAAGCACGGCGGCTTCATGCCGGGCATTCGTCCCGGCCGCGCTACGGCTGAATACCTGAACACGATTCTGACGCGACTGACTGTAGTGGGCGCCGTCTATCTTGCCGCGGTGGCTTTCCTGCCGCAGTTCATGTTGAGTGGATATCGCGTCGGTCGGTTGCCGTTCATTGGCACGTGGCTTGACGCCTTCGTCAGCACGACGCCAGGTTTGGGCTGGATACCGACCGGCATGGGTTATCAGTTTTACTTTGGCGGCACGTCGTTGCTGATTCTTGTGGGCGTCGCGATGGACACCGTCGCCCAGATTGAAGCGCAATTGGTGATGCGTAACTACGAAGGTTTCCTGGGCAGCGGAGGAAGATTGCGCGGTCGCAGGGCATAACCAAACTCCATGTCAAAGATCATCGTCTTAATGGGCGCGCCCGGTGCCGGCAAAGGCACACAGGCGCGCTTGCTGCAAGAGCGGATGAATCTCCCGCAGATTTCGACCGGCGACATGCTGCGAGCCATGGCCGCGGAAGACATCCACTCGACCCAGGCGTCCGGACGATTGATTTCAGATGATGTTGTGATCGACATGGTCCGGAAGCGGACCGCCGGCGAAGATTGCCAGGACGGCTATGTGCTTGACGGCTTTCCGCGCACCACGGTGCAGGCGGAAATGCTCGAAAAGCTCGCCCTCGAACAGGGGAACTCAATTCAGGCAATTTTTGTCGATGTGCCGTACGACGTTTTGCAGCAGCGACTTACGGGCCGGCGCACATGTCCGGTCTGTGGCGAGATTTACAACATCTATTTCAAGCCGCCGCGGGTCGACAATCGATGCGATCTGCATCCGGAGCAGGATTTGACGTTTCGTGCTGATGACGCGCCGGAAAAAATTCGCGTGCGGCTTGAGACATACGAGCGAGAGACAGCGCCGCTCCTGGATTACTACGATCACAGTGGCCGGTTGGTAAGAGTAGACGGCGCGAAGTCGCCCGCGGCTATTTATGAGCAGATCGAACAGGTGATCAAAGCGTAAAGAGGCATTTTGAAGTGATCATCGGCAAGTCGCAAAAAGAGATCGAGAAGATGCGCGCCTCCGGGCAGCTTGTGGGACGCGTGCTGCGCGAATTGCGCAGCATGGCTGCGCCGGGTGTCACCACGATCGAAATCAACGATGCTGCCGACCGGATGATTCGCGACGCCGGGGCGTATCCGACGTTTAAAGGCTACAACGGTTTTCCCTATTCGATTTGCGCGTCGGTCAACGAACAGGTCGTGCACGGCTTCCCTTCAAAGTATGAATTGAAGGAAGGCGACATCTTTTCAATCGATGTGGGGGCCACCCTCGAAGGGTTTGTCGGCGACACCGCGACCACAGTGCCTGTCGGTCAGGTTAGCGATGACCTCTTGAAGCTGATTCGCGTCGCCGAAGAGTCGTTACAATTGGCGATCGACAAGTGTCGCGTGGGCAATCACATCGGTGATATCGGATACGTGGTGCAGCAGCACGCTGAATCGCATGGATACTCGATCGTCCGTGAGTACGTAGGGCACGGGATTGGCCGGCAGATGCATGAGGATCCGCAGATTCCGAACTATGGCAAACCCGGTAAGGGGCCGAAAATCAAGAAGGGTTATGTGTTCGCGGTCGAGCCGATGATCAATATCGGCTCGCAGCACACTAAAACTTTGGCGGATGGCTGGACCGTTGTGACCGTGGATGGGCGCCCCAGCGCGCACGTCGAACACACGATTGCCATTACCGAAGAAGGGCCGGAAGTCCTTACGCTGGTTAAAGAAGAGGTCACTGCGGACTCGCGGACGGTAGCGGCGTAACCAGCGTCGCGGCTTGGCTTTTGCTTGAGCAGCATGCTACTATCCGAAGTTTGCCGATAAAGGCGGAATTGCGCCCCGCGGCTGTATGGCGAAGGAAGAAGCGATAGAGGTCATGGCCAAGGTTTTGGAAACTCTGCCGAATGCCATGTTTCGCGTCGAACTTGAAGACAATCAGCATCAGGTGCTCGCGCACATTTCGGGAAAGATGCGCAAACACTTCATCAGAATTCTTCCCGGTGATCGAGTTTTAGTTGAGTTATCTCCCTACGATCTTAATCGGGGACGCATTACGTATCGTTACAAGTGATCGGTAGTTAAAATGAAAGTTCGAGCTTCCGTCAGAAAAATTTGTGATAAGTGCAAGGTCATCCACCGCAAGGGCGTGGTCCGGGTGATTTGCACCAATCCGAAGCACAAGCAGAGACAGAAATAGGAGTGAAGTTCCGTATCCGGATTCAATTCGTCGTTGAAGCGAATTCCAGATTCGAAATTCAAAATTCAAAAGCATGGCTCGTGTAGCAGGTGTAGATCTTCCGCCGAATAAGCGCGCCGAGATCGGTCTTACCTACATTTATGGTATTGGCCGATCGCGCTCCGCGTCGATTCTGACCGAGGCGCAAATCAATCTCGACACGCGCGTCCGTGACTTGAGCGAAGAAGAGCTCAGTCGCATTCGCGCGATCCTGGAAGCCCAGGGCGAAATCGAAGGCGACCTCCGCAAGCGCATTCAGATGGACATCAAACGTTTGATGGACATCGGCGCTTATCGCGGTCTGCGGCATCGCCGTGGCCTGCCCGTTCGCGGACAACGCACGCACACGAACGCGCGCACGCGCAAAGGCCCGCGACGCGCAACCGTCGCCAAGAAAAAGGCACCAGGTAAGAAGTAATGGCAAAAGCATCAGCCGGCGGCAAAAAGAAAGTCTTTCGCAAGAAAGAGAAGAAGAACATTCCTTCCGGGATCGTTTATATCGCGGCCACGTTCAACAACACGATGATCTCGATTACCGATCTCGAAGGGAACCTGGTGGCGCAGTCGTCTTCCGGCGCGCGCGGCTTTCGGGGCTCGCGCAAGGGAACGCCATTCGCAGCCCAGCAAGCAGCTTATGAAGCGGCTAAAAAAGCCATGGAAGCCGGCATGCAGCAGTGCGAAGTCCGCGTCAAAGGGCCGGGCGGTGGTCGCGAGTCCGCGATTCGCGCCATCAACAACGCGGGCATTCGCGTGATGGCGATTCGGGACACGACGCCGATTCCGCATAACGGATGTAGACCGCCGAAACGGCGGAGAGTGTAGAGATTGTCGATGGCCAACGGCCGCTTATTTTAAAGCGGCCTAAAGAATGGCAATCGGCAATTTAGAATTGACAATGTATTGACCTAAAGGATGAAGGGTCTCATCAAGACGATCTCAGATTTGAGATCGCAGATCTCAGATTGGGATCTCAGATCGAAGATGCGACCTGTAAACTTTTCCGTCTAAGTAATTCGTAGACTGGAGGCAGAAACGATTGGCTAGGTATCGAGATGCGGTGTGCCGTTTGTGCCGCCGCGAAGGCGCAAAACTTTTCCTCAAGGGCGACCGTTGCTACAAACCATCTTGTCCGATTGAAAAGCGGGGCACTCAGCCTCCCGGACAACACGGCAATTCCATGCGACGCGGTAAAGCTCTGGCAGGTTACGGCCAGCAGCTGCGCGAAAAGCAGAAGGTTAAAAGAATTTATTTCATCCTCGAAGGGCAGTTTCGAAATTATTTCGAACGCGCCGCGCGCATGAAAGGCATCACCGGCGAGAACCTGTTGTTCTTGCTGGAGCGACGTCTGGACAACGCAATCTATCGCGCCGGCTTTTCGACGTCGCGACGTCAGGCGCGGCAGCTCGTGAACCACGGGCACGTGCTGGTCAACGACCGCAAGGTGGACATTCCTTCGTACCAGGTGAAGCCCGGCGATTCGCTGACGATCAAGGACGCGAGCCGCAAGAACCCGCACGTCGAAGGCGCGTGGCAAACGGCCGCAGGTCGTGGTCGCCCGTCGTGGGTTTCCGCCGGGGGCGGAGACATGGCGGCGACGGTGACCGGTCTGCCGACCCGCGACGACATCGATCGCTCGATCAACGAGCAACTGATTGTGGAGCTTTATAGCAAGTAGTTAACGCGCGAGCGGTCACGCGATTGGCGCGGCCGCATCGCTTCTCCTCAGACATCTGACGGTAAGTTATGGATCAAAATAATCTTTGGACAGGTTTTCAGATGCCGCGACGTTTGGCGGCAGACGGCGACACACTGACGGAACGTTACGGCCGGTTTTCGGCGCAACCGTTTGAGCGCGGTTTCGGCACGACGGTCGGCAATTCGCTGCGCCGCGCGCTGCTTTCTTCAATCGAAGGATCGGCGATTACGGCCGTGAAGATCGAAGGCGTTGAGCACGAATTTTCGTCGATTAAGGGCACGGTTGAAGATGCGACGGACGTCATCCTGAATTTGAAGCAGGTGCCGTTCAAGCTGCACGGCAACGAGCCGAAGACGCTCACGATTTCCAAGAATGGGCCCGGCGAAGTTACTGCCGGCGACATTGAGGGCGACGCGGACATCGAGATTCTCGATCCGACCTTGCACATCGCCACCCTGAGCGCCGGCGGATCGTTGAACATCGAGATGCGCCTGAAGCGTGGCCGCGGTTACGTGTCGGCGGATCGCAACTTCGACGAAGATCTCTCGCTCGGTTACATCCCGATCGATTCGGTGCACACGCCGGTCAAAAAAGTGAACTACTCGGTTGATGCCGCCCGTCTCGGGCAGAACACCGAATACGACAAGCTCACGATTGAAGTGTGGACTGACGGTTCGGTGAAACCCGACGACGCGATTGGGCTGGCGGCAAAGTTAATTAAGGATCACATGGCGATCTTTATTAACTTTGAAGAGGACATGGAGGACTACAGCTATCAGCAAGCCGAGCGCGCGCCCTTGCCGCGCAACGATCAACTCGATCGCTCGGTGGATGAGCTGGAGCTGTCGGTGCGCTCTTACAATTGTTTGAAGAACGCCGGCATCAAATCGATTCGCGATCTGGTGCAGCGTTCTGAGCGCGAGATGCTGGCTACGAAAAATTTTGGCAAGAAGTCGCTGGGCGAAATTCGCGACATTCTCCGCAGCATGGGCCTGGATTTCGGAATGCAGTTTGACGAGCAGGGCAATCCGATTCCCGGCACAGGCGACGGTGAACTGACCCTCGAAGGCGAAGGCGGCGACGACGAAGACGGCGAAGACGAATTTGAAACGGCAGTGCAGTAGAGCAAGGTTATGCGTCATCGAAAGGCACATCGAAAACTGGGACGAGATTCGGAGCATCGCATGTCGTTGCTGCGAAACCTCGCGACGTCCCTAATCAATTCGCGCGACGAGCGCATCATCACGACGGTCCCCAAAGCCAAAGAGCTGCGCCCATTCGTGGAGCGCGCCATCACTCTGTCGCGTCATGCGGCGAGCCTTGAGGGCAACGGATCGGAAGCGCGTGGCGTGCATCTGCGTCGTCAGGCGGCTGCGTTCTTTCACTCGGGCAATTTTGGCCGGGGCTCAGTGGCCGGCCGGCGCGGACAGGCGGTTCCCCCGCGCACCGCGGGAGTGGCGGCGTTGAAGCGCTTGTTCGACGAGCTGGGCGAGCGTTTCAAGGATCGGCCAGGTGGCTATACGCGTATCATCAAGCTCGGCCGCCGTGCCGGTGATGGCGCTGAGCTGGCGATTATCGAGCTGCTTGGTAATCCGCGCGATGCCGCCGTCGAAGAGGCACAGAAGAAGCGCGCCAAGGGCGGCGCAAAGAAGAAGGGCGCCGAACCCAAGGCCGCGGAGTCCAAGGAAGCGTCCGCATCCGAAGAGTAAAAACCAGTCAGCGCGAAGCTCCGTCTGGCCTTTTGCCATCGCGGGGCTTTTGCTTTAATAGAAGCTGCTCGCATAATGACGCCCCGCTGGTTTGCGGCGAAACCAACCCCCGGAGGTTTCTATGTCGGTTGGAGCTAAAAGAGCGATGAACGATCAGGAAAGCCAGCAACCTTCAGGTGAACCATCGACCGATCCGCGGGCTGAGCGCCAGCGCGATCGTGATCGCGGTCGGCGCCGGCATCGTCCGTTGCCGAAGCATCTGGAAGCTTCCATTAACATGGACGAGTTGCGCGAATTGATCGGCCTGATCAATGAAAACGCGTTAACCGACTTCGAACTTCAACGTGAAGGGTTCCACGTAAAGATTGGCCGGAACCTGTATCCCCCGTCACCAGCCATCCCTTCCGTTCCGCCGGTCGCGGAACATCACGCGATTCCGGCCGCTCCACCCAGCGCCGTGCACGGTGTGCCGCATGCAGGTCCGCCACATCCGGGAGCGCAGGCCGAAGAGGCTGCATCAGAAGATCAAGGACTGCACATCATAACTTCTCCTATCGTCGGAACTTTTTATCGCTCGCCCTCGCCCACGGCCGAGAGCTTCGTGCGCATCGGCAGCAACGTGGAGCCCGAGACTGTCGTCTGCATCATTGAAGCCATGAAGCTGATGAATGAAATTCAGGCTGAGGCCTCTGGCGAAGTCGCGAAAATCTATGTCGAGAACGGTCAGGCTGTTGAGTACGGCCAGCCGCTTTTCGGAATCAAGCAAGGATAGTCCAAGGTCCCGCGTCCAAAGTCCAACGTCACTTGAGATTTATGACTTTGGACTTTAGACGCTGGGCATTGGACTTTAATTTATGAACAACGGACTACGCCGCTTTCGCAAGATCCTCGTCGCTAATCGCGGCGAGATTGCCTGCCGCATCATCTGGACATGTAAAGAGATGGGCATCGGCACCGTGGCGGTGCACAGTGACGTCGATCGCGATTCGCTGCACGTCCGGTTCGCCGACGAATCTGTCTGCATCGGCCCCGCGCCATCCGCGCAAAGCTACCTGAATATTCCGGCGATTATCAGTGCGGCTGAGCTCTTCAACGTTGACGCAATTCATCCCGGTTACGGATTTCTCGCAGAATCGGCCTACTTTGCCGAAATCTGCGAAGCCTGCAACATCAAATTCATCGGTCCCAAGCCAAACCTCATTCAGTTGATGGGCGAAAAAGTCGAAGCGCGGCGCGCGATGCAAAACGCAGGCGTGCCGATTCTGCCGGGCAGCCCGGATGCGTTGACGTCCGACGAAGATGCGATCAAAGTCGCGCGCGAAATTGGCTATCCGGTGATTGTAAAAGCCTCAGGCGGAGGCGGCGGCCGCGGGATGCGCATCGTCAACTCCGAAGATGAGCTTGGCCACGCCCTCGAGACGGCGTCCAACGAAGCGGCGGCGGCCTTCAAGAATGGCGACGTTTACATTGAGCGCTACGTCCAACGGCCGCGGCACATCGAGATTCAGGTGCTCGCCGACGAACACGGCAATTGTGTTTTCCTCGGCGAACGCGAATGCTCGATTCAGCGCCGTCATCAGAAACTGCTTGAAGAAGCTCCGGCCCCGATGATGACGCCCGAGTTGCGTCAACAGATGGGTGACACAGCCGTAGCGGCGTGTAAAGCAATCGGCTACTCGAGCGCGGGCACTTTCGAGTTTCTGCTCGACGAAGACAATAAGTTTTATTTCATGGAGATGAATACGCGCATCCAGGTTGAGCATCCCGTGACGGAGATGGTGACGCTGACCGACATCGTGCGTAATCAGATTCGTATCGCCGAAGGCGAGCCGCTCGGTTTTACGCAGGACGACGTGATCATGGTGGGACACGCGATCGAATGCCGGATCAACGCCGAGAATCCGGAAACGTTCGTGCCCTCACCTGGAAAGATTACTGCTTTCAATCTGCCCGGCGGGCCGGGCGTGCGCGTTGATACTTACGTCTATCCCGAATACCGCGTGCCGCCGTTTTACGATTCGCTGATTGCCAAGGTGATTGTGCACGCGCGCACCCGCGAGTTGGCGATTGCGCGCATGCGCCGGGCCCTGGAAGCCATGGTGATCGAAGGCATCAAAACGACAATTCCGTTGCATTTGAAGATCATGAATGACCCAAATTTTCAGGCCGGAAACATCTCGACGCGGTTTCTGGACGACTTTCTGAGCACGAATGGAAATCGCAGCGCCCCCACCGCTTCTGCGGCTTTGACTGGCGCTGCGGCGTGACTTTATAATAATCGACTTTTCAGTTGCGTGTTGCGCTGTCTGAGAGGGTGAGGAAGCAATATGTCGTTCGCAATCATTAGAACAGGCGGTAAGCAGTTCACCGTGGAAAAAGGCGCCACCCTGCGGGTGCCGTCAATTGGGTCTGACGTCGGGTCTTCGCTGGATCTTGAGGTTTTGGCCCTCGGCGAAGGCTCCGAAACAAAGGTGGGCTCGACGCTCGGTGAGGGCGCGGTGGTGAAAGCGACCGTCGTTGATCATGGCCGGGCGGCGAAGATCGTAGTCTTTAAGAAAAAGCGGCGTAAGCATTACAAGCGGACGAAGGGTCATCGCCAGGGATATACCACTTTGAAGATTGATTCGATCGGTTAATTAAGAGGTTTTTATGGCTCATAAGAAAGGCGTAGGTTCATCTCGAAACGGGCGCGACTCAAACTCGCAGCGGCTGGGCTTGAAAAAGTTTGGCGGCGAGCGCGTGCTGGGTGGCAACATCCTCGCGCGCCAGCGCGGCACGAAATGGAAGCCGGGTCAGAACGTTGGCCGCGGCAAGGACGACACTTTGTTTGCCATGATTGACGGCTTCGTTAAGTTTGAGGACAAAGGGCGCTCAGGCAAGTTCATCAGCGTGTATCCGGCTCAGGCAACGGCAAGTTAAGAATTGTTAAGACGATTCATTCGAATGCGACGCTCGCCGACCTTCAGGTACGCGGGCTCGCATTTTCTATTTGGCGGAGTTACAGCCGCACTGACAAATGTTTATCGATAGAGCAAAGATTCGGGTGCAGGGTGGCAACGGCGGAAACGGCGTGACGGCTTTTCGTCGCGAGAAGTTCGTGCCACGCGGTGGTCCGTCAGGAGGCGATGGCGGCCGCGGCGGCGACGTCTGGCTGGTCGCTGATGCCTCGCTCAACACCTTGCTGCATTTGCGGTATAACCCGCTGCACGTCGCCGGGCGGGGCATGCACGGTGAAGGCAGCAATCGCTCAGGCAAAGAGGGCGGCGATGCCATCGTTCGCGTGCCGCTGGGCACACAGATCTTTGATCCGCAAACGAACGAGTTGTTCTGCGACCTGCAGGAAGATGGCGCGCGTTGGCTGGCGGCGCGTGGCGGACGCGGTGGATTCGGCAACGCGCACTTTGCGACTTCGACTAATCGCGCGCCGCGTTATCACCAGGAAGGCAGTCCGGGCGAAGAATTCGAGTTTCAGCTTGAGCTGAAATTGCTCGCTGATGTTGGCCTCGTCGGGTTCCCGAACGCCGGAAAGTCAACGTTCATTTCGGTCGTGTCGGCGGCGCACCCGAAGATTGCCGACTATCCGTTTACGACTTTGGAGCCGCATCTCGGCGTGGTTGATTTGGGTGACTTTCGCACGTTCGTCATCGCCGACATTCCCGGGTTGATCGAAGGCGCGCACGAAGGGCACGGTCTCGGCGATCGGTTTCTGCGGCACGTCGAACGAACAAAGTTGCTGCTGCACCTGGTTGATGTTTCGTCAGCGTCCGGCCGGGATTCGGTCAGCGACTACGAAGTGATCAATCGTGAACTGGAAGCTTACGATGAGCAGCTTGGGGAACGGGCGCAATTCGTCGTGGCCACAAAAATGGATGCGCTCGACGATCCTTCGCGGCTCGAAAGATTACGGGAACGCGCCCAGCAGGATGGCCGGCCGTTCTTTGCTATTTCCGCGGTTGCCGGGACTGGCGTGCGCGAGTTGTTATCGGCGATCGCGCGCGAGCTTGAGGAAATGCGCGCGAATGTGAACACTGACCGGCCGTATCACGCGGACGAATCGCTGCTGGTTAGCAGCAGTGCGACGCGGTTCTGAATTAGTACGGCGTGCGCAGGCTTTTGCATCAGTGATGGAAGCGAAACGCGCAGCGATTTACGGCGGCACGTTTGATCCGTTGCACAACGGCCACCTGAAAGTGGCCCGCCGCGTGCAGAAGTTGTTCGGGCTCGACGAATTATTTTTTGTTCCGGCGTGCGTGCCTCCGCATAAACGTGGTGCAGGTATCAGTTCCGCGTTTCACCGGTTCGCGATGTTGGCGCTGGCGACGCAGCAGGATGAGCCGCTGCGAGTTTCGACAGTCGAACTGGATAGTCCGGAGCGGCCGTACGCAGTTGAGACCGTCGCGCGGATGCAGGAACAACTCGGCGCTGATTACCGTTTGTTCTTTGTCATGGGAGCTGATTCGTGGTCAGAGATTACGACCTGGCGCGAATGGCAGCGGTTGCTGACAATGTGCGATCACATCGTCGTCACCCGGCCAGGCTACGAACTGAATAAGTCGGCGGCGGTAGCCAACCTGATCGATCTTCGGGGAACGACCGATGAAGAGATTAACGCTCTGGTCAGTGAGTCAGAATCGCCTCGAGTGTTTGTGACGGATGCGGTGTTCGAGGACGTTTCGGCTACTGCGATTCGGGCCGCGGCGAGACAGGGAGACACGAACGCATTAATAAAATTGGTGCCGCCCGAAGTGGCGAGCTACATTGAGAAATACAGACTTTACAGGAATTAGATGAGTCAGAATTTGAAAGAAAAGGTCTTGAGTTCTGAAGTGCAGGCAGCGAGCACCGGCCGGCGCGCCGGTGCGTCCGAGCCTGCGAATCCGGCTGATTTCGACGAGCGGATTCGTCGCGCGCTGCACGCGGCCGCCGAAAAGAAGGCGCTTGATTTGACGGTGTTGGATCTGCGCGGCGTTGCGACGTTCACGGATTACTTCATCATCTCGACGGGCGCGAACAAGCGGCAGATGCAGGCGATCGCTGATGAAATTGTCGATCAGTTGAAGCGGCGCGGCTCGCGGGCGGCGCGCGTCGAAGGCTATCAGGGCGCCGAATGGATTCTGGTGGATTACGGCGACTTTATCGTGCATGTGTTCGATGAGAAGTCGCGACGCTTTTATGACCTTGAGTATCTGTGGCGTGAAGCGAAGCGTCTGAACGTGTCGCCGGAGTTGCTGGAATCTGTGATCTCAAATCTGAAATCTGAGAGCTCAAATTCTGCGACCCAGAGTTCTTTGAAAGAGGAATAGTGCTCGAACTGGTGGCGTTGTCGGAAGCGATGCGCGAAGCGGCTGCGATGGCCGAACGCGTCGCCGCCACTGACGCCAACGTGCTGGTCACCGGCGAGTCAGGCGCAGGCAAGGACGCCTTGGCTACCTTCATCCATGCGCAGTCGCGGCGCGCGCACCAGGCTTTCGTAAAGATTGATTGCGCGACCTTGCCGGCGGACCTGCTCGAAGCCGAGTTATTCGGCTACGAACGCGGCGCGTTTACCGGCGCTGGGGAAGCGAAGCCCGGGCGTTTGGAAGCGGCGCATCGCGGGACGCTGGTGCTGGATGAAATTGCGCACCTGCCGCTCGACGCGCAGGCGAAGCTTTTGCGCGTGATCGAGCAGCGCGAGTTTGAACGGCTCGGCGGTCGCAAGACGATTTCAGTGGATGCGCGGCTAATCGCACTGACGAACGCTGACTTGAAAAATGCAGTCGAGCGTCGCGCGTTTCGAGACGATCTGTTTTATCGGCTGAACGTCGTCCACATTGTGGTGCCGCCGTTACGCGACCGGCAGAAGGATTTGGAGCCATTGGCGCGGTTGTTCGCGGCCATGTACGCGCAGAAGCACGGCACGCGCGCGAAAAAGATTTCGCCGGAGGCGCTGCGATTTTTGAAAAGTTATGATTTCCCCGGCAACGTTCGCGAGCTTGCGAACATCATTGAGCGCGCGGTGATCGTGGCTGATGGTTTGAGCATTGAGCCTGCGCATTTGCCGGAAGGCTTGCGCGCTGCCGCCGAGCGCCGCGCCCGAGAGAATCGCCCGCTGACGCTGGCGGAGATCGAAGCGAACTACATCCGCGAGGTTCTGGCGGCGGCGAAGGGGAACAAAACGGAAGCGGCGCGCATACTCGGTATCAGCCGCAAGAACTTGTACGAGCGGCTGGCGCGGGAAGAACAGACTTCAGCGGTCAGACATCAGACGTCCGACGACAGCAAAGACAAGGCGATGTCTGACATCTGATGTCTGATATCTAACGTCTGTTATGAAGCTTCGCTTCATCTGGCCGGGCAAGACTAAGGATGAGCGGCTGCGGTCGCTGATTGAGGATTACTTAAAACGGCTCTCGCGATTTGCGCGCAGTGAGATTGTCGAAGTCAAAGAGAGCCGGACCCGAGACGCAGGGGCAGTTACCAAAGAATCGCAAAGGATAATCGATGCGATTGGAGATTCAACCGCCGCGGTCTTGCTGGATTTGAATGGCAGCGATTGGAGTTCGCATGACTTGGCCAGGCAGGTGCAGCGCTGGGAGAACGACGGGACAAAGGAAGTGGCGATTGTGATTGGTGGTCCCGAAGGAGTTTCGACGGAGGTGCAATCACGAGCGAATGTGCGTTGGCGTTTGTCGCGGCTAACTCTGACGCATGAAATGGCGCGCGTGCTCGCCGTCGAACAGCTTTATCGCGCCTTTGCGATTAATCGCGGATTGCCTTATCAGAAATAATTTCATTTGAGGAGTTTGAACGCACTAATGGATAAGAGAAAAGCAAAAACGTATCAGGACAAATTGACCGAGCGGCGCGTAGCGCTGGTGGGCCAGGTACAGGCGGCCGAAGCCTACAGCCGTGAACGCGATGCTGAAGCTACGCAGGATCCGGCCGACATGGCCGCGAACGCTTACACGAAAGAGTTGTTGATGTCGATGTCCACCAACGATCGGCAACTCCTGGATTCGATTGATGCCGCACTCGCGCGCATTTCTGAGGGCGAGTACGGTAAATGCATAAATTGCGGCGAACCGATTCTCGAGAAGCGTCTGGAAGCGGTGCCGTGGGCCCGTCACTGCATCCGTTGCCAGGATATGATTGAGCGTGGCCAGTTGGCCGAAGACGAGGAGTAAGCTTCACCGTATTTCGCTAGCTGTGACATAATCCGCGGCCTCCCAACGGGTGGCCGCGTTTTTTGTGTGAACGATGTCGAATGTGACTGCCAGCGTAATCAGCGGTGCTTACGACTCAGTGCTGGCACTGGTCTATCCGCAGCGATGTAGTGCATGCGATCGATCGGTTGATTCGCGTCACGATGGAGTCGCTTGTTCCAGCTGTTGGGACGCGACGCGCATTTTCGGGGAGGGTGATACGCTGTGCTGGAAATGCGGGGCCTTAAGCACGGCCACTGTTGCCGAAGAGAAGCGGCAGACGGTTCGTTGTGGACGATGTGACGCGGACAGTTTCACCGGCGCGCGCGCCTGCGGATTGTACGAAGGGGCTTTGCGGGCTTCGATCCTGGCGTTGAAACGCGAGCCAACCGTGGCGCGGCGGCTGCTTCAAACATTGCGACAGACCCAACAACGCGCGCCTTTGGCCGAGGTTGATCTGATCGTTCCGGTTCCGTTGCACGCCTCGCGCGAACGCGAGCGAGGTTTCAACCAGGCGGTAGTGTTGGCGCGCGAACTGGCTCGCGCGACAAAGCTGCCAATTGATGAATACAGTTTGGTGAGACGCGTGTACACCGAACGTCACCGCGCCGGAATGGACGCACGTGCTCGGCTCGACAGTGTCGAAGGTGCTTTTGAAATCCGGCGAGCAGAACCAATCGCGGGCCGGCGTGTACTTCTCATCGATGATGTTTTTACGACCGGCGCGACTGTTTCCGAATGCGCGGCAGTTTTGAAGTCAGCCGGCGGGACGGACGTTTACGTGCTCACGATTGCGCGAGCTTAAGCGTTCACACAATTAACAAGAACAACGGTTTACAAATGGCTGAAACAAGAAATCTCTACCCTCCGATTGAACCATTCGATTCGGGACACTTGAAGGTCTCGGACACTCATAACATCTACTACGAGCAGTGCGGGAATCCCAAAGGCAAGCCGGTCGTGTTTCTGCACGGCGGGCCCGGCGGCGGGTTGATTCCCGAATATCGACAGTTTCACGATCCCGACCGCTACCGCGTGGTGCTGTTCGATCAGCGTGGCGCGGGTAAGAGCACGCCCCACGCGTCGCTTGAAGAGAACACGACGTGGGACCTCGTGGCTGATATCGAAAAGCTGCGCGCGCATCTTGGGATCGACAAGTGGCAGGTGTTCGGCGGTTCGTGGGGCAGCACGCTGGCCTTGGCTTATGCCGAGACGCATCCCGATCGAGTGACCGAGTTAGTGCTGCGTGGCATCTTTCTCTGCCGGCCGAAAGAGATCAAGTGGTTTTATCAGGAAGGCACAAGCTGGTTATTCGCCGACGTTTGGGAAGAGTATCTGAAAGTCATTCCGGAAGATGAGCGCCACGACCTGGTGAGCGCCTACTACCGGCGACTCACCGGCAAGGATGAAGAAGAGAAGGTGGCGGCGGCGCGCGCGTGGAGCATCTGGGAAGGCAGTACGTCCAAACTCTTTTTCGACCCGGCTTCGATCGAAAGGTTCGCCGATCCGGAGTTCGCGTTGGCCTTTGCCCGCATCGAGTGTCATTACTTCATGAACAATTGTTTCTTTCCAACGGAAAATTTCCTGATTGAGAACGTCGGAAAGATTCGGCATATTCCCGGTGTCATCGTGCAGGGCCGCTATGACGTCGTCTGTCCGATGACAAGCGCCTGGGATCTGCATCGTGCGTGGCCTGAAGCGGATCTGCACATCACGCCCGACGCTGGTCACTCAGTCCTGGAGCCCGGCAACCTGAGCGCGTTGATTGAGGCGACGGATCGGTTCCGAAAATAGTCTCGCACACTCCAAGCGCGCTTAACATCGATGTTCAATCACCCCAAAGCATCGGCTGGTCGATTGATAGCTCAAACGCTGACCGGCTCGTGGCGCACAGTTCCTCCTCCGTTAGAACTTGAAGCCGGCAAACTTTCGGCAATCACTGCGCAATTGTTGGGCGCTGGTGTGGCGGGGTTGGCATGGCGGCGTGTGCGTAATTCGCATCTCAAAGAAACTCCTTCAGCCGCTGAACTTCGCAGCCAATACGAGCGGAATACGGTTCAGGCCGTAATTCAGCGACAGGGAATTGAATCGATCATTGGCGCACTGAATTCCGCCGGTATCGAGTCGATGCTGGTGAAGGGCCTGGCGGCTGCGCGCCTCTACGGTGACGAAGGATTGAGACCTTACGTTGACGCTGATGTATGCGTCGCGCAACGGCAAATAGAAGCCGCGCAAGTCGCGTTGAAGGAATTGTCCGGCACCGGGGTGACGGTCGATCTGCACCGCGAGTTCATGACGCTCGGTGGCGGGGACTGGGAAGCCATCTACTCCCGCTCGCAGTTAGTGAAGCTTGGCGAGAGCGAAGTGCGTATTCCGAGCGCCGAAGATCACCTCCGCATATTGTCGATTCACATGCTGCGCGAGGGCGCGTGGCGGCCACTCTGGTTGTGCGATGTCGCGGCCGCAGTTGAATCAAGACCAGCCAATTTCGATTGGAACATTTGTGTGGGTCAAAGCCGGCAAACATCCAACTGGATAAACTGCGCGCTCAAGCTGGCGCATGAGTTACTTGGTGCGAAGATAACCGGCACGCCGGCGGCCGACGATGCGAAGCCTCTGCCGCAATGGCTCACCGGCACGGTGTTGAGAGAGTGGGCAACGACCGCGCCTTCCATGACCTTGAGGCACCGGTCACCGATGGCCAGTCACCTCCGTTCGCCCCGCACCCTGCTGCCCGGTTTTCGGCATCGCTGGCCCAATGCCATCGAAGGGACGATCGTCAGCCGCGCCCTGTTCAATGACCTGCCGCGGTTTCCGTTTCAGCTCACGGCGTACATGATGCGCGGCGCACACTTCGCGCTTGGGCTCTCGAGGTTTCAGCGCGATCGCTAAACCGCTGACTCGTGTGGGCCTTCCGCGCTGTCTCTGACACGATTTTTTGACACTTTCCGACAGGCTCGCGTAATATCGCCTCTACCATGAACGCGCGCGTCCTGGTCCTGAATGCTTCGTTCGAGCCGATCAATGTTTGCACTGAGCGGCGCGCGGTAGTCATGATCTTTAAAGGCGTGGCGCGCATGGAAGAGCACAACGGCCACATGCTGCACTCGCAGAGAATCGAGATGCATGCGCCGTCGGTGATTCGCCTGACCGAATACCGGCACATTCCTTTTGAGCGACGCTCGCTGTCGCGCAAGAACATTCTGCTGCGCGATCATTCGTGCTGCCAGTATTGCGGCAAGCAGTTTTCGCCGGCGGAACTGACTCTGGATCACATCACTCCGCGTTCGCGCGGCGGTGAATCGTCCTGGGACAATCTGGTGGCGTGCTGCAAACGCTGCAATCACCGGAAAGGCAATCGCACGCCGGAAGAGTCCGGGATGCACCTGCTGCGGCGACCGCGCGCGTTTTCACTGCACGTGAATCGGCAAATCATGCGCTACATCGGTCGCGCTGACGAGGTTTGGCGGAAGTACCTGTTCTACGAATCTGACGGCCACAGCGCGTTGTGCGTGCGCGAATAACGCGCCTGAACCTGCGCAAGGAGAACGTGATGAAACTTCTGCTGTTTGTGATTGGGACTGAATGGATCGTCGTACTGGTGGTCGTGGCTATCCTTTTGCTGTTCGGCGGCACCAAGCTTCCGCAATTGGCGAAGGCGCTCGGGCAAAGCAAGAAAGCCTTCAAAGAAGGCATCGATGAAGGCGAAGCAGATTCGCGCAGCAAACTCAATTCAGTTGACGACGAAGCGTTGTTTGACGAGGCGCGCCGGCGTGCCCAGCAGGCTAAGAAGATTGATGGGTAGAGTTATTGGACCCGCCCCTTTTTTCCTACCACTAACGTAGCTTTCAGGCTTAAGACAAACGCGCCGCTGTGGCGTTCTTCGTCGATGATTCTCGCGAGTTCCTCGATCACCCGTTCTTTCGCCGCTTCCGGAACTGAACCGAGCCAACCCGGCAACAGGAAATCCGTCATCAAAGGCGAGTTCAAAAACTGCTCGGCTGAGTCATAGTCGAACTCCTCGACCGCCGTCCACGACTGCACAGCGTCCAGCCCTTCGCTTTGCGCGAGCTTTTCAGTCTCTGATGCAGTCGGCAGCTCGGTGATCATGTGTTCGACATCGACACCGTGGTCTTCAAGCTCCGCATTGAGCAAAGCCTCCCAAAAAATTGAAAAGAATTCGCCGAAGCTGGCGGCCGTCGGAAGCCAAAATGCGACCGTTCCGCCTGGCGCAGCGACGCGCACCAGTTCTGACAAGATAACGCGCAGATCTCCCGGCCGCGTCATAGACGTATTCCCCAAAACCAAATCGAACTGATCGTCGGCCTGTGGCAGTGACGACGGCGTTGCGCGCTGGAACTCCGTCTTCTCGTTTATCGCGGCGCCTTTGGCGCGGGCCAACTCGAGACACTCGTCGCTTTCATCAACGCACAGGAGTTGGAGCTTTTCTCCCGCGCGCTCCTTCAAAGCCAGCGCGTGACTACCGGTCCCCGCCGCGACGTAAAGCGCGCGTCCTTCCTTCGGCAGCTTGACGTGTGCATCGACAAGCTCGGCGAAGCGTTCGCCCCAATCCGGCGCGACGTAGAGGTCGTGAAGAAAAGCGAGTTCCTTTGGTGACTTGGTTGTCATTTCAACTTGAAGAGCGAGGGGCTAAGAGCAAAGAGCTAAGACTTCTTGGTCTTGTCGCTTTGCGCTTGGCCCTTTGCTCTTTGCTCGTTGTCCTTTGTGGTTTCCCCGTCTTCGAAATACACGCGACCTGCCAATTTTTCCGGCAAGCACGCCATCTCGTCTTTCGCTGCCGTATCGCTGTGCACGTACCGATAATCTTTGCCGTAGCCAAGATGCTTCATCAGCGGCGTCGCCGCATTACGCAGATGCAACGGCACGGGTTCGCGAGATGTCTCAACGGCGTCAGCATGCGCCGCAGAATAAGCACGCAGGACGGTATTCGACTTGGGCGCGCGCGCGAGGTACATCGTCGCTTGGGCTAACGGAAACAATCCTTCAGGCATGCCGATCAGCTGCACAATGTCCGCCGCGGCCGCAGCCTGTACCATGGCCTGCGGGTCGGCGAGCCCGATGTCTTCAGAAGCCAGAATGCAAAGACGGCGTGCGATGAAAACGGGATCGGCGCCGCCTTCAATCATTCTGGCCAACCAATACAGGGAAGCGTTTACGTCTGAGTTACGAAGCGACTTAATGAGTGCCGATGCGAGGTTGTAATGCTCTTCGCCGCCCTTATCGTAACCAAACTGCGTGCGGCCGAGAGCCTCGATTAGTGTCTCGTTGGTGATGACGCGAGTTCCGTCTTTGTCCGGCTTCGTCGAATGAACCGCCGCCTCCAAAGCTGCTAACGACACGCGCGCATCTCCGCCGCCCAGGTGCGCAAGGCGCTTAATCAATTCGTCAGAAATCTGCGGATGAAGATTCGCTAGTCCGCGTTCTTCGTCAGAAACCGCACGGTCCAAAATCGTTCCAACCTCTTCTTCGCTTAGAGG
This sequence comes from Pyrinomonadaceae bacterium, assembly GCA_036277115.1. Classification (NCBI taxonomy): domain Bacteria; kingdom Pseudomonadati; phylum Acidobacteriota; class Blastocatellia; order Blastocatellales; family Pyrinomonadaceae; species Pyrinomonadaceae bacterium. The sequence continues at coordinate 31,275 of DASUNM010000002.1, forward strand.
GTTTAACACCAGCACGCGCGAACGCGACAGCAACGCGCTGATTACTTCGAATGAAGGATTCTCAGTCGTCGCCCCAATCAACGTCACCGTCCCGTCTTCAACGGCCGGCAGCAGCGCGTCCTGTTGCGCTTTGTTGAAGCGATGAATCTCGTCTATGAAAAGAATCGTGCGGTTGCCGCGTAGTCGATCGAGTCGCGCCTGCGCAATGGCGCCACGCAACTCTTTCACGCCAGAGAAGACTGCGGACAGAGCCACAAAGTTGGCGCTGGTTCGATCCGCCAGCAGCCGCGCCAACGTCGTCTTACCCGTGCCGGGCGGACCCCAAAAGATCATCGAGGGCAGCGTGCCACCGCCCTCGATCAGCCGGCGCAGAACTCGGCCTTCCCCGACTAAATGTTCCTGACCGACAAACTCCGACAACTCCTGCGGGCGCATGCGATCCGCGAGCGGACCAGCGGTCGCCGAACCTGCCATGGTGTTGTTCGGCTCAGACATTTCCGGGAAAAGTCTTGAAGAGCGCGGTTTTGGCATTGCTTTGAAAAAGGTACCACAGACGGGGCATTAGCCCGACCGTTAGGGAGGGCTCTGAATGAAAGTTAATGAGCCCTCCCTAACGGTCGGGCTAGTGCCCCGGACGAGCGCCGCACCCCTCCGTGATCCGACGCACACCTGACAACCTTTCGCTGACAACCTACAATGAGCGCGAATGATTTCCGCTCAGACTGCACGACGCGCCGTTTGGCGACCGCTGTGGGAATTGCCTCGACGATTCGACCTTATTTGGTCGCTCGCGAAGCGAGAGTTAGCGGCGCGCTACAAAGGATCAGTCCTCGGAATCGTCTGGGCAGTACTGACGCCGATCGTGATGATTGCGATCTTCACTCTCCTGTTCGCGGGAGTCTTCAAAGCCAAATTCAACGCCAGCGATTCGCAATGGGATTTCGCGCTGTACCTTTTCTGTGGTCTCTTGCCCTGGAATGCTTTTCAGGAAGCCCTCAACATGTCGGCGACTGCGGTGGTTAATCGCGCGAATCTGGTCAAAAGAGTTGTCTTCCCGCTTGAGACTTTGCCGGTCTCACAAACGGTGGCGGCCATCGCGAATCAAATGTTCGGCACGGTCGCTCTGCTACTCGGCATTCTGTTGATTCGTCAGGAACTGCATTGGACGATGCTTTACCTGCCCATCCTCTTAATTCCGCAGCTGCTCGTGATGCTCGGAGGCGCGTGGCTGCTGGCTTCGCTGGGCGTCTTCATTCGCGACATCGTGCAGGGAATTGGTCTCGTGCTGATGGCCTGGATGTACCTGACGCCGATCATTTATCCCGAAACGATCGTGCCTGAGGCTTACCGTCCCTTCATCAACCTCAATCCATTTACGCCGCTGGTTCGCAGTTACCGGCGCATTATGCTCGAGGGTATGGCCCCCGACTGGGCGGGGCTGGCATATTTTTCTGCCTTTGCGCTTATCGTCTTTGTCTTTGGTTACTGGTGGTTTGCGCGGACCCGCAAGAACTTCGCCGATGTGGTGTAACTGTGCGTTTTTCGCCAATATTTATGGGCTTTTTGGTGAAAAACATCGTTGACACTCCCGGTTAGGAAGTGTTAGTTTAGTTAGTGCCGCAAAGGGGTTCACGCGCGGCTTGATTCACGGCTCGCTTCAAGCCATCCAGCCTCACGACAGTTCTCAATAGTTTTCCAGTCCCTCGGGTTCAAATGGTTCTTGATAAAGCAAAGACTCTGCGCACAGCCGAGAAGTATCTCGAATCGGGAAAGATCGCGGCTGCGATAAAAGAATACTGCCAGATCGTTGCCGTTGATGCGGATGACTTTACGGCGCTCAACATGTTGGGCGATCTGTATACGCGCGTCGGCAACACAGCGGAAGCGATAACCTGTTTCCGTCGCATCGCTGAACATTACCGCGAACAGGGATTCGGTCTGAAAGCGATCGCGATGTACAAGAAGATCGATCGTTTACAGCCCAACGACATCGAGATCGCTACGGACCTGGCCGACCTTTACGCGCAACAGGATCTGATCGTGGAAGCGCGCGCTCACTATCTCGCAGTTGTCGACGCCCACAATCGCGCGGGCTCAGCGCAAAGCGCGTTGGAAACACTCAGGAAGATTGCCGACCTCGATCCGCAGAACACACAGATTCGCACGAAGCTGGCCGACGGCTATCTCAACCTGGGATCAAAAATAGAAGCGGCAGAATGTTTCGCTGAAGCCGGTCAGGCGCTGGTCGCGCGTGGAGCCTGCGACGAAGCCCTCGAAGTTTTTGGCCGGGCTTTGGTCATCCAGCCCGATGATTACGCGACTCTCAAGGGGATGCTCGCGGCCCATAGCGCACGTGGTACCGCCGACGAGGCTGCGGAGCTGATTGAGGAAGCACTCAAGAGCAACCGCGAAGACCGCGAGCTGTTGATGTTATTGGCCGACGCGTATTTCGAAGCGGAAGAGCCGGAACAAGCTGAGCGTGCGATTGCCTCATTAGTCGGGGGCGAGCCGGGTTCGTACTTGCGCTTCACGGAAGTGGCGCGCCTGTACGTGCGTCAAAACAAGATTGCTGAGGCAGTGAGCGTCGTCGCGAAGATCACTGAGCAGATGCTGGCCGAACGCCAGCATCAGCAATTGTTGGGGCTGATTGACGAACTGCTGGCCAGCGACGCCGACAACGTTCAGGCATTGCGTCTCGTGGCGCGCGCCCACTGGTGGCTGCGCGATATGGACGGACTTAAGGCCTCGCTCGAGCGGTTGGCGGAAGCAGCACAGACTCAGGATCTCACTGAAGACGAGCGCTACGCTCTGACACAACTCACGCGACTGGATCCGGCCCAGCAGGAACATGTCGCCAGGCTGAACGAACTTGGCGGCGCCATCGAAGAAGAAGTGGTTGAGGCCTTGCCGAAGTTCGAAATGGTTGTCGAGCGAGAGCAGATGCCTGTGGTATCAGCGGAAGAGTTTGTCTTGAACTCAGAGGAGGCCGTTCCTGTCAGCGACGAAACAGTTTTTGACTGGAACCCGGTAGCCGAAGTCTCAGAGGAGCCAACGGCGCCCGCCGACCCCGAGATCGAAACCGGCTTTAACTTTGAAAGCATCGTTGCCCAGGAGCTGCCCAACACGACGTCTGAAACGGCGACCGAACAGCCTGCCGAGGAAGACCGTATCGCCGCAATGCTGCGACAGGAGTTGGAAAGCGTCGATTTCTACATCGCGCAAGGCTACGTCGACATAGCGGTTGATACATTGGAGTTGCTGGAACAGCAATGCGGTGCCCACCCGGACATCGTTTCGCGGCGCGAGCAGATCAATCAGCTTCAGACCGGGGCAGTTCCGGAGACAAACGCATCGCCCGTTATCGAGCACGGCGAAGTGATGATCACAAACGACCTCGACATCGAGCCGACAGCACCGACGCCCGAGCCTGAAATTTCACTCAATGTGCCGATAGCCGCTGCGCCAGAGAAGGAAGCCGAGCCCGTGGCTATAGGCATCGACGCAGGCTTGGCGGAAATCTTCGAAGAATACCGCGCGTCGAGTGAAAAAGAAGGCGATGCGGCCACAAATGGCGACTACGAAACACACTACAACCTGGGACTCGCGTACAAGGACATGGATTTGTTCGAAGACGCGCTCGAAGAATTTCAGATGGCCGCGAATCTCTCGTCGCCGGCAGACGGCACGGGGCGCTATCTGCAATGCTGCAACCTGCTGGGACATTGTTTCGTGCAGACCGGAGCGCCCGAAGTGGCCGTCAAATGGTTTGCGAAAGGCTTGGGCGCCGCGAACGCCTCAGACGAAGAGCGCATGGCGCTGACGTACGAGATTGGGGCTGCTTATGAACAAGCCGGCGATTTGCATCACGCCCTGGAATCATTTACCGAAGTTTACGGAAATAACGTTTCATACCGGAACGTGAAAGAGCGGCTGAAGACATTGAAGGCGCGCCTTGGCGAAAAGAGCACGATTGCGTCACCTGTCAGTCACTCAGAGCACCTGGTCAACTGAGCATTTCTCTTTCCTGCATTTATTCGGCATCATACGACTGGAGCGCAACCGTGTCGGTTGCTCAAGCGAAGTCCATACATCCGCGTAAGCACTTGAGTTAAAGACTCGAAATGCGAATTGAGTCTTCATTCCATCTGCTCACGCAGATGGTACTGACCTTACCGCGCATGCAAGCGAGGACGCTGGCGCTCCAGTCTCAAACGATGTCATCAAGACTCACGGTAGTTTTCTACATAATCTTATGCCTTGAGATCGGCATTGTGCTCACCGTTCTGCCCTGGGTGCCGCACGGCTGGTGGGGTCTGAGCGACTGGGGCAACAACTATTTTCTGCTGCTGGCCGCGCGTAAGACCGGTTACGGCCTACAGCGTTTCGTCTCTTCGGGGTGGGTGCGTGGGACCGTCACGGGCATCGGACTATTGAACATCGCGATGGGACTTGGGGAGCTGTTTCACTTTCGCAAGACCGTGCACGCGCTGGACGGCGGCGGTCCTATTGTGGAAAGCTCGCCCCAACCGCGGTCACAAGCCGTCGCACCCAATGAGATTCGACCTGTCCAAACCGATCCTTTATCTGATTACCCGCGGCGCAAGCACGGAAGCGACGACGCCCCGGAGTCCTGAGTTCAGGCAAATCCTCGCCCAAGTGTCCGCGGCGGTTGCTGCCGGCCTCGAACTAATTCAACTGAGAGAAAAGCGTCTGACGGCGCGTGTTCTGTTTGAGTTGACTCAGCAGAGCGTGGCGCTGACGCGTGGGTCGGCGACGCGTTTGTTGGTGAATGATCGCGCTGACGTCGCCGCGGCGGCTGGCGCTGACGGCGTTCATTTGACGACGCATTCAATCGACGCTGGGACAGTCCGCCGCACGTTCGGGAAAGATTTCCTGATCGGTGTGTCAACGCACTCGCTTGCCAAGGCCGAAGTTGCGAACGAAGATGGCGCCGACTTTGTCGTCTTCGGTCCCGTGTTCGCGACATCGTCGAAAGAAAACTACGGCCCGCCGGCCGGACTCGGAAACTTAGAAAGTGTAGCCAATCATCTGACGCCATTTCCGGTACTGGCGCTCGGTGGAGTTGAGGTGACGAATGCGCGCGAGTGTTTGCGAGCCGGCGCGAGCGGCATTGCTGGAATCAGTCTTTTTGCAGAACCTGACAGAATCGGTGAGGTCGTTGGGAAGCTGCGGAGCGAATGACGACTCTTGAACAATCTAAACCTGTAGTGCTGACGATCGCCGGCTTCGATCCGTCCGGCGGCGCGGGAATCATCGCCGACATCCGGACGATTGAATCGTTCGGCTGCACCGCCGTGGCCGCAATCACCTCAGTGACTTTTCAGAACGCCGAGGAGTTCTTCGGCGCGAATCATCAGTCGGCTGATTCTGTGCGCGCACAGGTCGAAGCGATCATCGGGGCGACGACAATTGCGGCAGTCAAAATCGGGATGCTCCCGACGTCCGAAGTCGTGCGCGCGGTGGCTCAACTCATTCGCGAGAAAAAGCTGCCCGCGCCCTTGATTGATCCGGTAATTGAGTCGACGAGCGGCGGCAAGTTAATGGAAGACGACGCTTTTGAAGTGTTCGTGACTGAACTATTACCGCTGGCGAGAGTAGTCACGCCAAACATTCCCGAAGCTGAAAAGCTTGCGGGCATGAACATTCGTGATGAAGACGAGATGCGGCAAGCGGCCGCGCGGATCCGCGAACTTGGCGCGCTGGCTGTGCTGATCAAAGGCGGCCACCTCGTGCAGCAGAGATCAGACATCAGAGGTCAGAGGTCAGAGCGAACTGAGCGAGCAGCGGTTGACCTTTTGGATGACAATGGTCAAGAGACCATTTTACGCAGCGAATGGATCGAAGCGCCGAACGTCCGCGGCACCGGCTGTATGCTGTCATCAGCGATCGCCGCGGGCCTGGCCCAAGGCGCTGAGTTAGAAGAATCCGTGGCCGCCGCCAAGCGCTTCGTTACCGCCCGAATCCGAGGTTCGAATTGAAACTAACTGCCGACTGACAAAGTAACTTATTCGATCGTAACTTTCTCCATCCGCACTTCCTCCACCGGCCGATCGCCTGAGGCAGTCTTTGTAGTCGCAATCGCGTTCACCACATCCTGACCTTCGGTCACGCGGCCAAAGATCGAATAGCTCGGCGGCAGCGGATAATCTACGTGCATGATGAAGAACTGTGAGCCGTTGGTGTTCGGGCCGGCGTTAGCCATGGCTACCGTCCCGGCTTTGTAGCCGCGTTTGTAAACTTCTGATGAAGGATTGATTTCATCATCGAATTTTCCGCCCCACGCCGACGCGCCGCCGCGTCCGGTACCCGTCGGATCGCCGCCTTGAATCATGAAGCCGTTGATACAACGATGAAAAATAATGCCGTCGTAATAACCCTTTTCCGCGAGCAAGCGAAAATTCTCAGTCGTTTTGGGTGCGTCCTCTTCCAGCAGTTCGAATTTAATAGTCCCCTTGTTGGTCTCAATAACTGCAGTGCGATTTGCCATTTGCTTCTCCTGTTTTAATTTGGTTTTGACAAGATTAGCTGGTGCGCAGGGAAAGTGCACGCCGACGCGCAGCATCCATGCTCCACCTGACGGACACGGCTGCAAACGGCTATCATGACGCGGGCGTTTTTGCGAAAGGACTCTGCGAATTTCATGAATGTTACTCATCTGGAATGCGGCGCGTGTGGCCTGCGGCATGAGGCACGACGGTTGCACAACCTTTGCACGCAATGCGGAAAGCCTCTGTTAGTTCGGTACGATTTGGCGCAGGCGGGGCGGTCTCTGACAAAGGAGAGTCTCAGGCACCGTGCGGCCGATCTGTGGCGCTACCGCGAGGTTTTGCCGGTCGACCGGTCCGAGAACGTAATCACGTTGGGCGAAGGCTTCACGCCGCTCGTGCACGCGTCGCGGCTCGGCGCATCGCTGGGCATGGACGAGCTTTACATCAAGGACGAGGGCCAGAACCCGACACAGAGTTTCAAAGCGCGTGGCATGACGGCGGCGGTTTCGATGGCTAAAGAGTTAGGCGCGCAGAAACTGGCGGTCCCGTCGGCGGGTAACGCGGCCGGGGCTTTGGCCGCGTACGCCGCGCGCGCAGGGCTGGAGGCGCACATCTTCATGCCGAAGGACACGCCGCGCGCCAACGTGATCGAATGTGAACAGACGGGCGCGCACGTGACTTTGATGGATGGCTTGATCACGGACTGTGGCGCTGAAGTCGGCAGGCGGAAAGAAGCTGAAGGCTGGTTCGACGTTTCGACTTTGAAAGAGCCTTATCGAATCGAAGGCAAGAAAACGATGGGTTATGAACTTGCCGAGCAGTTCGATTGGCAGTTGCCGGACGTGATCATGTATCCCACGGGCGGGGGCACAGGATTAATCGGGATGTGGAAAGCGTTTGATGAGATGGAGCAGATGGGCTGGATCGATTCGAAGCGGCCGCGGATGGTGACAGTGCAAGCGGCCGGGTGTGCCCCAATCGTGCGCGCCTTCGAAGCAGGGAAGCGCTTCGCAGATGAGTTTCCCAATGCGCATACCACTGCGTCAGGCCTGCGCGTGCCGAAGGCGATCGGGGACTTTCTGATTCTTGATGCGTTGCGCTCATCCGGTGGGACTGCGCTCGCGGTTACAGACGATGAATTGATTGCCGCCACCATAGAGATCGGCGCGGCGGAAGGAATCTTCTGCGCGCCCGAAGGCGCGGCGTGCTTGCCGGCCTTAAAGAGGCTTATGGCTGAAGGCGCGGTGAAACCGAACGAGCGAGTGGTGCTTTTCAACACCGGCAGCGGCGTGAAGTACGTAGAGAGTTTTTCCTAGGAGGTGTCAGAACCGCGAGCGGTAGCGACCGGATCATGATTCAAGTTGAGTGGACGATCCCATCGCTACCGCTCCGGGTCCTGACACGAAACAGAAATGGGGAAGCAAGTGACAGCTACAATCGTCGTATTTCTTTTTTGCCTGCTGTACACGGTGGCGATCGTGGCTCAGGATCGAAGTCAACGTTCGTTCGCCGCGGACGCGGCCTCAGCCAAAGCCGAAATTACCAAACTGGGTTTCGGTAAGCGCGTGAATGTGAAGTTAAAGGACGGGAAAAAGGCCAACGGTCGCATCACCGGCTTTGCTCCCGATCATTTCGTCGTCACAGATTCCAAAGGCGCCGCGTCAGCCATTGCCTATGCGGAGGTGTTCCGGGTCTCGAGGCAAAAGGAAAAGCTCGGCGTTTTCGACAAGCCCTGGCAGGGAATCATGTTCACCGCCGCCGGTGTCGGAGCTCTGTTTGAGATCGCGACGGGAATCTTCAATTGAGAAACAGGATAGGTTCTATGAAATTCATCTACATTGTATGCCTAATTCTAACGCTGGCTTTTGTCGCGCAAGCGCAACCCGCCAATTCGACCTGGCTCACCCAGGCCGAGCGCGCGAAATTCGAGGAGCTTCGCATCTCGGGCTCGGAAGCGCTCTACAACCTTGATTACGAAGGCGCGCGCAAGATCTTCAAGGAGATGGCCGTCGCTTTTCCGGATTATCCTGCCGGTCCGCAGTTTCTGGCGGACACGCTGCTGATTGAAGCGCTGTATCAAACGCGGCGTTTGCAGGCGTCGCTTTACAACAGCGATTCGTTTTATTCGAAGAACGAAGACAAGGCCGATCCGAAGCTGATCGATCAGTTTCGCACTTACACGCGTCAGGCGCGTCAGATGGTGGAAGCGCGCCTCAAGCAGAGTCCAAATGACACTGAGGCGCTGTACTTCTTCGGCGCCATTGAAGGATTGAAGGCATCGTTTGAAGAAACGGTTGAGCGCCGGCATCTAGCGGCGCTGAAAGACGGCAACGATGCGGTTGATAAGCATCGAACAGTGATCAAGCTCGACCCGAATTACCGGGACGCAGAAATGACGATCGGCCTTTACGACTACACGATTGGCGCACTGCCATTGCCGACGAAGATCGCAGTCGGTTTCATGGGACATCGCGGATCGAAGAAGCGCGGCATCGCTACGATTGAGCGCGTCGCACGCGAAGGCAATTGGGTCAAGGAAGACGCGAAGACGTTGCTCATCATGCTGTACAAGCGCGAGAACCGATTCACTGATGCCGTCGCGCTCGGGCGTGAGTTAGGCGCGAAGTATCCGCGAAATTACCTGTATAAGCTGGAAACCGCTGAGGCGCTCGTTTCGCAGGCAGCGCTCGAACGAAAAACGAATCAGGCGTCGGCGACGAGTGCGGCTGAGACGGAAGCGTTCGCGACATTTGAAACCCTTCTGCGCGACAAGACATTGCGTGAGACGGCCGGGAAGGCCCTGGATCTGATTCACTTCAAATATGGCGAAGCGCTGATGACGGCGGGCCAGCACGATCGGGCGGCGAAACAATTTATGGCTGCCGCCAGCGCTCCTGGCGGGCATCCGGGCTTGGCGACGATGTCCCTGCTTTACGCCGGTCGTGCTTTGGATTTGGGTGGAAAACGAAATGACGCTCTAACGCAGTATCGCGCCGTGCTTTCCCGTCCGAATGTCTACGACGCGCACGAACAGGCCCAGGAAGGCTTGAAGGAGAGCTACAAAAAGAAGGAGATTTAGGTCCTAGGGCTGTTTTGCGGCGGGCTATTGCCCGCCATCATGGTTTGGAACGAGGCGGGCGGTAGCCTGCCTCTAAACATTTCGGATCTTTTCAGTCTCTTTTTCAAAAACAAACCCCAGCGTCTTATAGATCAACTTGGCGCATAGAAACGCGGAAGCGTTTTGGCCTTCGACGTAAGAATACTCAGTCAGATCCATCCCGATGACGTTGCGTTTGCGCGCGAGGGTGCGAAGCAGCCCAATCGTCTCGTACCAACCCAAACCGCCCGGTTCAGGCGTTCCCGTCGCTGAGACCAGCGAGGGATCGAGACCGTCGATATCCACGGTGAGGTAGACGTTCTCAGTCAGCCCATCGACCGCTTCATCCCACCAATCGTCGCGACCGACGATGTCTTTGGCCCAGAAGATTCGCGTCGGCAGTTGATCGAGGACGCGCGCTTCATCGACGGAAATGGATCGGATGCCAACCTGCACCGCCGGAATGTTAAGGTCCTTGACCACGCGCGCCATGATGGAAGCGTGTGAATAGGGTGTGCCGTCGTAGGTGTCTCTTAAGTCAGCGTGCGCGTCGATCTGCAGGATTGAGAGGTTTGGATACTTCTCGGCATGCGCGCGAATCACGGGCGCGCTCACCGAATGCTCGCCACCGATCATGGTGACGAATTTGTCGCTGCTAATAAGTTCCTTTGCGCGATCGTAAAGCGAATTCATCATTCGCTCCGGAGGATCGATTGAGGGCGACTCATCCAGGGTGTGAATGCCGAGCTTGTAAACTTCAGCGTCGGTCTCTTCGTCGTACAGCTCCATGTTCCGCGAAGCGTCAATGATTGCCGCGGCGCCTTTGCCCGTGCCGCCGCCGTAAGACACAGTGCCTTCGTACGCAATCGGCCAAACCAGGACGCGTGAGTTTTCGAAACTGGAAAATTCTTCTTCGGCGATACCGCCGAAGTTCATCGGTAGGGACTGCGATTCAGACATAAGATTGAGTCATCGGGTCATTGATTCATTGACTCATCAAGTTCTTACCAACCTCACTGATTCAATGACTCAATGGCTCAATGAATCAATCAGTAATCTTAAGGGACGTCAATCATCAGGTCTTTACCGGCAAACGTGAAGTTCGGTCGCCGGCGGCCCTTCATGTACTTCGCAGCCGTCTGGGAAAGCGCGGTGATGATGATCGGCAAAGCGATCGTGGCGTCGCAGTTAACGTAAGCCGTCAGCGCATTGCGGGCAAGTTTTCCGTAGATCTCCTGCTCGTTAAAGAGCACAGCGGTGGAGCGGCCGCCGGGATGCGGCGAGTCAGCCGCGATCTGAATCGCGTACTTGTGCCCGAGCACCTGTTGTTTGAAGATGTGCGCCGCCATTTCCGATTGCTTTAGGAAGCTCTTCGACATGCCGCCACCCAGGCTGATGAGGCCCGAAACGCGCGCGCGCAGGGAGATCTGCGTCAGGTCGAGCACGTCCTGAACCAGATCGAACGTGAAGTTGTTCTTCTTTTCAAAGCGCGAGCCGGCAATGCCTACGGCGATCCCGCTGTCACCGATACCCGGACAGAAGACCGGCACGCGCGATTTGTAAGCCGCGGTCAGCACGCCATCTTCCGCGGCGATCTCAGCCAGTTCACGACCGAGCAAATGGAGGAACTCACGGGTTGAATAAGGCCGCGACTGGTCAAGCTGGCTGGCAAACCCGCCGACCCACTCTTCCGCTTCGTGATACTCCTCTTCGCTCGCCAGCAAATCCCACATGCGATTAATCTGAGCCACTTCCAACTCAGCGTCAGTCATGTTTGGGTGCGCCTGAAAGTGATGACGCCCGAGCGTTTCGTGCAGGTCGTGAAAAATCACATTACCGGACAGCACCAGCACATCCACGAAACGGTTCTTGATGACATAAGCCAGCAGGCGACGCATGCCCGCCGGGATCAATGCCCCTGAAGCAGTGACGGTGATCGTGGTTGCGTCGCCCAGCATGTCGAGCCAGATACGGTGTGCTTCCGCGAGTTGTCGTCCGCCAAAGCCGGCGCCTTCCATCTTTTCCAGCAGTCCGGCGACAGACCGATCGCGATCAACTTGCACGGGCCGAGTGGGGATTGTCAGGTACTTGCTTGGTTTAGGTTTACGTTGGGTTACCATAATTTTCTCGCTTCTTTGAAAAACGTTTAGCGGCTGGCTCACGCCCGCCGACGGGCAGTAGCCCGCTCTAAACTCTGGGACGTCTAATAATCATGACGACGGCGGCCCTTGTTTCGGTTACCGTTAACTGCCACATAGGTGTATGCGTCGAAACGCGATTCGTAAAAATCTACAAGTTCCGCGCCTTCCGCTTCGCTCAGTTCACCGTCTTTAATTCGTTGCGTTACCTGCCGGCGAAAGCCATCGTGCAGCAATCCGCGCTCGTAACGCGCGCGCCCCGCGGCTTCGCCGACCGTCGTTCCGCGAATCACCTTCTTGATCAGATAGCCTTCTTCATCGATATGAATCTGCGCTTCATTCGGCGTGCCGAACAGGTTGTGATTGTTGCCCATCACTTCCTGATAGGCGCCGACCAGCATGAATGCGAGATAGTACGGTTCGTTCGGATCGAGCTTGTGCAGCTCTAAAGTCTGCTTGACGTCGTGCAGGTCCACGAACTTGTCGACCACACCATCTGAGTCGCAGGTGATATCGCAGAGCGTGGCAAATTCAGTCGGCGGCTTGTTCAGCATCTGAATGGGCACGATGGGAAACAGCTGATCCAACGCCCAGTGATCGGGAACGGACTTAAAAACGGAAAAGTTCGTCAGGTATTTCGCGCACAACAGCCGGCGCAGTTCGCCGAATTCTTCAGGAACGTATTTCGATTGCTGCGCGTATCGATCCGCGCGCTCGCAGACGTCCCAGAAAAGCACCTCGCCTTTCGCGCGGTCTTCCAGCGAAATCAAACCGAGGTTGAACATCGTGAACAGTTCTTCCCGATGCTCGAGGGCGTCGTGGTAGTACTCTCGATAGTTTTTGATCGTGATCGTTTCGCGCAGATCGGCGAGTTCAATCACCACCTGGGGATCGTCTTCTTCGATTTCGATCGGCGTGATGTCTTCGACCACCGTTTCGATTTCGTCGAGCACGTTGGTCACGAGAATCGCGTGGTAAGCCGAAAGAAAACGGCCTGACTCCTGGATGATCGTCGGATGCGGCACGTTTTCGTCTTCGCAGACCTGCTTGATCGTGTAAATGACGTCGTTCGCAAATTCCTGGGCCGTGTAATTCGCCGATGAATCGAACGCCGTTTTCGAGCCGTCGTAATCCACGGCCATGCCGCCGCCCACGTCCAGCAGCTCAACCGGCACTTTCATTTGGAAGACCTTCGCGTACACGCGCGCGGCTTCCTTCATCGCGTTCTTGATCCGCTTGATGTCGGTGAGCTGCGAACCGATGTGAAAGTGCAGCAGCTTCAGCATGTCGATGCGGTCGGCTTCCTTTAGCCGATTGATAACTTCGAGCAGCTCAGTCGTGGTCAATCCGAACTTCGCCGCTTCGCCGCCTGATTTTTCCCAGCGCCCTGAGCCCTTCGAATAGAGCTTCACGCGCATGCCGATGATCGGCGAGTTGCCTTCATGGGTTTCGGCGATCCTGAGAATGTGATCGAGCTCGCTCAGTTTCTCGATGACTATGACCACCCGCTTGCCCGACTTCGCGCTGCCGAACGCCAACTGGATGAACTCTTCGTCTTTGAAACCATTGAGCACGAGTAGGCTGTCCGGCGATTGCTCGAGCGCCATCGCCGCATACAACTCAGCTTTCGACCCCGCTTCGAGGCCAAAGTCGTAACGCGATCCTTCGCGCAGGTACTCTTCGACGACCGCACGTTGCTGGTTCACCTTCATTGGATACACGCACATGTGCGCGCCCTGGTACTCAAATTCGCGAATTGATTTGCTGAAGGCGCGTTGCAGCTTGCGCACTTGCCCGGCGACCAGTTGGGGAAACCGCAGCAGCACGGGCGCGGAAATTCCTCTGCGCGTCAGATCCTCGATGATCTCGCGCACGTCCGCCGCGCGGGGATCGCCTTCGGCGGGCCGGACAATCAAATTTCCTTTGCGATTTACGTCGAAGTAGCCTGCGCCCCAATTCTCTATTCCGTAGGTTTCGACGGTCTGTTCGATAGCTGTGGTCAACTAGCGGTTTCTCCCTGGAGTTCTCTTTAACGCGTTTGTCCGCGCAACAATCCCGACGGTCGGGACTGCATTTCCGAGCGGATATGTTGGGGTTGGAACCTTAAGCGGAAAATTTAACAGAAAACGGGGGGTCGGTCTATAACTTTTTTCCGCCACTAGTGTGTTGTTTTCTTCGCTAAATGCAAAAACTCGTATGTTTTGCCGAAGACATGTCAGCGCGAACCATAATCTGTAGTCCGCAAATAAAACCCAAACAGACTGTTGACAGAACTAATTCCGAGGTTATAATGCACGTTTTTTGATGCGCGGTTCATGACGCTTCTTCGCGCGCTACACACCGTCCGGTCCACGAAAGTCTTCGCACCAAACAGCCGTAAGGGGCGAAGGTCAAGCACATCACTCACTTTTCCAGACAGGAGATCAGATGAACGCTAAAACTGTGTTGAAGTACGCCTCTGAGCACAAGGCGAAATTTGTCTCGGTGCGATTTACCGACTTACCCGGCTCATGGCAGCACCTGACTTTTCCGATCAGCGAGCTGAACGAAGATTCGTTCGAAGACGGATTCGGCTTTGACGCTTCGTCTATTCGGGGCTGGGCGGCCATTCACGAATCAGACATGCTCCTGGTCCCGGACGCTAGTCGCCACTGGATGGATCCGTTTGCGGACGAGCCCACGCTGTGTTTGGTTGCGAATGCAGTTGACCCGCTTTCGCGTCAGGGCTACGCCTTCGATCCGCGCATGGTCGCGGTGCGTGCGGAGAGCTATCTCAAGAGTTCAGGCATTGCCGATGTCGCAAACTTCGGCCCCGAAGCCGAGTTCTTTGTTTTCGACAGCGTGCAGTTTCATAACGAGCCGCACAAAGCCGGCTACGCAATTGATTCAGACGAAGGGCATTGGAATACGGGCCGTGACGGCAACGATACGTGGGGACCGAACCTCGGTCATCGTATTCGCGCGAAAGAGGGATACGTGCCGGTACCGCCGATCGATACGCTCGCCGATCTTCGTTCGGCGATTTCACTGACGCTGGCTGAGTGCGGCATCAATGTCGAATGTCATCATCACGAAGTTGCCACCGCCGGCCAGTGCGAAATTGATTTCCGCTACGCGACGCTGCTGGGTACGGCCGACAACCTGCAATTATTCAAGTACATCGTCAAGAACACCGCGTACGAGTATGGCAAGACTGCGACGTTTATGCCGAAGCCCCTGTATGGCGACAACGGTTCGGGCATGCACTGCCACCAGTCGCTTTGGAAAGGCGACAAGCCTTTGTTCGCCGGAGACGGCTACGCCGGATTGTCGGAAACTGCGTTGCATTACATCGGCGGCTTGCTGAAGCACGCGGCGGCCATCGTCGCCTTTGCCGCGCCGACCACCAACAGCTACAAGCGTCTGGTTCCCGGTTTCGAAGCGCCGGTAAACCTGGCTTATTCAGCGCGGAATCGTTCGGCTGCGATTCGCATTCCGATGTTCTCGACGAATCCAAAGCTGAAACGCCTCGAGTTTCGTCCGCCCGACCCGTCGTGCAATCCTTATATCGCGTTCGCGGCGATGCTGATGGCGGGAATCGACGGCATCCAGAACCGCATCGATCCCGGCGCGCCCCTCGACAAGGACATCTACGATCTTTCACCCGAAGAACTGAAGGATGTTCCGAGTCTTCCCGGCTCGCTCGATGATGCGCTCACCGCATTGGAGAACGATCACGACTTCCTTTTGAAAGGCGACGTGTTCACACCGCAAATGATCGATCGCTGGATTTCTTATAAACGCGAGCGTGAGATTCAGGTGCTGCGCATGCGGCCGCATCCGTTGGAGTATTCCATGTACTACGACGTGTAATTTGCGAGTGAGTTGATGTTTTCTGAGGCAGGAGGCAAGCGCCTTCTGCCTCTTTTTCTTTGTGTCTCTGTGATTGCTCTGTGACTCTGTGGTGTGTGTCCGCGCATGATGAGATCACCACAGAGACACTGAGACCACCGAGACACTAAGGGGGTCCATTTACGCGACCCCTGCTTCGCTGGTTTCTCACGTCCGCGTAGAATGGCGTGAATGCTCGACCAGCTCGACAAATTACCTGACTCGCACACGCCGCAAGTTCTCTACGATCGGCTCGTCGAACGCGACGCCTCGATCGCGAAATTGCTTGAGCGCGACAAGGGCCTGTTCCTGGATGTGCTGGCGCTGGCGGCTTGGAGCCCCTGGTTGGCGGCAACGCTGGAACAGAATCCGGACTACCTGAGCTGGTTACAACGCGAACGCCTCGACCCGCGTGTTCGCAGTCGCGAAGACATCGGCGAAGCGCTGGCGCGATTTGCGCTCACGCACTCACAGCTCGATCCGCACGATGTGTTCGCGCGTTTTCGGCGCCGCGAGCTGCTGCGGATTTACCTGCACGACATCCGCCGCGCGCACACAGTGGCCGAGACAACTGAGGAGTTGTCGAATCTTGCCGACGCAATTCTTGAATATGCGCTCCGTTTAGCGCGCCAAAGATTGGACAACCGATTTGGATCACCCCAACGAATTGATTCGGAAGGCCGCGTGGTCGCCACTGAGTTTTGCGTTATCGCGCTCGGAAAGCTCGGATCCCGGGAGCTCAACTATGCTTCGGACATCGATTTGATGTTCCTTTTTTCGGATGAAGGGATGACAGCCGTGGGCGGGACGCGTGGGCAGGTCACGAATCGAGAATATTACGTGAAGCTGGCTGAACACATTTTGCGTCTGGTTGGCGAACCGAGCGGCGAAGGCGCCGCCTATCGCACGGACGTCAGGTTGAGACCGCATGGCCGCGAAGGCACACTGGCCTGCGCGTTGAATGAAGCAACTCTCTATTACGAGAAGCGGGCCGACGATTGGGAGTTACAAACGTTGATTCGCGCGCGCTCTGCCGCCGGTTCCGAAGCGCTTTTCCACCGGTTCGCAGCCTCAGTCATTGATCGCATCTATCGCACAGACGTCAGCGTCAGCGCCGCGCTGTCCCATGTTCGGCTCTCAAAGGAAAAGATCGACATTCAACGTGAGCGCAGCGACAAAGGCTTTAACGTAAAGCTCGGCCGCGGCGGGATCCGCGAAATCGAATTCATCGCCCAGGCGCTTCAACTTGCTTTCGGCGGTCGTGACCCCTGGCTGCGCACTCCCCATACTTTGATCAGTCTCGCGCGCCTGGCAGATCGATCGTTAATAACAGAATTCGAACACACGCAGTTGTCCGCTGCTTATCAGTTCTGGCGCTGCCTCGAACACCGTCTGCAAATGGAGCACGGCCTGCAAACTCACTCGGTGCCGAAGGATGAAGCGCGACGGGAATTGATCGCCCGGCGCATGGGTTTCGCGGAGAAAAATTCGACCAGCGGTTTTGACGCCGCAATGACACGTCATGCGACTAATGTACGCGTCGTCTTTGATCGCGTGTTCGCCGACACAGACCCCGGCGCGGTTGAAGAGCAGCACCTGAGCCGGTTGTCGCGGGCCAGTGCGCACTCACCTGATCCTGAAGCCATGGCCGCGGCTAAGGCCGCCTCGATCTTAATCCAACATGTCGCTCCGTCTGATACTGAAAGCGCAGGCGCGCTGGCTGGCGTTGATGAACTCGCGGCGTGGCTGCGCAGTACAGCGGCGGCAACTGACCCGCGCCGCGGTCTGTCTTTCGCCCTGAGAATTGCCCGTTCGCTGGAGAAGGAAGCTGAACACGCCAAGGTTACTTTGTCGGAGCTGAAATCGACGATTCAGCTCTGCAGCGTTTCAGACGTTTTCGGTGAAATGATCGCCAGCCGCCCCGTTCTGATTCACGCGGTCGAAACAAAAGGCGATTCGGTTCGACCGCGAAACTACGCGCGCGAATTTCAAAGATCCCTTTTACCGGAGGACAGCTTTCGCGCGGAACTTGACGCGTTGCGCCGTCATTGGTCCGAGGCTCTGGTTCGGATTGCTGCGCGCGATGCCGCGCGTGACATGGCTCTCGATGAAGTCAATCACCGGCTGACGGCCCTGGCGGCCGAAAGCATTGATGTTGCGCTGCGGATCTCGCGAGACGAACTCGAGCGTCGTTACGGAGAGCTCGCGGCTGAGCCCCGCGTCGCGGTTCTTGGCCTGGGGCGGCTTGGCAGTGGCGGCATGGACTACGGCTCGGATCTCGACGTGGTCGTCGTTTACGACGCGGCGGCGCCATCTCCGGTGGCGGGACAAACTCATGATGAAACCTACGCGCGGCTTGTCGAGCTGATGATCGCGGCGTTGGCGAACGTGACGCGCGAAGGCTCGCTCTACCGTGTTGACCTGCGTCTGCGTCCGGACGGTCAGAAAGGACCAATCGTTTCCAGCGCCCAAAGTTTCCCTGCTTATTTGAAAGAGCGCGCGGCAATTTGGGAATGGCTGGCGTATGTAAAGCTCCGCGCGGTCGCGGGTGACCGGGATTTTGGCGCGAGCACGGAAGCGGAAGCGCGGCACTGCATTCACGACCTGGCCAGCCAAACTGACGCGGCTGAGTTGCTGGCAGAAACTCATCGCGTTCGGGCGCGGCTGGAGAAAGAGAAGACGTCTCGTCGCAAGTCGGGCATCAATATCAAGTATGGCGCGGGCGGCATGCTCGACGTTTACTTTGCTGTGCGCTACTTGCAGTTGCGCGACAACGTGCCCGATGATGAAGAGGATCGAACGACGCTCGGGATGTTGAAGCGGTTGCGCGACGCGGGTTCGATCGATGACGAGAATTTTCGCGCGTTGCGCGACGGTTACCGGTTGCTGCGTGCGGTTGATCACGAAACGCGGCTGGTAGTGGGACGATCGGCGACGTTGCCCGATACGTCTCATGCGGCGTTCGCCGACATCGCGCGACGACTCGACTGTGAATCGGAGCAGACATTGAGCGCTGAGTTGCGATCGCGTATGAAAGACATTCGCGCGGCCTACGAACGAATCATGCGAGTTGGATTGAGTTTATGATAGAGCCTGAAAACCAATGCCGGCGATGCGAAACCGGCCGATTACGCGGCTGGAGCGAACTCAACGACGAAGAGCGCGAAGTCGCGTTGCGTCTGCCCGCTTCAAAAGACTATTCAATTGAAGAACGATCTGCCCGTCATCGTTGGTGCACGCGCTGTTGGTACGAGGATAAGGGCGGTGAGTCGCGACAAGCTTGAAAATCAGACGTCAGACGTCAGACGGCAGACATCAGACGTCGGACGTCAGACATCGGATTTACTTGTGATGTCTGACCACTGACTTCTGATGTCTGATCTGTGACCTCTGTCTTTCCATGTTTCGCGTCAAATCTTCATTCAAAAGGGAACTCGAAATAAGAGCGCCGCTCCAGAAGGTGCGCGACTTTTTCGCTAATCTCAACAACCTCGCCGACATGCTCTGGGGCATTGAAGGCATTCATCGCGAGCCGGGGCTGGCGCGCTGGACGATTGCGACTGACACGCCGGTGGGCCGAATTCGTTTTTCTTTTCCGGTGCGCGATACGTCACCCAACCTGAACACGATTGAGTGGTCGCCGGCGATAAATGAAACGCAGAACCTTTTGCGTTACTCACTGAAGTTTGAAAACAGCGAAGGCCTAACTCGCGTGGACATCTCGCAGCAGGTGGAGCTGCGACGGAAGCGTGCCTGGGAACTGCATCCCGGCGTGGCTTTTATGAGCGAGGCGCGATTGAATTCAGCTTTGCAAAGGCGGATTGACGCGGCCGTCGATGATTTTCTGCTGCGTGTGAAAGAGAGGCTGGAGGCCGGGAACGCGGGCGCCTCGCCCGCTTAACTCCGGAGTTCGAGCTATTCGATAACTGCGGACGAGGGCGTCCGCGTTCCCATCACCGCCCGTAACTAATCATGTTCGCCAGCATGCGATACGCGCCCGGCACGCCGGCGCGCAACTGGCGATACCAGACCATGCTCGAGTAGATGTAATGACCCTTCCCGTAATCAGCCACGAGCAATCCACCCTTCAAAGGCGCCTCGCCCGGATCGTTTGATTGCAGCAGCGCTTTGAATTGCGGGTCCCACTCTCGCGGATAATAGAGCCCACGCTCCTGAATCCAATCCTTGAAATCATCCTGGTTCAACTTGTTCGGACTGTTTAGAAGGGGATGCTCTGGTTCGAGAAAGCTGATCGGCGCATTCTCATCCGTGATGCGTTCGTTGCCGAGAATCAGTTTGTAAGGCGATAGCTGCGGCCGGTTGCGCTGCGGGTTCGGATTGAATTCATCGATCCGGTGATAAAAGACGATCAGGTTGCCGCCCGCGTTCGCATAATCAAGCAGCTTCTGGTTCGCCGCGATCAGTTCCGGCTGTGATTCATAGACACGATTGTCAACGATGATGGATGAGTACTTCGACAGATCCGAAGTCTTAACTTCATCAACGCTAAGCTCTTTTGATTCGACGCCGAGCGCGTTCAAGGCATTGGGCAAACTGAAATCGAACCCGCGGACGTAGCCCACGCTGACGCTTCCGGCAACCCGAGCGTCAAGCCAAACCACTGGCACGCTGCGTTTGATCAGGTTTTCGTGCAGGCCGGGGTGCCGCAAACTAAACCACAAGCTATTGGCCAACTCTGGACGACGCAGGTGCGCGGCGCGATTTTCTTCGGTGTTAGGAATCGTGACCTCGAGCGCGGTAGTTTGTTCCGGAAGAAGATCGACTCGCACTCTGGTTTCCGGCGATCGATTCTCAAAGCCAAAAGCGACTTCTCCTTTGAAAGATTGTTTCCGGTGATTGATAAGTTTTATGCTGACCTTCGGCGGTGTCGCGGGAAAGATGTCTGTCCCGGCGCTGCTTACGCCGACTCGAGGACGCATGATTACCAGGGGAGCGGGACTGATTTCCGCGATGTCGAGCGACCGAGCTACGCCGATGCGTCTGGTATGACTGATGACAAATCGATCCGCAGACCCCTGGCGCAAACCAATCGTGCACTGAGTCTTCACCTCGTGGCCGAGAGCCGTCGGCTGGTATAGGTGTTCGGAGATTGGAAGATTGACCGGCGCAGTCACCGGAATGGTGAGCGGATGGCCTTCTTGATGTGATGCGCCGGAACTGATTTGCCAGCTCCCGACTATCGATGGATGACGCTTTTGCCCACGACGTCGAGAGTCACTAATGCCGAGACTCGGAACGGTCGAACTGCAACCGAACACGTTCAGAGGGCGAGTCGATGTGTTTTTAAATGTAATCCTCACCGCCGAGGTTGTTCCGGCGACAAGTGATGGATCAGTTGTCTCCACCTCGAAGTTTGCGCCCGCCGCCACCCCTGCTGCAGTGCTGATTCGCGCCCTCATTAGTGAAGCACGAGCACTTAGCGGCGATGGGGCGCCATAGTAGAGTGAGGCGGATTTTACCAGTTCCCCCAGGACTTTCGTTCGATCGTCAATGAATTCGATAAGAGGCTGGCCGCCAATTGTGGGAAGCTGTATCTCACGGTTGAAATCTTCAGGCAGTCTTAGGCCAGCATAGAAGGTCGGCGACTGTTTACCTAGCGGAGCCGCGCCTTTCGCTTCACGTTCAAGCCGGTAACGAATTAAAGGCATCTGGCCCGCCGCACCGCCTTGCCCGCTAAAGGCGCGGAAGCGCGCCGTAAATTCAGCGAAGGTCTTTGGCCAGGGGCCCTGCGTCGCGTGCTTTTGCAAAGCGGACAGCGCTTGTTCGGCGAACAAGGTGCCGCGAACAGGATCGCGTTCATTCGGATCGATGGTCACAAGTTGAGCGTCGGCCGGCGTCGCCTGCGTCCCACGTTGCCGCACAAACAGTCGCTGTACCTGCCAGGTCGTCACACCATCTTTCAACTGATCAGCAAACTTAGTTGGATCGGCGGCAGCATCGAAAGCATCGACAACCAACCGCGCGGTCGCTTGATGATGACCGTGATCGTTGCTTGTCGTTGAATGATTCGTGATGATGACGTCGGGACGAAGCTTCCTAATCTGCAGGACCATTCGCCGGAGAGCTTCTTCCTGTCCCCACTTCTGAAAAGTCTCGTCACGCGATTTCGAAAAACCAAAGTCTCTTAAGCCGAGGAAGTAAGGCTCTGAGCCTTGAATCTCAGACGCGGCCATGGTTTCGCGCGCGCGAATGGCGCCGAGTTCTTCGTAAAGCTCCGGGCCAATCGCGTTCTGTCCGCCTTCGCCGAACGTCGAAAACAGACTGACTGTGTGTGCGCCGTACTTGCGCCGCATCACGACCAGCGAAGTGCCGTCTTCATCGTCCGGATGCGCGGCGACGCACATGACTGTCCAGGGATTTGTGAGATCCAGCAGGGCTTGATAAAGGGCAATGCGATCGTCGCGAGTGGGTTGAGTTACGGCCGGTTGTTGCGCGCGTGATGAGGCGACGATCGATGCGAATGCAAGCGCTGCGACGACGACAAATCTAATTCTCCTGTTAAGGATTCTCATGACGAGCGTTCCGGGTTTTTAGTCCTTTAGGACTGAGATGTTTATAGTAACGAACGCCAATTACAACATGAAGCTCCTTTAGGAGCGAAATGTAGATCGCGGGTCGAGTCTGTTAGTCATACCTGGCTTTAGCCAGGTGGTTGCCGGCCACGTCATGGAGTCAGTACCGGGCGCGGTAGCGACCGGGTTTAAGTTGCCAATTAAGTCGACCTTACCGTAAGTCTTACCAGGTCGCTACCGCTCCCTGTACTGACCTTATCGCGTTAGATTAGGTCAATACCTACCCGTCACACCACTCGACAACTCCCAGTTTTTCACGTAAACAGTCTGTCAAAAATGTCCAACCAAACTGAGCCGCCGGCCGCGACGACGTCGAGCCATGATGAACCGCAACTGATTCGTGGCGTCGGACTTTGGGGCGCGACGACACTGAACATGATTGACATGATCGGCGTCGGCCCGTTCATCACCATCCCGCTGATCATCGCGGCGATGGGTGGACCGCAGGCGATGCTCGGTTGGATCATCGGCGCGATATTGGTCACCTGTGACGGACTTGTCTGGGCGGAGCTCGGCGCGGCGTTCCCGGGTTCCGGAGGGTCTTATCGTTATCTTTCCGAGATCTACGGTCCACGAAAGCTGGGCCGCATGATGTCGTTTCTGTTCATCTGGCAGCTCACCTTCAGCGCGCCGCTGTCGATTGCTTCTGGCGGCATCGGCTTGGCGCAATACGCGACCTACATTTTCCCCGGCATGGGTCACGAAACGAGAGTGGCGATTCCGATTTTGGGAAATGTTGAAATCAACGCATTCCCAGTCATTCTGGTTGCGATAGGAGCAGTGAGCATCGCCGTCTTTTTGCTTTATCGGCGGATCACCTTGATTGAGCGCCTCGGAAAGTTCCTTTGGATCGGTGTGATGCTCACCATCCTCTGGATTATTTTCGCCGGCGTCACACATTTCGACCTGAAACTCGCACTCGATTTTCCACCGGACGCATTTACGCTGCGGCCTGAGTTCTTTACCGGACTTGGGGCGGCGCTGCTGGTCGCGGTTTACGACTATTGGGGTTATTACAACGTCTGCTTCTTCGGCGGCGAAGTGAAAGACCCGGCGCGGACAATTCCGCGCGCTCTGCTGTTGTCGATTCTGTTCGTCTCGATCATCTACATCGTGATGAACATTTCGATTCTGGGCGTGATCCCCTGGCGCGAGTTTGCGGGCACCGCGAACACGCCGGCGCAGCGTTACGTCATCTCGTCGTTTATGGAGAGACTTTATGGGACCAAGGCGGGCGTCGTAGTCACTGCGCTGATCATGTGGACGGCGTTTGCGTCAGTGTTCTCACTGCTGCTGGGCTACTCGCGCGTGCCGTTCGCCGCCGCGCGCGATGGGAACTACTTCCGCGTATTCGAAAAAGTCCACCCGCGTCATCGCTTTCCCTATGTCTCGCTGTTGGTGATGGGCGGCATCGCGGCGGTGTTCTGTTTCTTCCGCCTGGCCGACGTGATCGCGGCCCTCGTCGTGATTCGGATTCTGGTGCAATTCCTCGCGCAGATCGTGGGCGTGATTGTCCTGCGCGTGCGCCGCCCTGATTTGCCGCGACCATTTCGCATGTGGCTTTATCCGTTGCCGGCCCTGCTCGCGCTGGCAGGATTTATCTACGTTCTTATCTCGCGCCGGAATTTCTTGAAAGAAGTGCGCTATGCAGCGGTGCTGGTCGTGGTCGGTTTGACGATCTATTTCATCCGTGCGCGGATGCGCGGAGAGTGGCCGTTTGAGAGAGTGTCGGAACCACCTGCGGTAGCGGGTGGCTGATCTCTGAAATCAGGCCTTCCGAGTCGTTTAAAGGCGACCGCCCGCCGTCCTGAAAATGCGAGCAGGGCGGGCAGTAGCCCGCCTCTAAACAACTTAGGGTTTAGTGAGTTCCAGATCCGCCACGACGGGAATGTGATCGGAAGCCAGCGTGTTAACCACCCAGGCCCGCTTAGTTTTAAATCCATCGGTCCGCCGCGTGAAGATGTAATCAATCCGCTTAGCGGGTTTGTCCGCGGGATAACTGAATCCTTCACCGGTTCCACGACCGTCAATCCAGGCGTCGTCAAAAGCATTACGCATCAATTGATACGTTTGGCCCGAGGGGAGGTCGTTGAAGTCGCCGACCACAATCAAAGGCCCCTTCACATCACTGAGCGACGCCAGCATCTGTTGCGCTTCAAACAAACGGCCGTCGTCGTGCTGATAGTCCAGGTGCGTAGTCACAAAATGGACCACGCGCCCGTCTATCCTAAGTTCTGCGCGGATGAAGCCGCGTCGTTCGGCTTCGCGCAGGTTCTTATACAGCCGGTGCTCGGTGGCTCTGATTGGAAAGCGCGAAAGAATTGCGACGCCGTATTGTCCACCTTGATACGGAAGGTTGAAGGCGAAGGCGTACTCCATGCGCGTTAGCTTGGACAGCTCGACGATCTCGTCGATTCGTTGCGTGCGCTGAACGCCACGATCGACTTCCTGCAAACCAACCAGGTCAGGCTTTTCTTTGTTGATGACGCCGGCGATGCGCTGCAGGTCGAGTTTCTTGTCCATGCCGATGCCTACATGGATGTTGTAGGTCATCACGCGGATGGTTTTCGCAAAAGCGTGGGGAACCAGAACGAAGAATGCGGTGAGAACTGCGAGGCGAAAAAGAAAAGGCGTCAGAGTTCCGGCTTTAGTCGGGGCTTGGGCGCGCGGTGTGTCAGAACCCGGAGCGATAGCGATGGGACCATCCATTCAAGTGTCACCTTGATCGGGTCGCTACCACCACCCCACGCGGGCTGCCCGCGAGGGGACCCCGGTCCGCTCGCCATTCTGACAGAAAGCGCATTAGTTACGTCTGCGGCTCGGCGCTCTCGGGATTGATAGTCTCAGCGGCTTGAAAGCCAATCCGGCTGTGTGTGCCGTCGCAGAAGGGTTTGTTTGATGAGGCACCGCACCGGCACAGTGCAATCTTCGGCCGGCCTTCGGTGGAAATCTTGTTGCCTGCGGTGTCGTAAATATCGACGTCCCCTTCGACGAGATACGGGCCATTTGGTTTCGGACGAATAGAAACGTCTGCCATGTTGTCCCCCTGAAAGACTCAGTTAATAAAAGCGTGGGCGCATTCTAGCACTACAACAACGCCCGCGCTTGCTTCACTACATTCTCGACATTGAAGCCGAGGTTCTTCAGCGCCACGTCGCCCGGCGCGGACGCGCCAAAGCGATCCAGGCAAATCTTGTCTCCCTTGAATCCCACGTAACGATCCCAACCCTGTCCGACTGACGCTTCGATTGACAGCCGCGCGGTCACTGAAGGAGGCAGGACTTCGTCGCGATACTCCTTCGATTGTTCTTCGAAAAGTTCGAGGCAGGGCATTGAGACGACGCGGGTGGGAATCCCATCACTTTGAAGTTGTTCGCGGGCTTCCAGTGCGAGTGAAACCTCTGAACCCGTGGCGAGGAGGATCAACGCGGGCATTACCCGGTCGCTACCACCACCCCGCGCGGGCTGCCCGCGCAGGGACCCCGGTCCGCTCCCGGTACTGACCTCATCGCCAGCGACACCTTCGGCTTCCGCCAGGATGTAAGCGCCGCGCCTCAATCCTTCAGCCGGCGCAAACTTCTCTCGATCAATCAAAGGTACTTTCTGGCGCGTCAAAGCAAGCGCGGTAGGCGCTTCGCGTCGCAGAATTGCCAGCCGCCATGCCTCGCGGACCTCGTGATTGTCGGCAGGCCGCACAACAAACAAGTGTGGGATGGTGCGTAACGCGGGAAGATGTTCGACCGGCTGATGCGTTGGGCCGTCTTCGCCCAAGCCGACCGAATCGTGCGTGAAGACGTAAATGACTTGCACCTCAGACAGGCACGCCAGCCGAATCGCCGGCCGCATGTAATCGGAAAACGTCATGAACGTTCCGCCGAACGGAATCAAGCCGCCATTCAGAGACATTCCCGTCATCGTCGATCCCATCGCGTGCTCGCGGACGCCGAAGTGAATGATGCGGCCTGCGTAGTTACCGGCTCCAAAACTTCCACCATCTTTGATGTCGGTGTTGTTCGAAACGCCGAGGTCGGCAGAGCCGCCAATCAGCATCGGCAGATGCGGCGCAAGTGCGTTGATGACTTTGCCACTGGCGACGCGCGTGGCCATCGCCTCAGCATCTGCAAATGAAGGCAGGTGCTTCTCCCAATCAGCCGGCAGTTCGCCGCTCATCATCTCCTGCCAAAGTTTGCCTTGTTCCGGGTTCTTCTTGAGGTATTCATCGACCAGCGCGTGCCATTTACTTTCGTGCTGCGCGCCGCGATCGATCGCCTTCCGAAAGTGCGTCAACGCTTCTTCGGGAACATAAAACTCTTTGTCTTCCGGCCAGCCGAGATGTCGTTTCGTCTCACGTACGGCCTCTGCACCCGGGGGATCGCTGTGAGCTTTGCGCGTGCCGGCTGTCGGCATGCCGTAACCGATCGTCGTCCGCACTGAAATCAGCGAGGGCCGATCGGCGACCGCTTGTGCGTCACGAATGGCTGCTTCGATTGCGGCCAGGTCGTTGCCGTCTTCAACGGTTGAAGTGTGCCAGCCTAATGACTCAAATCGTTTCGGCACGTCCTCCGAAAAAGCAAGGTCGGTAAAGCCTTCGATGGTTACCTTGTTGTCGTCATAAAGGTAAATGAGCTTGCCCAGCTTCAGATGGCCCGCGAGCGACGCGGCTTCGGCAGCTACGCCTTCCATCAAGTCACCGTCTGACACGATCGCGTAAACATAATGATCGACGAGCGGAAAATCCTTTTCGTTGAACTTCGCGCCCAGATGCGCCGACCCCATCGCCATGCCCACGCCGTTGGCAAAACCCTGACCGAGCGGGCCGGTCGTGACTTCTACGCCCGGAGTCAAAATATTCTCCGGGTGGCCCGGCGTCTGCGATTCCCATTGGCGAAAATTCTTGATGTCATCAAGCGAAAGTTCATACCCGGTGAGATACAACAGCGCGTAGAGCAGCATGCAGCCGTGGCCCGCGGACAAGAGGAAACGATCGCGGTTTTCCCATTTAGGATTCTTCGGGTTGTAGCGCATAAAGCGCGTCCACAGAACATAAGCCATCGGCGCGGCGCCCAAAGGCAAGCCGGGATGGCCCGAGTTCGCTTTTTGCACTGCGTCAATCGCCAGCGTGCGGATCGTGTTAATGCACAGTTGATCCAGTTCCGGTGTCGTCTCGAGTGTTTGCTGCATTCTTGCGCTCATTAGTTAAGTTCCAGGTTCCAGGTTTCAAGTTTCAGGTTGCAGGCGACGATACAGATCCTGCTGTCGCTCTATCGCTCGCCGATAAACCTCATGCCGCTGCATGTCAGGCTGAAAAGTTCGGACGGGCTCGGACTTTATTGTTTCGAGAGTGTCTATTGTGCCAATCGTTTCGAGCGCAAGCAAAGCGGCGCCCCGAATTGTGGCTTCGGGAAAGGCAGAAAGCTCGACCGGCTGGCCGTGAACGTCGGCCATCATCTGCGCCCAGAACGGATATAACAAGAAAGCCTTGCCGGCGATCGTGATCGAAGCGGCCGGCGCAAAGGACTGGAGCGGATCCGCAAGCAACGCGAATCGGTAAGCAATCGATTCAAGCCCCGCGCGCGCTATGTCCAGCGGTTTCGTCGCTGCGGTCAGGCCGTGAATGGTTCCGGTGGCCGAGCTCGACCAACCCGGCGCGCGTTCGCCTGACCAGAAGGGCAGAATCGTGAGGCCGTGCGAGTCAGGCTCATACTCTTCGAGCAAACGGTTGAGTTCGGCGGCGTCGGCAGACAGCTTGAGCGACTCCTGAAGCCATCGCAGTAATCCACCGCCGTCGGATAACGCGCCGCCAATCACGACACGCTCGCGATCGGCGCGATAGCAAAACAATTCGGGCGGCAAGGTTGTCGGAGCGGCACGGCTGGACAGCATGCGCATCGCGCCGGATGTTCCCACTGTCAACGCGACGCGGTCGCGCGATACGCATCCGACGCCGATGTTATTTGCCGCGCCGTCACCTATTGCCTGAAACCAGGTGGCGCGTTCAAGGATCGGCCAACGCAACATAAACTCGTCACGCAATCCCCCGGCAGTCCTGCGCGGCGCGACGATTGGCGGCAAGAGACTTTCGTCGATTTCCAAAGCGGCCAGTGTTTTATGATCCCATTCGCATGAGCTCTGATTCAGTAACCCGGTGGCCGACGCCATCGAGACACTGGTCGCCGAATTCCCGAAGAGCTGCAGATACAAATAGTCAGCGAACGACAGCCACACGCGGACGCGACCGAAAACGTCGGGAGAAGATTTTCTTAGCCACAGCAACTTGGCGGGCCAATAACTCGGATGAAAACGACAACCCGTGCGCGCGTGCGTTTCAGTTTCCGGCAGCAGCTCGCGCAACTCATGCACGGCTGCTGAAGCGCGCGTGTCGGCCCAGCCGAGCAAAGGCGTGATGGCGCGACCGGCATCGTCAACTCCGATCAGGCTGTGCCAAAAGGACGCCGCGGCCACGTAGTCGATGCGCGCGACAAACTCCTCTGCGCGCTCGACCGCGACATCAAGCAGATCCGCGACCGACGCAACCAGCGCGTCGGCGTTCACGTCATTGCCGGAAAGCAGCTCTGAATATTCGCCGGCCGCCACGTGCAGGAACGAGCCTTCGATTTGATCTCCGCGGCGATCGAACAAGGCCGCGCGCGTTCCGGACGTGCCGATGTCGAGAGCCAGGACCACGACTGGGTCTGGTTCCGCCCGCAGGGAAGGCAGCGTCGATAGATCTATCTCAGGTCGCTCTTCGAGAACTGCTTCGTCGAAGACGGTACTCATCGGTGCGTGAAAGCGGACGTTAAATCAGACTACTTACGAGGAATGGAAGGTGAGCATCGCACAACTGCCGTGCGTCGTCCAGTGGGTTTGCCAAAAAGCCGGGGGGAGCGACCAAACTCGCCGAGCTGCGTAGCAGCGGTCTTAGCTAAGCCCAAGGCGAGGCTTTGCGGGCCTTGGGAACCATGCCGTTATAGATCAGCGGAGCCCGCGAAGCGGGCGACATCTCAGTCCCGAGTCCAGAGCCTTGAGTTTCGAGTCAGACCAACGCGAGTGCCTCATTGAGTGGTCCGTTCTGAAGAGAAATCTTTGCTCCACGATCCTTCCGATAGCCTAACTCAAGGTCGCCGCTCCGCGGCTCCTCCAAAATTTATTAACCATCGTAACCCAAGGCTCGCAAAGCCGCGCCTTGGGCTTAAATAGATCCGCGGCTTCGCAGCTTCGTTGAATATGTCAGCCAGATCTGAAGTGAGCAGCGATTAATCAAGAGCGTTTAGCGTAACCTAAGACTTTTTGGGCAAAGCTTCGTCCAGGGCATAGAGCTACGCTAAGGAGCCACTACTTCCGCGGATTGATCTTATCCTCGACCCAATTTGTGGCTGGATCCAGCAGCGCGATGTGGTGCGGCTTGCCTTGCCACACCCGAATCATCGAAATAATCAGAAACACAAAAGTGGCTCCGGAAAACAGACTTGCTCCGGTGAATCTGCCGGAAAATAAATTGGCAAATCCGAGGATAGTGCTGATCCCGGTGACACCAATTTGCAGCACCAGTCCCTGCGCCGCGTGAAATCGCACGCGCTTCTCCGTGCGCGGGACAAGCAGCAGTTCGATTATCGAGCCGATCATCGCGAGGAAAAACGGAATGTAAGGAATCATCACCGCCCATTTTTCAGGGATGCCCAAGCCGGCAACTTTATGCGAGCCGGGCTTGGCTCCAGCCGGCGCTGGCGGTGGTTGATAAATCTGAGGGTGTGGCCCCGGTGGCGGTTGATAGATGTTCGCGTCCGGCATGCGCGGTGGCTGATAGGTCGTGGCCTGAGATTGGCCATACGCGAATACCGAACGATACGAATCGTCTATGCGACGCGTGGGAGCTTCAGTCTCTGGGTTGCTGCGCGCTGCGTCGTGGGACGTGCGGCCGATTTCGCTCGTCACCCCGCCACTCATCGACTGCGTCGGCGGATCGTCGCGCGTGCCGGTATCTCGACCCCAGTCCTCTTCGGCGCGCTCCGCGACGTTTCCGTCCAGCGGATTTGTGTCGTACTTACTGCGCTTTGGCTGCATTGGAGAGTTCTACGAGCGCCGGTTGTTTCAGGTTTCCGCGATTCAACTCGTTACTATCTGATATTCGACTCGCGTCCATTGTCCTTCGCGTTCATCGATGCGGAATGCGCGCAGGCAAGGCTCCGGGTCCCCGAGTCCAACAATAAGGTAAACCGCTGAAGGGTAGTAGGCAAGACGGACGTCGGTCGCCGACGGTTGCGGGTCGGCTGAGCGCGGATGCGAGTGATAAATCGCCAGCAGTTGCTCTCCGCTTTCGCGCATGGCGCGCTG
Source organism: Pyrinomonadaceae bacterium (assembly GCA_036277115.1). NCBI lineage: Bacteria > Pseudomonadati > Acidobacteriota > Blastocatellia > Blastocatellales > Pyrinomonadaceae > Pyrinomonadaceae bacterium. Next base: position 61,813 of record DASUNM010000002.1, read on the forward strand.
CGCCGCGAATAGATCTTCGGGGGCGGCTTCGTAGTTGGTGAGAGGATTCCCTGCGATGTTCCGTGACCGGTAAATCGTCTGGGCCTGGCCATCTGAGGCGCCGCCGATTAGGCCGCAGCATTCCTGCGGCGAGGCTTCGCGTGCATGCGCGATGATTTGGTCGAACTGGACTTTGGAGAGCTGGATCTTCATCACGAATTAGGCACGTCGTTTCGCTCCGTCAGGAGCGAAATGTTTATAGAAACCTCGACCCAACATGAAAGCGCTCCGTTAGGAGCGCAATCAAGAAAGGGACGTTGCGCTCCTCCGGAGCTAACAGTTGAATTTGAACTTTGGGCTATAAACATCCTGCCCCTACGGGGCGACGCCCAGGCTAATCCTCATCAACAATCTTTAGATGCAGCTCTGCCAACTGCTTCGGATCGACTTCGCCCGGGGCGTCGATCATCAGGTCCTGAGCAGAAGCAGTTTTGGGAAAGGCCATCACGTCGCGAATGTTGTCGGTCGGCACCAGCACCATCATCGTGCGCTCAATACCGGAAGCAATGCCGCCGTGGGGCGGCGTGCCATAAGCCAGCGCGTCGAGAAAAAATCCAAACCGCGCGCGCGCCTGTTCTTCAGTCATCCCCAGCGCTTTGAAGACTAGTGCCTGCACGTCGCGGCGGTGAATTCTGATCGAGCCGCCGGCCACCTCAACGCCGTTGATGACAGCGTCGTACGCTTTCGCGCGAAGTTGTCCGAATAGTTCCCTGGTTCCGTTCACCGCGCGCTCCAACGCCGGCACGTCTTCATCTAATGGCGAAGTGAACGGATGGTGCATCGCATAGTAGCGATCGTCGTCTTCGTGATACTCGAACATCGGGAACTCGGTCACCCAGAGCGGTGTGTACACGCCTTCGGGAATAAGGTTTTCACGTTTCGCGAGTTCATTGCGCAAAGCGCCGAGACTCGCCGTGACGACATCCGGTTTACCGGCCACGATTAGAACGGCATCGCTTTTTTGCGCGCCTGCGACACCCGCGAGTTCGATAACCTTGTCTTTGCCGAGCGCCTTCAGAAGCGATGACGACACTTCATCGCCAAGTTTGATCCAGGCCAGAGCGGTCGCGCCATACCTCTTCACGAACTCCTGCAATTCATCCAGGACTTTGCGCGACATCGAAGCACCGCCGCTGACCACGATTCCTTTGATCTTTCCCCCGGCCGACAAAACCGATTCGTAGGGCGCGAAGATAGTTTCGGCAAGTGCCGTTGAAAAGTCCTGCAACTCCATTCCCTGAATGCGCAGGTCCGGTTTGTCTGAGCCGAACCGGCGCATGACTTCCGCATAAGTGAGGCGCGGAAAGGGCGTCGGTAACTCGACCTCAATCAGCCGGAATATGCGCGCGAAGAGACCTTCGACGAGGGCGTAGACCTGGTCGGGCGTCGCAAAGCTCATCTCAACGTCGAGCTGCGAAAATTCCGGTTGCCGATCGGCGCGCAGGTCTTCATCGCGGAAGCAGCGCGCGATCTGGTAGTACTTGTCGAGTCCCGCAATCATGCAAATCTGTTTCAGAATCTGCGGTGATTGCGGCAAAGCGAAGAACTTCCCGGGCTGCACCCGCGACGGTACGACGTAGTCGCGCGCGCCTTCGGGTGTGGATTTGATCAGGTTCGGCGTTTCGATTTGGGTGAAGCCCTGTTCGTCCATGTACCGATTGATTTCCAAAAGCAGGCGGTGACGAAGTCGCAGGTTCGATTGAAGCTGCGGCCTCCGCAAATCGAGATAACGGTATTTCAAACGCAGGTCTTCGGCGGCGAGCGCTGTTTCCGAAGCATCGAGCTGAAAAGGAAGCGTACGCGCGTCGTTAAGAATGCGAATCTCTGTGGCTTGAACTTCAACATCGCCGGTCTCGAGTTTAGGATTGCGGGCGCTTTCGTCGCGCAGCACCACTTCACCGATTACCGCCAGCACATATTCGCCGCGCACGTCCTTGGCCTTCGCGTGCGCTTCCGGCGCATTTTCCTGGTTGACGACGATTTGCGTGATGCCGTCGCGGTCACGCAGGTCAATGAACGTCAGCGGACCGAAATCACGCCGCCGCCCGCACCAGCCCATCAACGTCACGCGTTCGCCGACGTTGTTTTTACGCAGAGCGCCGCATGAATGCGTGCGTTGCAGGTTTCCGAGGTTTTCAATCATAGATAGTCCGTTGTCAGTTGTCCGTGGTCAGTTGTGGGCTGGAGCGACGGACAACTGACTACTGACAACTGCTAGTTCCTAGAAAAGGACCGTTCCGCCATCAACATTTATCGCCTGCCCGTTAATGCCGCGGCCTTCTTCGGAAGCGAGGAGCAGCGCCACGGCGGCAACTTCTTCCGGCGTCACCAGACGGTTCTGCGGGCTCATCTTTCTTAGCATGTCGAGCGCGCTATCGGCGGACTTGCCGGTCTTCGCCACGATGTTTTCAATCCCGCGTGTGGTCATGTCGGTTTCGACATAACCCGGGCAGATCGCATTCACAGTGATCCCGTTTGTCGCCACTTCCAACGCCAGCGACCGCGTCAATCCCAGCACGCCATGCTTTGAAGCCGCATACGCCGAAACATAGGGCGCGCCCGTCTTCCCGGCGATGGAAGCTACATTGATGATCCGTCCCCAATTTCGTTCGAGCATTTCCGGCAGCGCGCCGTGCGTGCAACGAAACGTGCCGCCGAGATTCGTGTTGAGGTGAAGCTCCCAAAAAGGTTCGTCGGTTTTGACGAATAATTCGGACTTGGCCACCCCCGCGTTGTTGACGACTATGTCGGGACCGCGGCCAAAGTGCGCGCGAAAATTGTCGAGAGCTTCGTTTACTGATTCTCTTTGCTGCACGTCACACTGCAGGGCCAACGCGTCAGTTTTGAATTCCGCGGCAACTTCCTTCGCGACCGCATTCACTTCGTCGAGTGTGCGCGCGGCGACGGCAACGCCGGCGCCTTCAGCCGCAAAGGCGTGCGCGATCGCGCGACCAATACCCCGGCCGCCACCGGTGATGAATGCTAATCGTCCCTCAAGTTTCATGAATAGTTTCGAGTTCCGAGTTTCGAGTTCCGAGTTCGGATCGGAACCCGAAACTCAAAACCCAAAACTCGAAACTGAATTCTATCTTCCCGTAAATTTCGGCGGACGCTTCTCAAGGAACGCGCTCAGGCCTTCGCGCGCGTCTTCTGATTCAAAACAGCGAAGCTGCGCGTCCACCTCGTACTGAAGCATCTGCTCGAGCGAATTGTGCTCGCCTGCGTACACCGCTTGCTTCGCGGCGGCGATTGAAACAGAAGCGCTATCGCGAAGCCGCTCAGCAAACTTGCGGGTTTCCGTTTCGAGTTCTTCCGGCGCCGTGACCCGATTCAAGAGCCCAAGTTCAAAGGCTTTCTGCGCGTCAATCGAATCGCCCAGGAAAAATAGTTCGCACGCGATATTCGATGGCAGCGTGCGCGGCAGGAAATAGCTGCCGCCCCAATCAGGATGAAAACCGATCTTCACGAATGACTGACTGAAGGTGGCGTCGGTTGAAGCAAATCGCAGATCGCACGCCAGCGCCAGATTGAACCCGGCGCCGGAAGCTGGTCCATTTATCTGAGCGATCACCGGCTTGTTCATGTGCCGAATCGCAAGGATCACACGGCGCGAGGCGCCGAGCAGGCGCGCAAACTCTTCCGAGTCGTTACGCTCGACCAGCTCAGCCATGAAGTTCACGTCGCCGCCCGCACAGAACGCCCGGCCCGCGCCTGTGATGATCACGACGCGGACGGCAGGATCGCTGCCGGCTTCTTCGAGAGCTTCAGCCAGGTCGCGTCGCATATGACCGACGAACGAGTTGAGGCGTTCAGGCCGGTTCAAAGTGATTGTGACGATACCGGAGTCTTCCGTGACTTTGATGAAATCGTCAGACATAAGAGGGTGCGATGTACGAGGTCAGTACCGGAAGCGGTCACGTCATGTGTTACGCGTGCCTGTGACAGCGCCACACCCGGTCGCTACCGCTCCCGGTACTGACTGCATTGCCTCGCGATCACTTTCCTTTGAATTGCGCTTTCCGCTTGTTCACGTAAGCGTCCAGTCCTTCTTTTGCATCTTCTGACTGGAACAACTGCTGCTGAAGCTCGCGCTCCAGGGCCAGCGCGGATTCGAACGGTATCTCGGCGCCGGTCTGCACCGCGCGTTTAATGCGGCCGACCGCGCGCGACGCTTTGTTCGGCGTGGTGAACTGACCCGCGTAGTCCATAACCTGCTTCATGAAATCTGCGCCGTCCGCCGCGTCGATGACTCGGTTAACCAAACCAAGTTGCTCGCCCTTTTCAAAGTCAAACAACTCGCCCGTGGCCATCAACTCGATCGCCTTGGATTTGCCGACGAGACGTGCCAAACGTTGCGTGCCGCCTGTTCCCGGCAGAACGCCGAGCGAAACTTCCGGCAGACCCATCTTGCCCGCGCCACGCCGCGCAAGGCGGATGTCTGCCGCCATCGCGACTTCCAAACCGCCGCCGACACAGTGACCGTTCATGGCCGCGATGACGAGCTTCGGCGTCTGCTCGAGACGACCCAGCGTCTCGTTCGCGTGGAGGCAAAAGTAGTATTTGAATTCGGGCGTCACCTCGCTGAGCATCGCAATGTTTGCGCCCGCGCAAAAGAATTTCTCGCCTGCGCCGGTGATGACGATCACCTGCACATTCTCATCCATTCGCGCTTCGAGAATGCGCGCGTCGAGCTGCTGCATCATCTCGTACGAGTATGTGTTAGCCGGCGGATCATTCAGCGTGACGAGCGCGACGCCTTCGTTAACGGAGTAATCGATGAGCCTTTGTTTTGCTGGTTGTGTTGACATAAAAAATTGAGACTACGCTGTGCGCCAGACGCTGACTTTCTCAGCCCGCGGCGCCGGCATCGCGACGCGTTCGTTTGACGAAGACAGAAATCCGTTCAGGAACAGCCGCGTAATGTTATCGACGAGTTGGTGCACAGACAACTTGCCCGTCGGATCGTACCAGTTGTAAATCCAGTTCATCATGCCAAAGAGCGCGTAAGTCGCAATCGTCACATCTACGCCGGCGCCTTTGCCATTCTGTTCCTGAATCTCCCTGAGAATCTTGCGAGCGAGTCTAGCGTAACGCTCTTTCTTCGTGGTCACGTGCTTGTGCAGGTCGCCCGCGAGCGATTCCGCTTCGTGCGACAAAACCTTCATCTCGGCCATGTTCGCGGCGAAGAATGACAGATGATTGTCGATCAGAATCCGCAGCTTCTCGAACGGATCGCTGACCGTCTTGATTCGCTCTTCGAGCCGCTCAGACACGCGTCCGAAGCAATGATCCTGGATTAGGTAAAGCAGCTCTTCTTTGGATTTGCAGTAGTGATAGAGTCCGGACAGACTCACTTCCGTCTCGCGCGCGATGTCGCGCATTGAGGTTGAGTGATAGCTCTTTTCGGCGAAGATACGCGCGGACGTGCGCAGGATGTGCTCGAGCTTTTTGTCGTACTTCGAAATGTCACTCATGTTTAGTTTGGGAGCGCGGACGCCCTCGTCCGCAAACCGTGCGCAGCACACTTAGGCCATTAACTCACAAAGCTGGTTCGCGCTTCCCGCTCAATGCGGGCGAGGGCGCCCGCGTTCCCAGCTACAATCTTACATATTCAAACTCGAACGGCTTGCCTTTAATTCCTGAGGTCGGTGGCGCGATCCAGTTCGCGATTTTGCCGATTTCCGTCACCGGCTTCATCAAGCTGCGCACGTATTCACGATCTTCCATTGTCGGCAGCCATTGATCTTTCATAGTCTCAAACTGCCCTTTCGAAATGAGATTGCCCTCGATATCGAAGTGATGCCCCGCGTACTCGCCGACGTGCCGGTGGAAACGAATATTCGGCAGGTACAGACGCTGGCTGAGGCCTTCATCCGTGAGCGCCTTGTTCCAACGCGCCAAACCCTTCTCGCAGTCTTTCACGTACTCGCCGCGCAGGACTTCGTTCAGAGCATTTCGCAGCGGCACTTCACGCGGCAAGAGCTTGCCATTTTCGACGACGTTCATCGTGAAGGAGCCTTCGGCCGCGATGTGATCCGTGTACTGCTCCTGCTCTTTGAAACGGCCTTTCAAGCCGGCCGCGAAGAAGTCTGCCGAGTTCGAACTGATTTCACCGCCAAACAGATCCAGCGAATAGCTGAACCAGAAGTTGATGTACTTCTGAATAATTTCGAGCGGGATGCCGCCGAGGTCGCGCACCTCTTCGTTCGGACTCTGTTTCATCAATTGCGCCGTGCGTTTGACGACGCGGCTCAAGCCCGTGTCGCCCACGAACATGTGATGCGCTTCTTCAGTCAGCATGAATTTGCACGTGCGCGCGAGCGGTTCGAAGCCCGATTCAGCGAGGGCCGACAACTGATACTTGCCGTCGCGATCCGTGAACATCGTGAACGCGTAGAAGTTCAGCCAGTCATCGCACGGTTGGTTGAACGCTTCCAGGATGCGTGGCTTGTCCGGATTGCCGCTGCGCCTCTCGAGCAATGCATCGGCTTCATCGCGCCCGTCGCGACCGAAGTACGCGTGTAGCAGATAAACCATCGCCCAGAGATGCCGGCCTTCTTCAACGTTCACCTGAAACAGATTCCGCATGTCATAAAGCGACGGACAGGTGCTGCCGAGAAGGCGTTGCTGCTCGACTGAAGCCGGTTCGGTATCGCCCTGGGTGACGATGATGCGGCGCAAAGGGTTGCGAAACTCGCCCGGCACTTCCTGATAAACGGGCTGGCCAAAGTTGTCGCCGAAGCCAACCTTTGCGTCGGGCTGCGCGGGCTCGAGAAAAATTCCCCAGCGGTACTCGGGCATCTTCACGTAATCGAAATGGGCCCAGCCTTCACTGCCCACGTCGATCGCCGTGCGCAACCAGACATCCTTCTGCTGAAAACCTTCCGGCCCCATGTCCTGCCACCAATCGAGAAAGTTCGGCAGCCACTTCTCGAGAGCGCGTTGAAGACGTTTGTCCTCGCTCAAGTTAACGTTGTTAGGAATGCGTTCGTTTAAGTTCATCTCAACACTCGTTATGAAAGCTCAGCCTCATTAAGTAGGTTCTGATCAATTTGGCGCAGCTTCGGCACAAAGAGATCTATGCCGGCAGCGGTCACTGGAAAACCAAAGCTGGCATTCGCCGGCTCGTGATAGGTAGCATCGTCTTGCATCATAATTTCGACGTGCGCATGGCCCACCCCGTCGGTGCATCGAAATTGCAAAGAGCAAAAACCGCCAGCAAAGCCGGGCTTCTGAGTGCCGAACACATACTCTCGTTCGTCGTGCGGCGTTGTGGGAAACCCGGTAATGACATCCGCGAGTTCCGACATTGCATTGATTCCAGCATAGAGTCGCGCCGTGCCGGAGTACCTTTCGTTCGTCGCTCGGATATCGATGCCCAGGTAGTCAGGATCGCGATCCCAGACAGTGATAATCAAATTTCCGGACATCACTAGCTAGGTCCGCTTGTAATCAAACTTCGCCTGCGTCGGCTTTCCATAATTTGTCAGCGCCCCATGTTCGCCAACGGCATTAGGTCTCTGAAAGATCCAGTTCTGCCAGGCGGTCAGTCGCCCATAAATCTTCGTGTCCATCGTTTCTGGTCCGGCGAAGCGCAACGACGCCTCCATGCCGGTCAAAGCGTCTGGCGAAAGCGAAGTGCGCTCTTCAATCGCCAAACGAATTTCGTCTTCCCAGTCCAGATCATCAGGCGCGAAAGTTACGAGCCCGGCTTCGTCCGCGGCTTCAGTGTCGAACGAGCCTTCGCGCGCGAACGCTTCGTAAGCTTTCTTGGGCTCGGCCAGGAACCGGGACTGCAAACGCGTCAATCCATTGCTCATCGGAAACGCGCCGGTGTTCAGTTCGCTCAAGGCGACCTCAACCTCGTCATCCGGATTGTTCAGCATGTAACTGCGGTCAGAGGCGAGCACCAACTCGAACAAATTACCGGCGAAGCAACTGCCGGGCTCGATGATCGAGAAGAAACTCTTGGCCGTTAGATCGAGCCGGCGGAGGACGCGCGACATGTAAAGGATGATTTCGCGCACCAGCCAGTTATCGCGATTGGCCGCGATGGCCTTATCAACCGCGAGAACGCTTTCAATGTTTCCTTCGGTGCGAATACAAACCAAACCGATCTCGGCTTCGTTCACGCGCAGATGCAGGAGCGCATCGTCCAGCTCTCGGTACGCGCGCAACGGCCAGTAATCTTCGCCCAGCTTCTGCATCTCATCGGCTGAAGTTGGGAGGTCGCCTTCAGGCGCGCGCAGGGTCAAATCGACATAGCGTTTGTCGCGCGAAAGCTTTAACGAGACGTATTTGTAATCGCGGGTGTTGTCAGTTGATTCGAATTTGAGAGGGTTAAGTTTGATTCCAGTAACAGGCTTTGGCTGACCATCAGCTCCCACAATCTGGGCTACGCGTTCATCAACCGACTCCTGAAACTTGCTGGTCGCAAACGAATCGTCGATTAGCCCCCACTCTTTCGCGCGTTTGCCTTTCAAACCTTCGGCCAGCGTGGAGAAAACATCAGCCCGATCGCGCCGCACCTTGCGCTTATCCACGAGGCGCGTCAGTCCGCCCGTACCCGGCAACACGCCGAGCAAAGGAACTTCGGGAAGGGAAACGGCCGAGTTGCCGTCGTCAACCAGGTAAATCTCGTCGCAGGCGATCGCGAGTTCGTAACCGCCACCGGACGCGGTTCCATTCAAGGCCGCCAGGTAGCGCCGTCCTGAAGCTCTTGAATCGTCTTCAATCGCGCAGCGCGTTTCGTTTGTAAACTTGCAGAAATTGACTTTGAACGCGTGCGACGACGTGCCGAGCATGTAGATGTTGGCGCCGGCGCAGAAAATGCGCGGCTTCAAACTGGTGACCACGACGGCGCGCACTTCGGGATGTTCGAACCGAATTCGCTGAATCGCATCAGCGAGCTCGATATCGACGCCCAGGTCGTACGAATTCAGCTTCAGCTTGTAGCCATCTGCCAGCGTCTCGTCTTCCGCGACGTCCATGGAAAGTTTTGCGACAGCGCCGCCAAACGACAGCTTCCAGTGCTTGTATTGGTCCGGAGAAGTTTGAAAGTTAATCATGTATGTGGCACAGACTTCAGTCTGTGATCTGCGTTCAAGCGCGGCACAGATTAAAGTCTGTGCCGAAATTCGAACGCTCGTTCGAAAACGAGAATGATAGGAGAACGAGGAGGGCGGGTCAAGCGGCGGTAAACAGACGCCTGGTTGGCTTGAAGCTTTCTCATTCACGCCGCGGCTTTAGCCCGTGGCTGCCTGCGGCCATTCAAGGGAAACCGTTTAAACGGTTTCCTTCTCCCGTCGACAATTTATCGCCGCGCTAAAGCGACGGCGGAATGAGACACTCTCAAACTGAACCAGCACTCCAAAACAAAAGCGCGGAGTGAACTTTGAGAGTCACTCCGCGCCTGCGATTGAAATGTCTTCTGATCTTCAAAACACAGACTGAAGTCTGTGTCACTCAGTATTGGGCCGAGCCAACCGGCGGCAGGTTGTAAACGCCGGCCAGGGTGTTCAACTCGTAACGCAGCGCGGACCATGTACTTTCGACCTTTGGTCCCAAACGCCGGCTACGCATCGCGACATTTAGCTTCGTCGCGATGTCCAAACACTTTCGCACCTCAGCCTTGTTCTCAGCCCACGCATCGCGACGATCGAATTCGCGGCGCAGTTCATCGGTCGCTTTCTCTAAATCCTCTGCGTAATCGTTCAGTTGATCTTCGCGCCGCGTGTTGTTGAGGCGACTGCGATCCAGAGCCCTGTCAAACTCTTTTTCGAACTTGTCGCCACGATCTTCGACGCGCTTGATGATGCGATCCACGTCGGCTTTGGTGTGGACGCGCCCACGCGCGACGCGCGGTTGTGCCTGCGTAATAGCGGGAACCAGCAGGAAGGCAGCTGCCAAAGCCAAAGCAAATCTCGAAAAGTAGGTCTTCATGTTCTCTCCTTATGCATTTAAATAACGAATGCTTGTTTAGAGGCGGGCTACTGCCCGCAGTTCTGGAAATCGCTCAGGCGGGCGGCAGCCCGCCTCTAAACGGTTGCCGCTTTATTGATCGTGACAATCAGACTTTCAGACGCAGGGCGGAGAGATTTTGGCGAAAGAAAATTGGCGGAGGCGTGTAGGAATCGAACCTACCTGAGCCTGCTCTCGCAGTCTCACTAACGGTTTTGAAGACCGCGCCATTCACCAGAACAGATGCGCCTCCGTTGCGGAAATGGGTGGATAGATTAACGACTTTGCGCTGATTTTGTCGAACGAAAGGAACTGCGGTCGCGCCCGACACTTAGAAGTGAAACGGCCGGCTCGCCCGAAAGAATCACGCACAAACGCTAAACTCACGCCTTACCATGAAAGACTGGATTGCCCTCAACATGACTCCCGGTGTGGGCCCGCGTGTGACTGCGCGCCTGCTGGAACATTTCGGATCGGCGGAAGCGATTTTTGATGCGCCCAGACGAGAGCTCGCCTTGCTGCGTCTGACACCCGAGGCAATCGAGAGCATCGCGAGCCGCGAGCTATTCGAACGCGCTGAACGTGAGATTGAAAGCGTCCGCAAGCTCGGCGGCGACATCATTGTGCTTGACGACGGGGTCTATCCAACGCTTCTGCGCGAGACTTACGATCCACCGGTGGTGCTGTACGTGCGCGGCCCATGGGCAGAATGCCTCGAGCGGCCATGTGTCGCGATCGTCGGGTCGCGTCGTTGTTCGACGTATGGCCAAAACGCCGCGTTGATGTTGTCTCGCGAATTGGCCCAGCGCGGCGTCACGATCATTTCCGGAATGGCGCGGGGCATCGATGCGGCTGCGCATCGCGGCGCGTTGGAGGCCGGCGGGAAAACTGTCGCCGTGATGGGAACCGGCCTCGATCGGTTTTATCCGCGCGATCACAGCAAACTGGCATTGGAGATTCTGCAAAACGGCGGCGCATTAGTGACGCAGTTTCCGCTGGCCACACCTCCCGTGTCAGAAAACTTTCCTTATCGCAATCGCGTGATTAGCGGATTGAGTCTGGGAGTGCTCGTCATTGAAGCGGCCGAGAATTCCGGTTCTCTGATCACTGCGCGCCTCGCGATGGAGCAGAACCGCGAAGTGTTCGCGGTCCCCGGAAACATCACTTCACGAAATTCCTTCGGCACGAACTATCTGATCAAAGGGGCGGGAGCCAAGCTGGTGCAGCAATGGCAGGATGTCGCAGGCGAATTGCCGGCGGAAATCGCAGCGCAACTTCTCCCGCCGCCAAGTCGGAAGCGCACAAAGAAGGGCGAGCTGGTCGATCAGCTCCAACTTACGCCTGCGGATTTGTCAGAGAATGAACGGGCGATTTTCAGGTTGCTGGTGACGGATACGCCGCAGCAAATCGACGCGCTCGCGGATGCGACAAAGCTCTCGATCACCCAACTCACCAGCGCGCTGCTCGCGCTGGAAATGCGCGAGTTAATTCGCGCATTGCCAGGCAAGTGTTTTGTGCGCCGGATGTAGCCGAAGTTACTTTTGGAGTTCAGCCAGTGCGGCAAGAACTTCTGCGCTGTGGCCCAGCGGCTTCACTTTCAGGAAGACCTTAGCGATCTTGCCCTGCGGGTCGATGATGAAAGTGTTGCGCGCCGAGAGCTTCATCCCGTTGTACTCCATCAAGGAGCCGTACGCGTCAGAGACCTTGGTTTCGGTGTCGGAAAGCAGTTTGAAAGTCAGGCCTTCTTTCTGACAGAAACTCTTGTGCGATTCCGCAGTATCGACGCTGATTCCGAGCACGACGGCCTTGGCTGCTTTGTACTTTTCCCCATCCATCTGGAAGTTGCGGGCTTGCAGCGTGCAGCCGCTGGTGAAGTCCTTCGGATAGAAATAAAGCACGACCCAGGTTCCGCGAAAGTCCTTCAGCGAGGCCTGATTGCCTTCATTGGTCGTGAGGGTGAATTCCGGAGCAACGCTCCCGACTGCGGGTGGCTCGGCCGGACTCAACGCGAAAATTGCAGACGCGCAAAGGACCAGAACGCCTAGTATTCCTAAAGGTTTTGCCATGTCTTACCTCGTAGCTGAATGTGTTAGGGAAGCCTGACTGAGAATACACTGTTAGGCATAATTTCGCAGCTTGCGGTGACGCCGGTTTGACACGCGAGTCAAGGTTAGTGGTATTTTCATGCCGCCTTCGACCCCGCGTAAATCGGCAAAGCAACCCGGTCATCCAACCAACATTTGTGCGTGACCGGACGGGCGCACTTAATCGGATGTCGCAATTAGATGGAATCACGGTCAGTTTTTGGAGAGACGGCGCGTAACAGATAAATGGCAAAGAACCTCGTAATCGTCGAATCGCCGGCCAAGGCGAAAACGATCAATAAATATCTCGGCAAGGACTTCATCGTGAAGGCCTCAATTGGGCATATCAAAGATCTGCCTTCGAAGGGTCTCGGCGTCGACATCCAAAACAACTTTGAGCCGAGTTACGAAGTTATCCCCGATACAAGGAAGCGAAATAATAAGAAAATTGTTGCCGACCTGAAGAAAACGGCGAAAACCGCGGACGCGATCTATCTCGCGGCCGACCCGGATCGTGAAGGGGAAGCGATTTGCCAGCACCTCGCGGAAGAGATTGTTCCCAAGAAACCGGTCGTCCCGACGTATCGCGTGATGTTCAATGAAATTACGAAGCGCGCGGTGCAGGCCGCGTTCGACCATCCGAAGCAAATCGACGAAAACCTGGTAGACGCTCAGCAGGCGCGGCGCATACTCGATCGTTTGGTCGGCTACAAAGTCTCGCCGCTGCTGTGTCGCACGATCGGCGGACGCTTGAGCGCCGGGCGCGTGCAATCCGTCGCATTGCGAATGGTCGTTGAGCGCGAGCGCGAGATTGAGGCGTTCGTCAAGACTGAGTATTGGACGATCGCGGCGAACTTGACCGGTAAACAACCGCCGCCGTTCGCCGCGCGCTTGCTGAAGGTTGGCGAGCAAACTGTTAAGACCAGCGGTTTCGACCAGGATCTGAAGAAATCTGAGATTCTTATCGGCAACGATGCGCAGGCGAATGAGATCGTTTCCGAAGCCAGGCAACAAAAGTTTGTCGTTAACGAAGTCACCACCAAGGAACGGAAACGAAATCCGGTTCCGCCCTTCATCACTTCAAAGTTACAGCAGGAAGCATCGCGCAAACTCGGATTCGCGGTGAAGCGCACGATGATGATTGCCCAGCATCTTTACGAAGGGGTTGAGCTGGGCAGCGAAGGTTCCGTCGGCTTGATCACTTACATGCGCACGGACTCGATCAGAGTTAGCGAAACAGCTCTCGGCGAAGTGCGCGGGTTTATCGGTCAGCAGTACGGCGCGAATTATCTTCCCGAAAAAGCCGTTCATTACCGGTCGAAGAAAGACGCGCAGGATGCTCACGAAGCGATCAGGCCGACTGACGTCACACGCACGCCCGACTCGCTGGCGCAGTATCTCAAACCTGAAGAACTAAAACTTTACCGTTTGATCTGGCAAAGGTTCGTCGCATCCCAGATGACACCCGCCCTTTTTGATCAGACGACTATCGACATAGGAGCCGGCCGGTTTATTTTCCGCGCCAGCGGATCGGTGCAGAAGTTTGACGGCTTCCTGAAGGTTTATCAGGAGGGCCGCGATGAGAAACCGGCCGAAGATGAAGAGGATGAACGCACGCTGCCGCTGGTAACAAAGGGCGAGACCCTGGCGCTGAACACAATCGATCCGGAACAGCATTTCACCGAACCGCCGCCGCGGTTTACGGAAGCGACGCTGGTGAAAGCCCTCGAGGAAAAAGGTATCGGACGGCCCTCAACTTATGCGGCGATCATGACGACGATCCAGGATCGCGAGTACGTCGAGAAGAAAGAAGGACGCTTTCATCCCACCGGACTCGGGAAGACCGTCAACGACGTTTTGATCGAAGGCGGCTTTGACGATCTCTTCAACGAGACCTACACCGCGCGCATGGAAGAAGAGCTCGACGAGATCGAAGAGGGGAAGCTCAAGTGGACCGATGCGATCAAAGACTTCTACGGGACCTTCAGCAAAGATCTGGCGCAATTCGAGAAGTACGCAAAGACGGTAAAAGAGAAGGAAACACCTACCGATGAAGTGTGCCTGAAGTGCGGCACGCCCGGCATGGTGCAGAAGCTCGGCCGCTTTGGAAAGTACCTGAAGTGTAACAGTTGCAGCGCGACGCGCGATGCTGAACCGCAAGCCCCGGCGGATTCCGCTCCGGCCGCTGACGGTGAAGAAGAAATTGAAGCGTGCGAACTTTGCGGCAAACAGATGCAGCTTAAGCGCGGCCGCTTCGGACCGTTCTACGGCTGTTCGGGCTATCCCGAATGCCGGAACATTCGAAAGATTTCCAAGAGCGGCAAGATGACCGCGGCGCCGGTGCCGATTGATGAAAACTGTCCCGTTGATGGCGCGCAACTCGTGCGCCGGCAAGGCCGTTTCGGCGAATTCGTTTCGTGCTCGAATTATCCGAAGTGCAAATACATCAAGCAGGAAACCATCGGCATGAAGTGCCCGAGGCCGGGTTGCGGCGGAGAGATCGTGGTGAAGAAGTCGCGCCGCGGAAAAGTTTTCTACGGCTGCGCGAATTATCCTAAGTGCGAGGAAGTCTATTGGGACAAGCCGGTGCAGGAACCGTGTCCGCAATGTGGCAAACCGTTTGTGCTGGAGAAGACGACCAAGAAGGGAACCACTAAGTACTGCTCCGACGCCGAAGGATGCGGATACAAGAGTGAGTTGATGCCACTTAGCCCGCCCGAACAACCGACTCAAGAGAAGCGCGCGTGAGTTTTATGTAGCCCAGACGTTCACGGCTGGGAAAACTGGTGTCGAAAATTTTGATTAGCCTCCTTTTCAGGAGGCTTTAGTTTTTTAAAGCTTCTGAAGGAGCTGAGGAATCTCGCCGTTGACCCAGGCGTGAACGCCTGGGCTACAGAAATCTTTCGACGCATCCGGTGTGAACGTCTCTCCTACAGAAAACGAGTTGACTCCCAACGTCACTCCTTCAAATACGCCGCCGAATACTCTACATAGTTCTGCCAGAAGCGATCGAGACTCAAGACTTCTTCATCGGTCAGAGGCCGCTTCACCCGGGCGGGCATTCCCATCACTAAGCTTCGCGGCGGAATGATTGTGCCGGGCGAAATTAGCGAGCCTGCGGCGACCAATGATTCAGCGCCGACACGAACGTCGTCCAGCAGGATCGATCCAATTCCAATCAGAGATTTCCGTTCAACGTAGCAGCCGTGCAGCGTCACGCTGTGGCCAACGGTGACTTCCTCTTCCAGAATCGTGGGCTTCTCGCCGGTGCGCGTGTGAATGACGCAATTGTCCTGGACGTTCGCGCGGTCTCCGATGCGGATGTAGAACATATCGCCGCGCACGACCGAACCAAACCAGACGGATGCCTGTTCGCCGACGTGGACGTCACCGATGACTTGCGCGCTGTCGGCGATGAAAGCCGTTTCGTGAATTTGCGGATGAACACCGCGGAAAGGTCGAATCATGATTTTTTCATTCACACCGCGCTTCAGCGCAGTGACTGCGAAGTGGTGGCCTGACGGGAAACCGTTTAAACGGTTTCCGAACCTTGCTCTGGGGACCCACCGCGCTAAAGCGCGGTGTGAATGACACTCGTAGCTCCTTCGTATCACAATCCTTTCAGCGGTTGCCCCGCCGTGAACTCAACCAGATGTCCGTCGGGATCGCGCACCATCGTGAAGTAACCGACGACTCCGCCAATATCCACCGGCGGCTCGACGAGAATGTTTTGCTGCCGCGCCAGTTCAGCAATGCGATCGACGTCTGCGCGCGACTCGCACTGAAATCCGAAATGATCGAGGCGGGCTTTCACCTCATCCTGCACCACGACCAGGACGAAGACGGGATCCTGCCCGGCAGGCGTCCTCGGTCCCAGCCAAACGTTGTGACGACCTTCCGGGCGACGGTCGCGAACGATCGATAGGCCGCAAAGCGAAGTGTAGAAATCGATTGACCGTTCCAGGTCGCTACAGTTGATCGTGATGTGGGTCCAGCGCGGAGGCATTAACTTTTCACGAAATAGAACTCACGGGCCCCCGTCAATAAGTCGTGGCCTGCTTAGTGGCGCGTACCTCGGTTTCCAGTTGCTCTTTATAGGAACTGATTCGCTGCCAGACAAGAGTGGTTGAGGCTGGATCGCGTCGGGCTGCGTTCTCGATTTCTGTAATTTCGGAAAGCAGGCGTTGTCTTGCTTCCAGGAACCCGCGCATCATGATCGAAGCCAGGGTCTTACGATCATATTTCGCGGGAAGCTCCGGGAAACGAGCAAGCAACTCGTCCACAGTTTTACTGTCCACATCAATGGTAAGTTGTGACACTTCGCTTCTTGCGCGTCCAAGCATTGCCGCGGAATCTTGATCGGGAGCCTCCAGAATGTTTTTCAGTAAAAGCACGGCTCGGGTAAATTGCAAACGACGGCCTGTTTGATTGCCGATTACCTGCAATGCTGTCGCAGCTTCTCCCTCGTAAGTCTCGTCATCGAATACCACCGTTCCGACTATGATTTTGTTCGAGGGCTCTTCAGCAACATAACCTTGATTGGTTAAACGACGGCCGCGGTTCTCGTGGATCAAAGTGTCAGACGTGCCGCCGGGTTTCATCACCGGACGCGTGGCGGAGCCGTTGGTCGTTACACCGCTGCGGCCACGCTCTTTAGGCACATAAACATCCAGCGCGACAATGTTCTTGCTTGAAATATTTCGCACGGTCAGGCGGTATGCACTTGTATCCGGTACCGGTGATAGAACTACGACTTCAACTGATTTGAGTTTATTAGTTACCACCGGCGCAAACGCCGGGCCCGGAGTTTCAACTTCGGGAACGAAGCGGACGACTTTAAGCGCGAGCGGCTTGAACCCAAGGGACTTCAGTTCATTGACTTCGATTTTCTCCCCTTCGCGCGCGAGGTATGAACCGATTGGTCTTTCCACCGGACCGTACTTTGGACCGGGCGCATCGGCCGGCTCAGAGTCGTCGAATACGCCTGCGATCTTGACTCTGGCCGCGTCGCCTTCCATGACCGCGCGGATCCGTATGCGCGTGAGCGGAGCGCCAGTTGGTTTGAAATCGGGAATGGGATCGGTCGTGCCCATTTCCATTACACCCCCAGAAGGAGCTTCGAATATGGGCGCGGGAATCCTTTTACGGCCGTCGAGTATCTCTATCGCAAGCTTCGGCTGGGCGGACTTTTCCTGAGCTGGATCATGCGAACTGCCTAAGAATACCGCGGCTGCCAGGGTTAGGAGGATCAAGTGAAATCGAATCATGGTTTACCTCGATGTTGTTCCGAGTGGAAGTGGAAGGCTGCATATTTTATCCGGCGACGTTCAGCCTCAGATCAGGGTACGCCGGCGGCAGTATATTCGCTTTCGAGGTAAACAGAAGATTGAAACCTAAGCGCCCGTCGCCGACGCTTTCATCGCCAGCTCGCCGTTCAGCTTCATGATCTCCAGAGTCATCTCAGCCGACGCGTACATGTCTTTCACGTCGAGCCACTCTTTCACGGTGTGGATGGCGCGCATGCCCGTGCCGAGGTTGGCGCACTCGATCCCTTTGCGATTGAAAACGTTTGCGTCGCAGCCGCCGCCCGACGCCATCGTTTTGACGTCGAGACCCATGCGTTGCGCCGCTTTGAGAACGAGTTGAACTACATGCGATGCATCGGGAACGTCCATTGACGAGTATTCACGAACGACGTGAGCTTCAACGGATGCCTTCGTAGTTTTTCCGGCCACGGTGACTTCGTATCTGGCGGCGGCGTCTTCAAAGCACTTAGTCATGTGCGCGGTTTGCGCCTCGAGTTTTTCTTCGCTGTGCGAGCGGGCCTCGCCTTTCATGACGACCAGGTTCGGGGTGATGTTGGTCGCCATGCCGCCTTCGATTTGGCCGATGTTGGCAGTGGTCTCTTCATCGATGCGTCCGAGTTTCATTGCCGCGATGCCTTCAGCCGCAATCCTGATGGCCGAGATGCCTTCCTCGGGCGCGACGCCGGCGTGCGATTCGAGACCGTGAATCCGGTACTCCATGTGATTGGCGGAAGGACCTTTAGTGAAAAGAAATCCGGGATCGTCGGAATCGAAAACAATTCCGTACTTGGCTTTGATCTTCGTTACATCAACATTCTTCGCGCCGAGCAACCCGACTTCTTCGCAGATGGAAAAGATCGCTTCGATAGGTGTGTGCGGAATGTTGTGGTCCTGGAGCGAGCGAATCACTTCGAGGATCACGGCGCAGCCACTCTTGTCGTCGCCGCCGAGCACCGTCGTGCCGTCCGTGCGAATGATGTCGCCTTCCACAATCGGCTTTACGCCTTCGCCGGGAACGACCGTGTCCATGTGCGCGCTCATCATGATCGGCTCGGCGCTGGCGATCGTCCCGGGAAACCGGGCAATCACATTGCCGCTGTTGCCGCCGACCTTCTCGCCCGCGTCGTCAATCTCGACCTGTGCGCCCATTTCTTCGCAGTACTTCTTGATGCGCTCGGCGATTTCGCGTTCCTTGCGCGAGTGACTGTCGATCTGCACGAACTCAAGCAGAAGATTTTTGATGCGTTCCTGGTTGATCATCGGGCCTCCGCTACCGCAGTTTGAAGTTACAAGTTCCCAGTTTCAAGTCAACGCCGCGAACTTGAAACTCGAAACTTGGAACTTGGAACTTACTTGCGGTGCCGCAATCCTACTACACGAAGTGAGGTTCAGGAAATACTGGCCCGCCACTGCTCGCCCTTTTGTGCTAATGCCTCCAGGGTGCGCTGCAGCTCATCACGTTTTGCGTTGAGCACGCTGGGCGCGGCATCGGCTTCCACGTAGATCGGCGGCGCGATAATTACCCGAGCGCGGGTGAACGGTTTGGGTATCTGGGTCTGATCCCAGCTCTTGCGGATCTCCCAGGACTTCGCCGGCACGATCACGAATGGCAGGACCGGTTGGCTGGCCTTTTTAGCTATCAACACGGCGCCCATTTTGGCGACGTGCCGCGGACCCTTCGGGCCATCGATCGTGAAGCCCGCGGGACAGCCCACCTGCAAGAGCCGGATCATCTCAATCGTCGCGCCCGTATGACCACGCGTGGAAGAGCCGCGCACGGTCCCGTAACCGAATCGCTTAATCAAACGCCCCGTGTATTCCGCGTCGAAGCTGCGTGAACTCATGACGACGATGCCGCGGTCGCGCCAGAAATACGTCGAAAGGAAAACGCCATTGTGCCAGGTGGTGTAGATGGGCAGTTGGCTGCCCGCCGATGCCGCTTCCAGGTTTTCCCAACCCTCGACCTCGAACTTCAAGGTCGAACCAAGCAGTTTCATGACGGCATATAGCGTCAGCCCGATGGCGCGAATCATCATCCGTTCAAGGAACGAATATGAGGAGAGATCGGAAGGCGCATAAGCCCGTTCGATGTTAGCTACAGACGGCATGCTCAACCATAAATTTCGCGTTCGCCAGGCGGGCGCGTTTTCCAGCGCCGATGGATCCAAAGCCATTGATCGGGATAACGGCGCACGTAATCTTCAACGACACCGGTCATCGCCTGCGTGAGGCGGTGCACGTCTTCTGTCTCGTCGCTAGAACGATCGACGCGCAGCGGTTCACCGACCTGCACGACGAACTTGCCGCGCGCCTTGTCCCACGGGGCGAATACCGGAAAGACGTCTGCCCCGGTTCGTAACGCTAGCTTCGCGACAATAAAAGTGGTGGCGGCTTTCACGCCGAAGTAGTCAACGAACACTGCTTCGCGATCGAGCGTGTTCAGATCGACGAGGATTCCCAGGGTGCCGCCGCTTTGCAGAATCTGAAGCATCTCGCGGGCGGCGTTCATCTTGTCGATCGTTCGGTTGCCGCGGCTCATGCGATACCGATCGACCAGCGCTTCAACCTTTGGGTTATCAATGCGCCGCACCAGAAAACTCAACGGCTGATCAAACAGCGAGAGGGCAAAACTCGACAACTCCCAGGCGCCAATGTGGCCGGTGAACAGAATCACCCCGCGCCCGGTTTCGCGTCCCGCCGCCAACCGCTCGAGACCATCGCAATCGACAAACTTGCGCCACGATTCCGGCGACTCTTTTCGAAGGTGGCTGAATACGCCTAACGCGCGGCCAAGATTCTCAAAACAACCGCGCAGAAGTTCTTCGCGTTCTTGCGGTGAGGCTTCGGGAAAAGCCAGCTCGAGATTCCGCCGGCCAGTCCGTCGCAGTTTGCCAAACGCGAGTCCGAAGCGCCCGAACGCTCGCCCCGCACGAATCGCGGACGACAACGGCAGCAGCGAAAAGAACCAGAGAATGGTTCGCGCCAGCCAGTATTCGAGATTCGTTCGGATCTGTCCGTGTTTGGCCATGGAGACTGAAGACGGCGTAGTGTAGCGCATCGAACTCGCGGGTTTATAATTCTCGGTGTCAGCCGCTGGTTCACTTTGAGTTTTCCATTCACACGGCTTTTAGCCCGGTGCGCACACCGCGGTTATGCAACCGGAAACCGTTTCAACGGATTCCTCCCGCCCTTGCGCTGCTGATCGCCGCGCTAAAGCGACGGCGAGAATGAGAAATCCGATCAAGTCAACGACAGCTTCCCGTCCGCATCCGTCTGTATTAGACTTCGATTCGCGACCTCAATGACCGGTAAAGCCAATCCCATTCGCCAGCTCACGCGCTTTGCGCTCGAAGGCATCCCCCAGGACGCTGTGTGTTCGGTGGACGTGACCAACCAGTGCAACCTGCGCTGTCATCATTGCTACTTCTTTGAGCACGAGCAGCCCGAAAATCTCGCCGTCGAGCGCTGGCGCGCATTCTTCGACAAGTTGAAAGCCGAAGGCTTCCCTTTTTTCTCATGCACCTGGGTCGGCGGCGAGCCATTGATGCGGCAGGAAATCATCGAGATGGGTTCGCGCTACTTTCGTCGCAACATGGTCGTGACGAACGGCACGATTCGCATTCCGGATTGGCCACATGTGAACTTTAAAGTGTCGGTTGACGGCGTCGAAGCCCGCCACGATCGTCTGCGTGGAGCGAAAACTTATCAGCGCATCAAGCGAATGATTCGCGACGCGGCCGAGCGCGGACTGCGCATTGGCATTGCTACCGTCCTGACACGCGAGAACGAGGGCGAGCTGGAACAGTTCGTCGAAGAATGGAAGAACGAACCGATCAACAGCGGCATCATTTTCGAGTTCTACACTTACATGCACGGCCAGCCTGAGGCCGACAAGCTTTGGCTGAACTATGAAGAGCGCGATCGCGTAATCGATCGCCTGCTCGCGATCAAAGCGAAGTATCCGGACCTGGTTGAGTGCACCACTCACGCGTTGGAACTGCTGCGTTCGGAAAACTGCCGCGCCGTGACGGACAATTGTCTGGCTGAGTCAAAGATGGCCTCGTGGGACGTGAGCGGCAATCGCAAAGAGAAGTGCATCCTGGGGCCCAAGGCCGATTGCGATCGCTGTGGCTGTGCCGTGCCGTTCTGGCTGCATTCATTCGAAGACATGAATCCGGAAACGATGGGCAAGATGTTTGGTCCCGCGGCCGGCAAGTACGTGAAATTCATTCGGCCGCTGAAGTACCTCCGCCGCAAGACTTCACGGCCCACTGCACCGCCCCCGTCCGTGCTGCATCAAATCTCGGCCGCCGAGCCTCACGATAATTAAGCGCACTTCCGTGTCGCCCGCCTCAGACCATTCCGAAACGAATGCTTCCTTGCCGGCGTTCTGGAGTTCTTACCCTTACTGGGTGCCGCCGGCGTTGCTCGGCCTCGCGCTTGCCGTTGTTTACCTGAACCCGTTCATCGGCGATTGGGACGCGCTCGATTACACGATTGCGTCTTTAAATGGTGAGCCTTCGCCGATGGCTTTGGGGCGATCGCTTTTCACGCTTTTCAACTTCGCCCTGTACACCTTCGCACACAAAGTTTTCGGCGTCGGGCCTGAGAACGCTTACCTGCTTTTCAAATTCGCGGTGGTCGCGCAGGTGCCGCTGGCGATCGTTATGTGTTGGATTCTGGCGCGCGATCTGACGCGTTCGTTGTTAGCGGCGACGCTTGCCGGGCTGATGATCGCGGTGTGCCCGGTGGTCGTGCTTTACGGCAGTCAGGTAATGACCGAGGTGCCGTCGCTTTGGTTGTTGGCGGCAGCCTTGATCGTGCATCTACGCGGACTGAGAAGCGGGCGCCTGGGGCTGGTTTTAGCGGGCGCGGCACTGCTCGGATTGGCGGTAAATCTGCGCGAGACGAACGCATTCTATTTTCCGTGGCTCTTGTTCGCGCCGTTTGTTACTGGATGGAAACTCGATCGCCGAACGATTGGGATGGTCGCGTCTTCGCTGTTCGCATTCATTCTGTTCGCCGTCGGCCCATTCGCGTTGTGGTTCGCTTTGAGCGCGGGCTATCGCGCGCAGTGGCACATCTGGTTCGAATCGGGCCGCAGCGAAGCCGCACGTCATCCGCTGGGGCTCGCGAACCTGAAACCGTTTTTCGCGTTCTTCTTCCTCGTTTCGCCGGTTGTGTTCGCGAGCCTGCCGTTCGCATTCGTCAGCGAATGGCGCCGCCGGGGCTTGACGATCTTGCTGTTGGCGGCGGGCGTCGGTCTGCTCGCCAACGCGATACTGATTCTTAACTACAGCACGGTAATCAACTGGCGTTACTTCGTGACGGGTTTGCCGGCGATGGCGCCGCTCGCCGCGAACTATCTTCTAAATCTCGGAACAACGAAACTAAAGAGTCCGCGTTACGCCGTTGCGTCGATAACCACACTGATACTTGTCGTCGCGTTGACGATGGGCCTGCTAATGCGCGCGCGCATTTACGACTATCGCGAGCGGCTGGTCTTCGCCAGGGATTACATCGAACGATTGCGAATGTTGCCGAATGACGCGGTGGTGATGGCCGGGTTCGCTACCGTCGCGGTGACCTACTGGCGCGGCATCCGCGTGGGCCAGTGGATTCACATCGGCACCGGCGCCGGATTTCCCGCCGGCAGACTGCAACAGACAATCGAACAGCACTTGCGTTCCAATCAGCGCGTCTTCATTGACGTCGATCCGCGCTGGTGGCAGCCGTGCTCGTGGCAAAGCGGAGAGATACGCGAACTCGCTGTGATCGAGCCACACTTTCGCTTTCGTCAGCTAGCGCCGACGATTTTCGAGATACGTTTTCCGGATGACACTTCAGCGACAGATCGGCCGCATCTGGAAAAGTTGTTGCCTGAGAATCGTCCGGAAGAGGTTAAGAAGTGTTTTTGAGTGCGAACAACTACGCTGATCTTAGTTGCACCACCGGCGCAGCGGCCGGAGCGGCGAACTCACCTTTGGGAAACAGTGCGACTTGCCAGTCAGGTGTGCGGGCAATCCAGCCGTCAATGGCGCTCGCTTCCGCCGGACGCGAGAACAGATAGCCCTGACCGAACTGACAATTCAGCGCGCGCAGCTGGCCGAATTGCGCGAGCGTCTCAACGCCTTCGGCAACGACTTCCATGCCCATGTTGTCGGCCAGCGACACGATGGTGCGCACGATTTCAATATTCTCAGCGGCCTCGCCGATACGACCGACGAACGACCGGTCGATCTTCAAAATGTCCACCGGGAAGCGGTGCAAATAACCGAGCGACGAATAGCCCGTGCCGAAGTCGTCGATGCTCAGTTGCACGCCCAGTGCCTTCAGTCGCCGCAGAAGCTGCACGGCGGTCTCGGCATTTTCCATGACGGCGCTTTCGGTGATTTCAAGTTTCAAATGCTTCGGCTCAACATGCGTGTCTTGCAAGACGTCGCGAATCTGATTGACTAGCGCCGATTGCGCCAACTGCTTGCTGGACAGATTGACGCTCATGAAAAGGTTTCGCGTCGTGTGCGATTGCCACTGCCATTTCGCGAGCTGCTGACAAGCTTCCTTCAGCACCCACATCCCAATCGGAACAATCAAGCCCGTATCTTCGGCGAGGGAAATAAAGTCGCCCGGGCTGACAAAGCCACGCTCGGGATGCTGCCAACGAATCAGAGCCTCAAAGCCCGCGAGCTGTCCCGTATCGAGTGAAACGATCGGTTGATAGTGGACGCGGAACTCTTCACGGTCGATCGCGCGGCGCAAGTCGTTCTCCATTTGCAGCAGGTAAACGGCGCGCGCGTGCATGCCTTTGTCGAACACTTCGTAGCATGCCTTGCCCTGGGCCTTGGCGCGATACATCGCCGTGTCGGCGTCACGCAGCATCGCTTCCGGATGGTCATACCCGGTTGAGCTCATCGCGATGCCAATGCTGGTGGTGGTGAAAACTTCATGGCCGCTCAGGTTGAACGGTGACTCCAACTTGGCCTGAATGCGGCGCGCCATACTGGTCGGGTCGCCGGAGTCGGCAATGCCGTCGAGCAAAATTGCGAACTCGTCGCCGCCCAGCCGCGCCACCATGTCACTCTCGCGAATGCAATGCTCCAATCGACGGGCCATCGCAATCAGCAGTTGATCGCCGATCGAATGGCCCAGACTGTCGTTGACGTTCTTGAAGCGATCGAGGTCCAGGAAGAGCACGGCGAACTGATAATCCTCGTGCTGCTTCGCGCGTTCGATGACGAACTTCAGGTTTTCAGCGAGTAGCGCGCGGTTCGGCAGGTTCGTCAGCGTGTCGTGAAAAGCCGCGTGACGGAAGTGGTCTTTGCTCTCCTGAAGCTGTGCGCCGATCCGTTCCTGTTCGGCGATGTGCCGGTTCAGCTCTTCGACGTGACGTTCGGCCTGTTCCGCGCGCGCGCGCTCGGCTTCGGCGCGGGCGCTCTCAGCTTCAGCTCGTTCACGTTCAGCCTGTTCCGCCTGTTCGGCGCTGGCTTTAATCTCGTCGAGATACTTGTGATAGGTGAAGTAAACGATCGAAATCACCGGGGTGCCGACGATCAGGATCGCCAGTCCGGCTTTGTCGAAACGGCTGGCAGTGATCGCCGCCACCGTGCTGCCCGAGATGTAAGTGATCGAAGTCCAGAGATAATGTGTCTGCCACGTGCGGAGAATGTGGTCCCACTTTTTCAAGGACAGACCGATTGCGCTGATGCCTGTGTTGATGAAGTACTGAGACAGCGCCATTGCGCCGACCGCAGGGATGAAGTGCTGCCACTCCTGGAACCTGAGGTTCCCAATGGGACCAAAGAAGAACTCGACGATCAGAACCGTAAGGAGCGTCGAGACAGCCATCATGGCTGAGTTGAATGCGACCGTCAGCGTCGTCTTGCTGATTCTAATTCCGGAAAACAGCCCTTCCGCCGCCGCCAAAAAGATTCCGGCAAAGCCGCCGTAAACCAGCAAGGCCAGAAAAATGAAGGTGTCAGAAACAGTGACGTTGGTATTGACGCGGGGAACTTTCACCGCGAAGCGCGAGCTGACGACCATGGTGATCGCGGCCAGCAGCACGAACCGTACGTCCAGATGTGGTAACGGCATGCGCCACATCGCATAGGCGAGCGATACAACGCCGCACGCGACGATGACGTAACGGAAGGCGGTAGAAATTTTTCCTCTGACGGGGGATGCGCTCATTAACGGGGAAACCTCGCGGAACTTATTCCTGACCCAGATAGATCGTTAGGTACTCACTGTGATAGTCGAACCCGGCGCGCACGTAAAACGCGGCGGCGTTTGCCCTTCGTTCGTTGATTGTGAGGCAGACTGATCGACCGGGGCGGGCGAGAATTGACGAGAGCTGCAACAAGCATCGCTTGCCGTAGCCTTTTTTCCGTTCGTCGGGGTGCACGTGAATTCCTTCGAGGTAGATCATCTCTGGCGTATGGCCCACGATGTCGGCTTTGAAAATCGCTTTTCCATCACGCATCCAAATCCAAATGCGCTGTTGATCGATGCGCCGCCGCGTGCGGGCGCGAAACCCCTCTGCGTCACGTTCAAGCGGATCACTGCCACCTTCCTGCGTAGCGAGCAGCCCGTTAATCGCGACGACGTGCTCGGTCTCTTGAAGCGTCGCCAACCGTAATTCAGCGACCGGTTCAAACGGGGGCGTCTGTTCCATCTTTTCGAACAGCATTTCACGGCACACAAGGCGCGCCTGTTGTCCGCCCTCGGAGTAATGCTTCCAGAAGGTCTCAACGGTGCGGCGTTCGCCGCGAATGAGGTGAGCGTGTCGGCTGTGAGCAGCCAGTTGGGCAAAGGCGGCGACCGCGTGATCGGTGCGCGCCTCGACGATAGTAGCATGCCCGATTAGGGCTATGCCTTCAATTTTTTTCGATCCGTTGCGGCAGACGTAAAAAGTGCCTCGATTATTGGGGCTCACCGCCCCGTTGTCCCGCAGGATGGTGGCGAGAAAGACCGCATGAATGGGCCTTTCGGCAAGAAAACGCAGGGCCTCAGGCTCCTCGCCAGGCTGCAGCTGATTGCATGTGCGGTCGCCGAGCATCGCGTGGGCCGAGCCGGGGGAGGCCTCATGCTTCATCAAAGTTACAGCCATGGTTGTTCCTTGCCGGCGGGTCGAGCGGACCTAGGGCCGCATTGAGGGACCGGGATCACCGTAGATCATCGCTTGTAAAGACATCGCCCAGATAGCATCGCCGATAACTACGCCATCGCCGATTACCACACCATCGCCCAGGAGGATGCCATCACCGATAACTACGCCATCGCCGATAACGACACCGTCACCTAGCAGAATGCCGCTGCAAAACATAGTGCCGTCACCGATGACCACGCCGTCGCTCTTGAAAATTGTGTCGCCAAGGACCACGCCATCGCCAATCACGACACCGTCGCCGATGACCACTCCATCCCCAAGGACAACCCCATCTCCGAGCACGACGCCGTCGCCGAGCACCACGCCCTTCGCGTAATAGCTCTGATACTTCGTAATCAAAGCCGAGCCCCTGGCCCACCAGTGCTCGAAGATGATTCCCTGGGACCAGTTAACCTTTTGGCCGGCGATAGTCGTGCTGGGAGTGGGCGCCGTCGTTACGGTGAGTAGCGGATCGCCGGGCCTCGTTGTCGTGCTGAAATCGGTGCGCGCCAGTTTGGCAAGTCGCACTGCGCCTTCAGCATTCACTTGACCGGTGCCCTGCTCGAACGTGTTCCAGCCCCGCAGTGGTTGCGCCGAATACATCAGCATCGCCTTGACCATGTTGGGCGTGAGCTTCGGATTAACCTGCAACATCATGGCGGCAATGCCGGAAACGATCGGGGTCGCCATTGAGCTGCCGCTGAGGTACATCAATCGGCGGTTCTCGTTGTTCGATACGCCCGCATCCAGAGTGGGATACTTGGTGACGAGGTAATTCTTGTCCACGCTTCCCAGGAGTCCCGTGCCCAGCAAACCCGAGCTGCCGGCGTCGGACTCGGCGTAGATCAACTTGTTACCAGGAGCAACGATATCCGGCTTTAGAATATTGTCGTAGTGAGTCGTCTTGTTGGCATCAGTCCAACGGCTCCGCGTCGGCCCGCGCGAGCTGTAGGTAGCGACGCCGTCATCACTTCTCACATCAGTGCCAAACGTGTTCGTGGCGCCGACGGTGATCACGGAGGGCTCATTGCCCGGCGCATGAATCTGTCCATAGATTTTTCGACCGCTCGCGTCCTTGCCGTTGTTCCCGGCGGCCGCTACCACCACGATGCCAGCATCGGCCAGTGCGCGAGAGGCGCGGCAAATCGGATCGTTCTTGTAGCTGCTAATGGCTGGCGCCCCAAGGCTCATGTTAACGATGCGAATGTTGTACTTGTCCTTATTCAATGGATTCGTCGAACTAACCGCTTTGGTGGGATCGGCAGGGCTGAGAATCCAGTTGAGCGCGCTCAGTAATCCTGAAGCCGTTCCGACACCGTTCTTGTTCAAAACGCGGAGGTTAATTACTGAGGCCCCCGGCGCTATACCCTGATATTTTGTTCCGTCCGAGTAACTGGCGGCGGCGGCCGAGCCCGCGACGTGAGTACCGTGCCCGTAGGGGTCCGTCGCAGTGTTCTTCTCTCCGGTAAAATCCTTGCTGAATTTGACTCGGTTTGTCCCGGTCGTGAATGCCAGGTGGCTTGAATCCAAACCGGAGTCCAGCACCGCAATGCCCACACCCTTTCCATCGATGGCCGTCGCGCCCAGCAAGCCGGCGAGAAGTCCCGGCGCGTTGCGAACCTGATCTGTTCCTGTCGTCGCAGTGACGTGACCAAGACTCTCCACCTTTACATCCGGAGAGATGTAATTCATCGAGTTGCTCTTCATGAGCGGATCGATTGCTGCGACCGGCAGATCGACTTTCATCGCACCGAGGTTCGGCATGCCATCACCGATGGCAACTCCGTACCGCGCCAACAGCGCGCGAACCTGGCGACTATTGACATCACTGACCTGCACAATTGCAGACACCTGGCCATTCGGGCCGGCGGACGCCATCAAGTCGCGCATGTCAGGCGCGATCTTCTCGCCTTCGAAGTTCTGGTTGATTGGGCTCTTACGTTTGTCTTTGAGTGAGTTTGTGTTTTCAGCAGAATCAACTGCGTCCAGAGATATGGTTTCGAAAAGGACGGCGACCGTTTCGTCTGTGCCGATGTAAGAGTCGTAGGCTTCGGGACTGGCGCCACCAATGACGCTAATGTGGTTCGCGGTTATTGCCGATCGCACGGTCGCGGTGGCTGCGGCCGTGGCGCGTGCGCCCGCGTATTGATGCAGCTGATCGACGAAGAGAATAATTGTGTCATGTGTGGCCGCGGCTGCGGCGAACACAGAATGAATGCGCAGATTGAAGTCCTCGGACGTTTTTGCGTCTTTCGCAAGCGCGTCGAGGTTCAGGCTAAATACCCGCTTTCCCTGCAGGTGCAGGGGGACATTGCCGGACGCTATACGCAAGGCAACGCCGCGTGCGACCGACGCGCGATCAACGTCAGAGGCGCCAATCACCACCGGCGCTCTCGCTGAAGTGTTCGCCAGATTATCAATAACGCTATCGATTTCCGCGTCGAAGCCGCGAACGGATTCGAACTTTCCTTGCGACGCTTCCTCGGAAAGGTCCGTCGCATACGCGAAAAGCACGGCGCGTGCATCATCCTTCGAAAGCGTGGGTACTGAGACTTGGGCGTTTGCGGCTCGGGTGAGGCCGAAACCGGCGGACATCGAAAGCAGTAAAGCCGTAACCACTAGCAAGGCAACTGCGGGGGCAGTTCGTGTTCTCATCATTGATTCAATCCTTCGCATCCTGAACATGGCTCGCAGACCACACTCCACGGGCGCGATTCCTTGTGCGAAGGTCGTGCCATCTGATTGGAAATAGTTAAGTCGTTAGCAGAGAGGCAATTAGGGCTGAGTTCGACCGCGCGGTTCAATCACAATCTCGTCACGCTGACCGAGGTGGCAGTCAAACTAACTGGCTCGCCGACCAGCAGGGAAGGGTAGTTTCGCAGCCGAGGAACGGGTTCCACATTTCAACCACGCATCGTGATTAAGCGATGGACCGAATGCCAAATTAAGATGGAGAAGCGCGCGTGGTAATACGCGCATCTAACCCCGCAACCGATGGCTTCGGAATTGAAAGGCTTCTTAGGGTTTGGTGGTTAGGTTATAATGCCCGCGCGTGGAGGTGGCAGGCCACGCCGCGGCAATCATAACTAATTAGACGAATGTTCGAACGCTACACAGAAAAAGCGCGACGGGTAATTTTTTTCGCTCGCTACGAAGCGTCGCAATTCGGCGCGCCCGCGATTGAGCCGGAGCATCTGCTGCTCGGCCTGATGCGCGAGGACAAGACGCTCACCGGGCGCTTCTTCCCGCGCGCGCAGATCACCATCGAAGCAATCCGCCGGGAGATTGAAGGCCGCACGTTGCTGCGCGAACGGATTCCAACTTCCGTCGAATTACCTTTGGCGCCGGAAACGAAGCGTGTGCTGCATTACTCGCATGAGGAATCTGATCGCCTGCAGCACCGGCACATCGGCACAGAGCATTTGCTGCTCGGACTTTTGCGTGAAGAACGTTCGATGGCGGCGCAGATTCTATTCGAGCGCGGCTTGCGCCTGAACGCGGTGCGCGACGAGATCGCGCGACAGAGCGGCGCCGACGCGCGTCATCGCAAAGACATTCCGCACCTGCTCGAGTTTTCGCGCGATCTGACGGAAGACGCTTCCAACGATCGCCTCGATCCGTTGATCGGCCGTGAGCCCGAGATCGAACGAGTGGTGCAAATTCTTTGCCGGCGCACCAAGAATAACCCGGTTCTGATCGGCGAACCTGGCGTCGGCAAAACTGCAATCGTCGAAGGCCTCGCGCAGCGCATCGTGCGCGGCGAGGTGCCATCGTTCCTCGAGAACAAACGCATTCTCTCGCTCGACATCAGTTTGATCGTCGCGGGTACGAAGTATCGGGGTCAGTTCGAAGAGCGGCTCAAGCAAATCATGCGCGAGTTGATCGACAATCCGCAGTACATCGTGTTCATCGACGAGCTGCATACTTTGGTGGGCGCGGGCTCGGCGGAAGGGTCGCTTGATGCGGCGAATATCCTGAAGCCGGCGCTCTCGCGCGGCGAGATTCAGTGCATCGGCGCCACCACACCGGCGGAGTTTCGCAAATCGATCGAACGCGACCGCTCGCTGGAACGACGCTTTCAGGCCGTCAAGGTTGCACCGCCATCCGAGGTTGAAGCGATCGAGATTTTGTCCGGCGTGCGCGAGCGCTACGAGAGTTTTCACCAGGTGCATTACGCCGATGATGCGCTGGCCGCCGCTGTGATCCAGTCAAGCCGCTATATTCCCGATCGTTTCCTGCCGGATAAGGCTATCGACGTGATCGACGAAGCGGGAGCGCGAGTGAAGCTGCGCGTGCGCGCTGAGCAGGGAAGCATCGATGCGTTGACTGCGTCGTTAACCGAATGGGAGCGCGCTACCTACGGCCGCGCGCAAGCGCCCATCGAAGAAGAAGATCCCATCGTGGTAGGCGAGGTGACGCGCGGCGACGTTGAAGAGGTGATTGCGCGGTGGACCGGCATCCCCATCACGTCGCTGAAAGAGGGCGAGTCAAAGAAACTTCTTCGCATCGAAATCGAGTTGCACAAACGCGTCGTTTCACAGCGCCCGGCAATCTCGGCGCTCGCGCGCGCCATTCGACGCTCGCGCGCAGGCTTGAAGAACCCGCACCGGCCCGTCGGGTCGTTCCTGTTTCTGGGGCCCACGGGCGTCGGCAAGACGGAAGTGGCCCGGTCACTCGCGCAGTTTCTGTTCGGCAGCGAGCGCGCGATGATTCGCTTCGACATGTCCGAGTTCATGGAGAAGCATTCTGTCTCCAAATTAATCGGCTCTCCGCCGGGTTACGTCGGGCATGAAGAAGGCGGGCAACTGACGGAACGCGTGAAGCGCTCGCCCTATGCCGTGTTGCTGTTCGATGAAATCGAAAAGGCGCACACGGACATCTTCAACATTTTGCTCCAGGTCTTTGAAGACGGAATCCTGACCGACGCGCTCGGCAACACCGTTGATTTCAAGAACACCATCATCATCATGACGTCGAACATCGGCGCGCGCTTCATTCAGAAGAGAGCATCGCTCGGTTTCCAGGGGACCGCCGACATGTCGAGGACGAAGATGGAAGAAATGGTGATGAGTTCGGTGCGCCAGACCTTCAATCCTGAGTTCATCAACCGGCTCGACGAGATTATTGTGTTCGACGAACTCGGCGATCCGGATCTGCTCGACGTGTTGCAGCTGCAAGTGGATCAGATTAACCGGACGATGACGAATCACGGCTTTATCGTTCGCCTGGCTGACGATGCGAAGCGCTGGATACTCGACAAGACCTGCGCCGATCGCTCATACGGCGCGCGCCCGCTCCGCCGCGCGCTGCAGAAATACGTCGAAGATCCGCTTTCGGAAGCCTTGATTCAGGGCCAGCTCGGAGAGGCGTCGCTGGTGGAAATGTATGTTGAGAGTGGCGAACTCGGCTTTCGCTCGATCATGATCGATGAAAACGGAGTCGAGCAGCCCAGCGATTTGCTGCTGACGCAGTAAAGACGCACTGCAATTCAAGTGTTTCTATTGTCCAAAGTGTGCTCCACTTTGGACTTTCGCTTTATTTTGCCGGTATAATGCGCCACTTTGTTGAGCTGAAAACTGGCAACGAGCGAAGGCGGCGGTGAATCCAAGTGCTCCCCAGGCTGCGCGACGCCCAGGTTTGTGTTACGGTTTTCCCAGTAAACGCTGATTAATTTAAGTGCCGGAACCCCGATTGCTCGTCGGCGTGGAATGGCACAAACTAGCGCTCTTGCTTTGCCCCATCTGGAAACTCAGATGGATTGACTAATAAGTATCCGGAAGAGACCTCCAGGGACCGGCACCTATGCATTCATATCGCGTTGTTTGGCTCGCTTTTCTGAGCGCCATCATCTGCATTTCTTCACTGGCTTTCGCGAAAACCGCGTACGCCCAAGACCCGCAGCAACGTATCGTTGAAAGCGTAGACATCATCGGCAATCGCCGGCTGCGCAAAGACGACATCCTTTATTACGTACAGACCCGTCCCGGCGACGTCTATAACCCGGCCCAGGTGCAGCGGGATCTGCAGGCACTTCTCTCGTACGGGTTCTTTGATAAGGTCGAAACGCGAGTCACCGAAGAGGTTGGACCGCGAGGCGGCGTTGTCGTTACGTTTTATGTCAAAGAACTCCCGATCCTGCGCGACATTATTTTCGCCGGCCTCAGCAGCGTTCCTGAGTCAGATGTCTTAAAAGCATTTCGTGAGCAGCGCGTCGGGGTTTCCAAAGAAGCCATCTACGATCCGGTCAAAGCTCGCAATGCGATCCGCGTACTAAAGCAATTGCTTGCCGCCAAGGGCTACCCGAACGCGGTCATCACCGAAGAGAAAGAGCAGATTTCGGCGACGTCAGTGGCGATCACCTTCCGCATTGACGAAGGCGCGCGCGTGCGTGTGGCGGAGATTGAGTTTGAGGGCAGCAAAGTTTTTAAGAGCGGGCAGCTTCGCAGCCAGATGAAGTACGTTAAAGAAGCCGGCCTGTTCTCACGAATTAAAGAACAAGACATTCTGCATCGTGAGAAGCTCGACTATGACCTGCATATGGTTGATAACTTTATGCGGTCGAAAGGTTATCTGCAGGCGCGC
Organism: Pyrinomonadaceae bacterium; assembly: GCA_036277115.1. NCBI lineage: Bacteria > Pseudomonadati > Acidobacteriota > Blastocatellia > Blastocatellales > Pyrinomonadaceae > Pyrinomonadaceae bacterium. The sequence goes on from DASUNM010000002.1 coordinate 94,929, forward strand.
CACGGCGAGCCGCGCATCGAAGGCCTCGGCCGTCGCCGCACGGGCTTTCCGATTTTGCCCTTGCCCTTCCTCTCTTCTACGGATGACGTGCTGCGCATCACGGTTCCCATCAACGAAGGAAAACTGTTTCGCCTCGGCGACATGAAGATCGAAGGCAACTCGATTTACTCCGAAGAGTTCATCAAGGCCGTGATTGGTCTTCAGAAAGGCGACATCGCAAACGGCGAGGCGATCAGCAAGGCGCTGTACGAGAATTTGAAGAAGGCTTACGGCGCGCAGGGCTTTATTCAATACACGGCTGAAATTCAACCGACGTTTAAAGATAATCCGCAGAAGCCCGATGAAGGCGTCGCGGATTTTCTAGTTACGATCGACGAAGGCAAGCAGTTTACGTTGCGCCGGCTCGAGTTCACGGGCAACACCTTCACGCGCGACAACGTGCTTCGTCGTGAAGTGCTGATCAACGAAGGCGATATCTACAACCAGAACAACTTCGAGTATTCGATCATTCGGTTGAACCAGCTGGGCTACTTCAACCCGATCGACAAGGACAAGGACGCCGACTATCGCACTAATGAAGAAGAAGCGCTGGTTGATATCACTCTGAAAGTTTCGGAGAAAGGCCGCCAGGAAATTTCCTTCAACGGCGGCATATCGGGCATCGGCGGGTCGTTTTTCGGTCTGCACTACGCGACGAACAACTTGTTCGGCCGGGGCGAAGTGCTCTCAATTGATTTGGCGGCGGGCAATCGCCAGCGCAGCTTCAGCCTTTCGTTTACCGAGCCGTACATCAAGAACCGACCCATTACCGCAGGCTTTTCTATCTTCGCCTATTCGCAGAAGTTTTTTGGCGAAGGCACGGCGCTTTCCTCGAACATCGACGCGCAACAGGGGCTATTCGGCTCGGCTTTGGACTTTGCGCAGGCCAGTTCAGAAAACCTCTTCACCCGCGACTCGTACGGCGTTTCAGTCTTCGCTAGTTCGCCGCTGTCTGAGTTCTATCGCAAACGGCCGTTCACGCAATTTTCGCGGGTCGGACTTTCGTACCTGTTCAGCATGTCCAGCACGAAAGATCCGGAAGTTAACGAGAGCGGGGTGGCGGAAGCGTTCATTCCCATCGTTTACCGGCAGCCGAACATCATCACGAGCCGCATTACCGGAACGTTTGCCTACGACGTGCGCGATTACAAAGGCGGCATCGACGCGACCTCGGGCCGTTCGTTGTCGGTGGGGTTGGCCTTCGCCGGATTGCTCGGCGACGTGCGCACGTATCAACCGACGGTTGAATTCACTCAGTTTTATCCGATCCGCAACAAGAAGAGCAATAACCCGCAGGTCTTCGCATTCCGCATTCAGGCCGGCACCGTTGGCGCATTCGCGATTTCCAATAAAGTCAGCGGCGCCAACTCGCTCGCGTTTGTTGACGGCGTCCCGGTTTACGAGCGCTACTTCCTCGGCGATGAGTTTTCGATTCGCGGGTATCCACCGCGAGGTATCAGCCCGTTCTATCCGCTCGACACTTATATAACTTCGCAAAACGTTGTGATCGCCACCAACTCGTCAGGCCCGGCCGCTTCCGCGGGACTGCCGCCGCAGTTGGCTCTGATGGGATTGTTCACCGGACCGGAAGGAAACAACGTGGCGCAGCTCGGCCGAAGTTACTTCCGCCTGGGTGGCGATTCCCAACTGCTTGGGAATTTTGAGTATCGCATTCCCATCTTTGGCAGTACGGTCTCGGCCGCCTTGTTTGCTGACATTGGATCGTCTTTCAATTGGCGCACCGGTGGCGACCAAAGTTTTTCCAGCGAGTTTCTACCGGATCTGCCGTTTCTACAAACCGTCGGCTCGGTGCCTTGCCCCAGGTTTGGGCCCCTCGCGACTCTACCCGTCACCCTCAGTTCGCTGGTTTTCTGCAAGAATCCACAATTGGCGGTTCAACCTTTCTTCGGCGCTCTCGTCGCGCGAGACAATCGCCTCGTAACGCAGACGGAACTTGACGAGAATCAGGTTGGGATAATTAACCCGGCAACAGGGCTTCCGCCGGGATTTCAGCCGGTATTCTTTCGCGGCGAGGCGCAGACGACGACCGTCGCGCGTCTGGGTGAAGCCAAGTTCGCCAAAATCAGCGATTTTCACACCAGTATCGGGGGCGAGCTGCGGGTGCAAGTGCCGGTTCTAAACGTGCCTTTTCGGCTGATTTATGCGTATAATCCGAGGGCGCGCGGCGACTTCCAGATTATTGACGGCGTGCCGTTTATTTTCAACGAGAAGAAAACCACGTTTCGGTTTAGCGTCGGCCGCACCTTCTAGTTTCAGAACGTCAACGCTTAAGCCGCAGAGGCAAACCAATCCGGCGATCAGGACAACTAAGTTTTCAGTTCCAATCGCCTCTTGAATTTAAGGAGTAGTACGACAGGTTATGAAAGTAATTCGTGCGACAGCCGCGGTCGCTTTTTTCGTGGCATTGACGGTCGCTTCGGTTTCCGCGCAGACGCGCCCGGCCGCCGGCACCGGCACGCAACCGCGGCCAGCCGCTACCCCCGGGCCCACCGCTCCATCAACGGTCAGCGTCCCGGATAGCAAAGTCGCTTTGATCGATAGCTCGGCCTTCGCCGATGAGAAGCAAGGCATCGCCAAGTTCGTCAGCGCACTGAAGAGAGTGAATGCTGAGTTTCAGCCGCGCCAGACCGAGCTGCAGAACCTGCAACAACAAATCGAAAAAGCTAAAAGCGATTTGCAGAAGGCTGCTCCGGTACAGGATGCGAAGGTTACTCAACAGCAGCAGGACCGCATCGCCGTGATGGAAACAGACTTTAAGCGCAAGGGTGAAGACGCGCAGGCGGCTTTCAATAAGCGTCTTGAGGAAGTCCTGGGTCCAATTTACGAAGACATCGGCAAAGCGCTCGACGTTTTTGCCAAGGCTCGGGGCATAACCCTGATTCTGGATGTCACGAAAGTTCAGGGTATCGTGAGCGCGGCGGACGCGATGGACATCACGCGCGCCTTCATTACTGAATTCAACAGTAAGAACCCGGCCACCGCGTCGTTGACAGCGCCGAAGTAACCGGAGCTTGAGGAACCGAACAGATGCGGAGATTGGCCGGTTGCCTCTCTCCGCATTTCGCCGTTAAGTAACTAACCATGAAACGAATTTTGTTGCCACTTTTGCTCGTTACGATCTCAGCAGCCGCGTCTGCCCAGACGCCCGGCACGACCACTTCGGCCCCACCACAAACGGCGGCGGTACCGCGCAGCAAGATCGCGGTCATCTATTCCGGAGCCTTCCAGGATGCGAAAGAGGGCATCACCCGGTTTGCTGCGACTGTTACCAAACTGAACGCCGAGTTTCAGCCGATTCAAAACGAACTGAACCAGACGGCGCAAAGATTGAACGCCCTGCAGGAAGAGATCAAGAAGATGCAGGGAGGCACGACGCCCGCTACTCCGCAGCAGATTCAGGCGAAGATTGAACAGTTTGACACCCAAAAGAAGGCTTACGATCGCAAGGGTGAAGACGCCCGGCTAAATTATCAAAGACGCCGCGGCGAATTGCTGATGCCGTTACAGGAAGATGTCGGCAAGGCACTCGACGTGTTCGGCAAGGCGAATGGCATTACCATGATTATCGATGGGACTCAGGTGCCGCTGGTTTACGCTGCCGATACCATCGACATAACCAAGGCGTTCATCGCGGATTACAACCGCCGAAACCCGGCGACTACAGCAGCAACGCCCCGGTAACTAACCATTTCCCATTCGTCATTTGACAGCTTTCATTTGCCATTGCCCGGTCAGCAGATGCTGTGGTGCCAATGAGCAAATGAAAAATAGAAAATGACAAATGGAAAATGAGCTTTCCAATGGAAACCGTTCTCGACTCTGAAGGAATAAAAAAACTCCTCCCGCACCGCTATCCGTTTTTGCTCGTCGATCGGATCATCGAACTCATTCCCCGCACGCGCGTCGTCGGGATCAAACAAGTCAGCATCAACGAAGAATATTTTCAGGGCCACTTTCCGGGCGCGCCGGTAATGCCCGGCGTTCTGGTAATTGAAGCGCTCGCTCAATGCGGCGCGATCCTGGCGCTGCGTGAAATCGAAAATCGCGATCAAAAGCTGGTGCTCTTTACCGGCATAAAGGAAGCGCGCTTTCGACGCCCGGTGGTGCCCGGCGACACCCTGGTGCTGGAAGTGACGGCGTTGCGGACCGGCTCGCGCATTCAGCGCATGCGCGGCGAAGCAAAAGTCGACGGACAGATTTGCGCGGATGCCGAACTTACGAGCGTCATCGCCGATCGAGAACCGTAAACCCCACGATGAGTTCTCCATTCATGCAAAGCGAGAAACAGTCGCAATCGAATCAGATCCATTCGTCTGCCATCGTCAGCCCACGCGCGCGCATCGGCGACGGCTGCTACATCGGCCCGTACGTGACGATTGGCGACGACGTTGAACTCGGCCACGGGGTGCGCATCGACTCGCACTGTGTGATCGACGGGCGCACGCGCATCGGCGATGAAACACACATTTATCCGTTTGTCTCAATTGGCCTGCCGCCGCAGGACCTGAAATTTGCCGGCGAAGATACTGAGACTGAAATTGGCCGCCGCAATCGCATCCGTGAATTCGTTACCATTCATCGCGGGACCACAGGCGGTGGCGGCATCACGCGCACCGGAGACGATTGCTTCCTGATGGCGCAAACGCACATCGCGCACGATTGCCTGATCGGCAATAACGTGATCATGGCCAACGCGGCAACGCTTGCGGGCCACGTTATCGTGCAGGACAGCGCCAACATCGGCGCGTACTCAGGCGTGCACCAGTTCTGTCGCGTCGGCCGTGAGGCCTATGTCGGTGGCTACTCGGTGGTGGTGAAAGACGCTCTGCCCTTCGCGCTCACGGTGGGCAATCACGCAAAGTGTTATGGCTTGAACAAAGTCGGCATGCGCCGGCGCGGCTACTCGCGTGAGACGATGGACGCGCTCCATCACGCCTTTCACTTATTGCTGACTGCAAAACTCAACACTTCACAAGCCGTTGGACGGATTCGCGCGGAGATTGGTGGCATCCCCGAAGTTGAGGAACTGATCGCGTTTATCGAGACTTCGCAACGTGGAGTAGTGAAGTGATAAACGGCGAGGCGTAAGACTCTGAGCTTTTGCGTAGCCCGGGCGTTTACGCCTGGGAAAGCGTGGACGAAAGTTTCTGCCCCATTTATGGGGCTTTTTGAATTAGCCTTAGAAGCCTCCTAAAGGAGGCTCGGTTTTTTGCTCGTTTCTCCCCAGGCGTAAACGCCTGGGCTACGGAAAGCAATGGCAGTTCAATGAAGCTGGGACTCATCGCGGGGAACGGTACATTTCCGTTCCTGGTCCTTGAAGGTGCGCAGAAAGCCGGCGCGCAGGTCGCGGTCGCCGCCATTCGTGAAGAGACCGATCCGCAAATCGAAAAAGTTTCGGACAATGTAACCTGGGTTGGTGTCGGCCAGCTCGGCAAGATGCTGCGCTTTTTCAAAAAGGAAGGCGTGGATAAGGCAATCATGGCCGGCCAGGTCAAGCACGTTCAGATCTTCAGCAGCTCAATTCCCGATCTGCGCATGGTTAAGATGCTTCTGCGTCTGCCGCGCAAGAACACTGACGCTTTGATCGGCGCGGTCGCGAATGAACTGGCCAGCGAAGGAATTGAGCTGATCGATTCCACCTATTTTTTGCAGGAGCATCTGCCGCAACCGGGGAGCCTGACCAAACGGAAACCTGACGAACGCGAGCGGGGCGATATCGAATACGGACTCGAAGTAGCGCACGAAATTGCGCGGCTCGATCTCGGCCAGACAATCGTGGTTCGCGATCGGGCGTGTGTCGCGATTGAAGCGATGGAAGGCACGGACGCCGTGATTAGTCGCGCCGGCCAACTGGTGCGTGGCCGGTTAACCGTCGTCAAGATCGCCAAACCCGGTCAGGACATGCGATTCGATGTGCCCGTGGTCGGCCTCTCAACCATTCAAACGATGATTGAGGCTGGCGCGACCTGTCTATGTCTGACCGCCGGGAAGACTCTGATGTTTGAACGGGATCAGATGCGTCAGCTCGCGGACAAAAACAAGATCGCGATTGTGGCTGTTTAGGGCCGGAGGACCAGCTTGACTTAAGCGTCGAATGGGAATAAAAGGCTGACCATAACCCGGTCATCATCAGCTTTCCGAAGCATTTCGTTCTCAAAAAAGTTTCTTTAGGAGGAGTACATCATGGCATTACGTTTAGGAGATACGGCGCCGAATTTCACGGCCCAAACCACTGAGGGATCAATCGATTTTCACGAATGGATTGGCGACAGTTGGGCGGTTTTGTTTTCGCACCCGAAGGATTTCACCCCGGTTTGCACGACTGAACTCGGCTATATGGCCAGCATCAAGCCCGAATTCGACAAGCGCAACGTGAAGGTCATGGGACTAAGCGTCGACCCGGTCGAAAACCACGCGCGCTGGTCGACTGATATCGCAGATGCGACTGGTCACGCGCCGAATTATCCGATGATCGGTGATACCGACCTGGCCGTGGCGAAGCTTTATGACATGTTACCCGCCTCGACGTCCGGGACTGCTGAAGGGCGCACTGCGGCAGACAACATGACGGTGCGGACCGTCTTCGTCATTGGGCCGGACAAGAAGATCAAACTGATGTTCGTCTATCCGATGGGGACGGGCCGGAACTTCGATGAAGTTCTGCGCGTGATCGATTCGATTCAGTTGACGGCGAATCATAGTGTCGCGACGCCGGCGAATTGGAAAGACGGCGACGACGTAATCATCGTGCCGGCGCTGAACGACGAAGCGGCGAAGGAAAAATTTCCGGACGGTTGGAAGACGATCAAGCCTTACCTGCGCGTCGTTCCGCAGCCGAACAAGAAGAAGAGTGACACGGCCACGGCCGGCTCGTAAGCGGACTCAATCCAAAAAAATTAAAGGCGCGGAGTGGCAATGCCCTCTGCGCCTTTTTGTGTCTGTCTGTGCCGGTCTAGTCACTTTCGACCGTGTAGGTAATCGTCACCTTACCACCGGCGGGGACTGTTGCCTTGAACTGGACCGTGTTTGCGCCGAGGGTCTCAGCGGCAACGGTACTTTCGGTGATCTTCCATTCGTTGTCGTCGTAACGTTCGATGCCCTCCCGCACGAAAGCCTCGGCGGGTGCAGAGCCCCGGTTCATCAAAACGATCTCGACTCTCGTCACCAGTTTGTTATCGCTCTCATTTGCTAAGCGCTTGTCTACGACCCGACGTTCCAAGATCCGCCGGGTACCGAAGATTGTGGTTGAACGGCCCTGGCTCAGGCTGAACTCCCCATTGGGCGGGACGAAACCGATGCGATCCTGTCCGACGATCTGCGAAATGGCGCCTTCGCGCTGATATATCGTAACCAGTCCGGCGGGCATCGGTGCGCCGGCAGAGTTTTTCAATACCAGCCGCACTTCTAACCCGCGCGGCAGCAGAATGAAGCCGCCGCGTCCCATCGTCTGCGCGTCGTAGGTGTTCTCGAAGATGTTTCGTTGGACGACCCCCAGCCGCGCGCGCTGAAAAATCGGAAAGCGGCTAATGATGGCATTGGCGTTCAGACTTATGTTGTTACCGAGCGTGAAGCGATCGAAGGCGCTCAGGGTTGAGACATCCGCGAATGAGGTTCCACTAGGCCGGTCCTCGTCCGGGCGGGAAATGTTTGATTGCGCCTGCGTCGTGTATTCCCGCCGGTAACCATCGCTTGATCCGTCGGACAACAGCGAGATTTCGCCCGCTACCAGATCGATTGTCCCGGCGTCGAGATCCACGCCGGTGTTGTTGTTCAGTGACACCCACGAATCCAGCATCGCGGCGGTGGGTGGCGCGCCCTTGGCCGTTGGTTCCAACACCAGCAAGTAATCCGCCTGCCATGAGATGCCCGGCGCGAGGTAGTCCACCTGAACTCGTTTGCGCCCCGCAGGCCCGCGATTTTGAATGACGAGATGCAACACCGGCGATTTTTCGTTATTCACCTGTGGACCGTCATAGGTCACGTCCTGCCGTAAGACTTCCGCGTCCTCGGCGATGACGCGCACGGTGCGGATGCTGGCGCGCGGCATCAAGCTGCGCCAAACGATCGTGTTGCGCCCTGGCTGCAACTCGATCATCCGCTCGTCGAGAAACTCTGCAATGTTCGCGTTGTAAACCGTCAGATGCGCAAGATTGTGCGGAGCGTTTTGCGCGCGTGCAGGCAAGCATGCGAAGCCACAAAACAAAAAGGCCAACAGTAAAGAACATGATTTTCTCAGCATCAAGGATCTCCTTCTTCGAACCAGACTGGTGCCGTCAATCTAACGCACGCGGAGTGGCAAGACAAAGACGTGGTTTGCGAGTAATCTTGCTCAGCTTTTCGCACCAAAACCACGAAGGGGGAACAAATGCGACAGATCGTGACCACCGGAAACGGTGACGTTGGAGTGATGCGCGTTGAAGAGGCGCCCGATCCAAAACCAGGTGCGGGCGAAGTCCTGATTCGCGTGAAAGCCGCCGGTCTGAACTTTGCCGACATCCTCGCGCGTCAGGGTTTGTACCCCGACGGCCCTCCCAAGCCTTGCGTAATGGGTTATGAAGCTTCCGGCATTATCGAGGACGTGGGCGAAGGTGTCGATCGAAATCTGATGGGTAAGGCCGTCATCGCAATGACGCGCTTCAAAGGTCAGGCCGAACTCCTCGTCGTTTCGGCCGCGCAAGTGTTTGCGAAACCTGACGCGCTCACATTCGAAGCAGCCGCTGCCATTCCAGTGAATTACTTAACGGCATGGGCGCTGCTAGTGACGATGGGCGGTCTGAGGAAGGACGAGGCCATCCTGATTCATAACGCGGGGGGCGGTGTTGGATTAGCGGCCCTGGACATTGCCAAACACATCGGCGCGCGCACTATCGGCACGGCCAGCCCCGGGAAGCACGAGTTTCTTTATCAGCGCGGATTGGATCATGCGATTGACTATCGCAATCAGGACTGGCTGCCGGTGCTCATGGATCTGACGGGCGGCCGGGGCGTGGAACTGGTTATCGATCCGTTAGGCGGTCCCAGCTGGAAGAAAAGTTATCGCGCCCTCCGCGCCACGGGTCGCATGGGCGTCTTTGGAATGTCGGTGGCTTCGGCTTCAGGAATTCGTGGCAAGCTGCGCGCCTTTAAAGCGATTGCGCAAATGCCCCGCTTTAGTCCGCTTGGACTGATGAACAGAAACAAAGGCGTGTTCGGTCTGAATCTGGGTCACATGTGGCGCGAAGGCGAAAAGGTGCGCGACTGGACGCAGGAGATCATGCGCGGTGTCGCTGAAGGCTGGATTCGCCCGCACGTCGATCGAGCATTTCCTTTCGATCAAATCGCCGACGCCCACCGGCACATGGAACAGCGTAAGAACACGGGCAAGGTTGTCCTCGTGCCTTAGCTTTTTACGTGACCGTCCGCTTGTGGCAAGCAGTGCAGTTTTTCGAAGTCGGCGACAGCGGATGCATAGCGGGCGCGTCCGTCTCCCACCGATTTGTGGCCACATTCAAATTCAGTCTCGCGCAAATCTCACGAGCCGATCTCCGTCCGCATACACCTCGCAGGTGTGGGCACCCACATTGTTGCGTACCCCGCGACGGCCGAAGATTCTTCTTCACGAGGCTTTAATATTCGACAGCGATGAAGACTTTCGACGTAGTGGTGATCGGAGCCGGCTTGGCAGGATTACAGTGCTCGCGCCTGTTGGCGGCGCAGGGTTTTCGCATACTGCTGGTTGATCGAAAACCGACGCTCGCGCATTCAGTACATACGACCGGAATCTTCGTGCGGCGGACCCTTGAGGACTTTAAGTTTCCCGAAGATTGCCTCGGTCCGCCCGTGCGGCACGTCACTCTTTATTCGCCGGCGCGGAGGTCGATGGAGCTTTCAAGTCCGCACGATGAGTTCCGGGTGGGCCGGATGGGTTTGTTATACGAACGATTCCTGGAGCACTGTCTCGAGGCAGGCGTCGAATGGATGCCGGAAACTCGTTTTACCGGCCTGACTGACTCTGAAGCCGGTCGCGTTGTGCATCTTGAGGGCCGGGGATCCACGCACCAGGTGCGAACGCGTTTGATCGTGGGCGCTGATGGCGCCAATTCGCGCGTGGCGCGCGCCCTCGGGCTCGATCAAAATCGGGAATGGATTGTCGGCATCGAGGAAGTCCTCGAGGACGTGCCGCTGGACGGCCCACCGAGATTTCACTGTTTTCTTGATCCGCGGCTGTCGCCGGGTTATCTCGCATGGGCGGTCCATGATGGAGAGCAGGTACACGTCGGCGTCGGCGGTTATTCAGCGCGCTTTGATCCGCAGGAAGCTTTGGAGGAATTCAAGGGAAGTCTGAACGGCATTCTTGATCTGAGGAATGCGAGGTTCGTGGAAAAGCGCGGCGGGCGCATACCCGTGGGTGGCGTCATGCGACGTATTGCGAACGAGCAAGGTTTGTTGGTCGGAGACGCCGCCGGTGCTGTTTCCCCGCTGACGGCCGGTGGCCTCGATCCCTGCATGAGGCTCTCGACTTTTGCTGCTAACGAGATCACCAACTATCTACGGACGGCCGGACGTTGTTCTCTCGCCAAATATTCCGGTGAGCAGTTTCGCGCGCGATTCATCTCGCGTCTTTGGTTGCGACGCGTGCTCAAGACGATTAACCAACCAGCGCTGGTTGAATTGGGGTGCGGAGTAATGCGTCTGCCACTGTTGCGTTCGTTTGCGTGGCACGTCTTCTTTGGACGCAACTCGTTTCCGGATATTGACTCAACCATCGCGGCGTCACCCGCCTCCGAACTAGCCTAATAAGCCGGGGTGAGCGAACAAACTCGCCGAGCTGCGTAGCAGCGGTCTTAGCTAAGCCCAAAGCTTCGCCTTGGGCTTAAATACAACCGTCCCGATAAATCGGGACTTCGTTGAAATACTGTCAGCCAGATCTGAAGTGATCAGCGATCAATCAAGAGCATTTAGCATCACCTAAGACTTATTGGGCGAAGCCGCAAAGTAGGACACCCCGGACACTAAACGTTTCCCTGCAAACTCTTCAGCGATTGGTGTATCATCCCGCGAAATTTTGCTGCTTCGAGGATCAATCCATGACCAAGCGTCTCCTTTCCCTGCTCGTCCTGTGCTTTTTTCTGACCACCCTGTCCGCGCAAACCAGACAGACGCCTTCGGCTGATGACTACAACGCGATTTTCAAATCGCTTAAGTGGCGCTCCATCGGGCCGTTTCGCGGCGGACGCTCAGTGAGTAGCACCGGCGTCGTAGGCGATCCGAAGACGTACTACATGGGCACGACCGGTGGCGGTGTGTGGAAGACCGACGACATGGGCCTGAGTTGGCGGAACATTTCAGACGGCTATTTCAAGACGGGTTCAGTCGGCGCGATCGCCGTCGCGGAAAGCGATCCGAACGTGGTTTACGTCGGCATGGGTGAGCACGCAGTGCGCGGCGTGATGACGCACCACGGCGATGGCGTTTACAAATCGACCGATGCGGGCAAGACATGGAAGAAGATGGGCCTTGATGCGACGCAACACATCGCTCGCATCGTCATTGATCCGAAGAATCCAAACATTGTCATCGTCGCCGCGCAGGGCGCGCTTTACAGTTCTTCGAAGGAACGCGGCATCTACAAATCAACTGACGGCGGCGCGACGTGGAAGAACGTTCTGTTCGTGAGCGACAAAACCGGCGCGGCGGAATTGTCCATGGACATGACGAATACGCGAATTCTTTACGCGGCGATGTGGGAACACGGACGTTTGCCCTGGAAAGTCATTAGCGGCGGCCCGGGCAGCGGACTATACAAATCGACCGATCAGGGCGAGACGTGGGAAAGATTGAAGGAAGGCCTGCCGGAAGAAATGGGCAAGATGTCGATCACCGTGAGCCGTTCCAATCCGGAAAAAGTTTATGCGTTGATAGAGAGCGATTCCGACAAAGAAGCGGGTGGCCTGTTCGTTTCAAACGACGCCGGAAAGAAATGGAGCCGCATCACGAACGATCATCGTCTCGTGCAGCGCGCCTGGTACTACATCGAGCTGTTCATCGATCCGAAAGACGAATACACCATCTATGTGTTAAGCGCGCCCGCGCTGCGATCCATCGATGGCGGCCGAACCTGGGAAACGTTGTCGGGCACCCATGGCGATTTTCACGACCTATGGATCAATCCGGACGATTCGAAGAACTTCGTCATCTCGAACGACGGGGGCGCGGCGATAACTTTCAACGGCGGCAAGACGTGGAGCACGCAGACCAATATGCCGACGGCACAGATGTATCGCATCAACGTGGACAATCAGTTTCCGTATCGTATCTACGGCGGACAGCAGGACAACACCTCAGTCTCGATTGCCCACCGCGAACTTGGCGGCGGAGGCATTTCGACTAACAGTTGGACTTACTCAGCCGGCGGAGAAAGCGCCTTCCTTGCCTTCGATCCTGACGATCCGAAACTCGTCCTCGGGGGAAGTTATCAGGGCACCATCGAAGTGCTAAACGTGAATGCAAAAGGCGGCACCAGCATCATGGCCGCACCCATCCAGTACCTGGGAATGGACGCAAAGGATCTGAAGTATCGTTTCAACTGGAACGCGCCGATCATCTGGAGCAAGCACGAACCGAACACCTTCTATCACGGCGCGCAGTACGTTCTGAAGACGAGCGACTGGGGCAAGACATGGAAGGAAGCTTCGCCCGACCTGACGCGTAACGAAAAAGAGAAGCAGGGGAAAGGCGGCGGCCCGTACACCAACGAAGCCGTCGGCGCAGAGAACTACGGCACCCTCGCGTACATCACAGAATCGCCGCACGAGAAGGGCGTGATTTGGACGGGCAGCGATGACGGACTGGTGTATTTAACGCGAGACGGCGGCGCTAATTGGAAGAACGTGACGCCTCGCGGTTTGTCCGAGACTCTCATCAATGCGATTGAGGTTTCGCCGTACGACAAAGCCACTGCGTACATCGCGACCACGCGCTACAAGTTCAACGATCACCGTCCGGGCCTTTACAAGACCACTGATTATGGCGCGACCTGGTCGAAGATCGACAACGGCATTCCGGCGAACGCTTTTACGCGCGTGGTGCGCGAGGACGACGTCCGCAAAGATCTGCTGTTTGCCGGGACGGAACTCGGCGTGTTCATTTCGTGGGACGGCGGTAGAAACTGGTCACCATTTCAATTGAACCTGCCGGTTACGCCGATAACAGATCTGCGCGTGCACAAAGGAAACCTGATCGCCGCGACCTCGGGCCGATCGTTTTGGATACTTGACGATTTGAATGTGCTGCGCCAGTACAAGAAGGACACGCCGGCTTTCAGCCTCTACCGGCCGGCGAACCCCTATGTCGTAAATGGCTCCAGCGAACAGGATGGCACCAGCGAAGATTTCACCGGCGCTAACACCTTCCGTGGCGTGAATCCGGCCACGGGCGTAGTCATTCATTATCACCTGCCAGAGTTGAAAAAGGATGAGCACATCTCGCTCGAGATCAAAGACGCCGAGGGCAATCTCGTGCGCACTCTTTCTTCCAAAGGCGATGAGAAATTCAGGCGCTGGGACGGCGGTCCACGAGCCGAACCACTGCTTCCAAAAAAGCAGGGCCTGAACCGTTTCGTTTGGGACACGCGTTACGCGACGATGCCGGGCATTCCAGGCGTTTACATCGAAGCCGGCTATGCAGGACACAAAGCTCCACCGGGCAGATACTCGCTCACGTTGAAGAGTGGCAGCCAGACTCTCTCGACTGAAGTCGAGATCCTCGCGAACCCGCTCTATCCGACTGACGCGGCGACGTACCGCGAGTACCACAGCACCATGTTGAGCATGGAAACTGAATTGGCGACCATGCATCGAATGGTGAACGACCTCTACGAGAAACAGAAACAGTTAGAGTCCCTCATCAACTCGATTCCCTCCGGCGACAAGTACGCGGCAATTAAGAAGGAGAGCGAAGCGCTTCTCCGGAAGATGAAAGCGTGGGACGAAGAGATGGTGCAGCGTAAATCGAAGGCGTACGACGACGTCGAGAACTTTCCGAACAAGTTCACCGCCAATTATCTTTTCATGATCAATGCGACGGAGAGCGACATACCCAGAGTCAATCAACCGTCGCTCGATCGGATGAGAGAGTTGAACGCGCAGTGGGCTTCATTGAAAGCCCGAGCCACCGAAATTCTCGACCGAGACATTCCTGCACTGAACAAGCGCATGTGGGACGCGGGATTAGGAGCGATCTGGAAGTTTTAGGTTTTTCGCGCCCTCAGGCCCCAAATCCCGTCTGCGTTTTGCCGCGGCATCTAAATTGCGGACAATAGCCCAGAACGCTATTTGCCGTTGAAAACGAGACACTACGTTTGGCTTATTCTGGCCGTGCTTCTGGGCACGGCCTTGAATTCGTTTGCGCAAACACCGCAGTCGCCACTGCCGCCGCCCACTGGCTATGTCAACGATTACGTTGGCGCCATCGATCGCACGACAAAGAGTGAACTGGAAGCGACGCTCACGAATTTGGATCGCCAGCAGGGAATTCAGTTCGCCGTCGCGGTCGTCGAGACTGCGGGCGGTCAGACTATCTTTGACTACTCGCTTGCCGTCGCGCGTGGCTGGGGCTTGGGTTCGAAGGATACCCAGAAGCCCAGCCTTCTCCTGGTTGTCGCTCTCAAAGATCGAAATGCCTTCACGCAGATCAGCCGTCACCTTGAAGGCGACATTCCGGATGGACTCGCCGGGCAGATTCAGCGCGAGAAGATCATCCCCGCCTTTCGTGCGGGTGAGTACGGCCGCGGGATACGAGACACGATCTACGAATACATCAGGACAGTGGCGCGGAAACAGGGATTCAGTACCGACAAGATTTTTCCTGCCGGAACCACCTCGCAGCCACCGGTTCGCGCGGCGCGTCCGCAGACGAACAGATGCATGTCGATCATCGTCATCGGCGTCATCGTGATCGTCGTACTCGCGCTTCTCGCCGCGGCGCGTAGAGGCGGAAGAGGCGGGCCCGGAAGCGGCGGCGGCAGCGGCTGGCTCGGGTGGATGGTCTTGAGCATGCTGCTCAGTGGCCGCGGGGGTTCAAGCTCGAGTGGCTGGTCGGGCGGCGGATTTGGCGGGTTTGGCGGGGGCGGAGGCGGCGGCGGTGGAGGCGGCGGCTTCGGTGGCTTCGGCGGCGGCGGAGATTTTGGCGGCGGGGGAGCCGGAGTTAGCTGGTAATCATTACGACACGAATTCGCGTCGTTTACAGCAAATACAGCGGTTAAGTTAAGCTACATCAAAAGGAGATTCGCAAATGGGTAAGAAAGTTGGTCTGATCGTTCTGGGTGTCATCGTGGTGGTCGGGCTGATCCTCGCCATCTGGGGAATTGGCAGCTACAACGGACTGGTAACGAAGAGGCAGAATGTGGATGCTCAGTGGGCCGAGGTGCAGAACCAAATGCAGAGGCGGGCTGATTTGATTCCAAATATCGTAGCCACGGTCAAAGGCATTGCTGGTCTCGAAGAGCGAGTATTCACGCGAATCGCCGAAGCGCGCTCGCAACTGCTCTCGACGATTCAGAATCCGAACGCCACCACGGAACAGAAGATCGCCGCCGATCAGAATTTGACCACCGCGATGCGCGATGGAGGCCTGCTGGGCACAGGTGGCCGCTTTCTGATGATCACCGAGAATTATCCGCAGTTGAAATCTAATGAAAATTTTCTTCGATTGCAGGATGAATTGGCCGGGACCGAAAACCGGCTGGCCACATCCCGGCGCGACTACACTCTGGCGGCGCAGGATTACAACACATCGCGAAGCAGATTTCCGACCGTGCTGATTGCCGGGCTACTGGGATTTCCAGCGCAGCCGTACTTTCAAGCGGATCCGGGAGCGCAACGCGCGCCGACGGTCGATTTCAGCAAGTAGCCGCAAAGGGCCGAATGTTTAGAGGCGGCGTGCTATGCGTATTTAACGTTTAGAGGCGGCTACCGCTCGCCGAGTAGAGTCGGGCAAGTAGCCCGGCTCTAAACGACGACGGGTTCCCTGGATGACTATGGCCGAAGAGACAAATTCTAAGGTTCTTCAGCGGTTGGTCGAAGACTTAATCGCCGCGCACGGGCAGAACCTCGCTTCAATCACGGTGTATGGCTCAACTGCGGTTGAAGAAACAACTGACGACCGCGCACATCACAACGTGCTGGTGGTACTGCGTCGAGTGGCTGTAGAAGACCTGCAGCGATCAGTTGAGCCGGAACGCGTCTGGACGAAAGCGAGGCAGCCACTGCCTGTCTATTTCTCGCTCGATGAATTGCAACGCGCGGCTGACGTTTTTCCCATTGAGTTTCTGCAAATGCAGAAGGCGCGGCGGGTGCTACACGGGTCAGATCCGTTGGAGTTAGTCGAGACTTCGGACGCCAACCTGCGTCACCAGCTTGAATACGAACTCAGAACGAAGTTTCTCCAGCTGCGGCGGCTCTATTTTCCCGCGTCACAGTCAGCGGAAAAGCTGGCCGCGCTGATGGTCGAAAGCCTGTCCAGTTTCGCAGCTCTGTTTCGGGCGGTGTTGATGCTGCGGGGCAGGGAAGTTCCCGTCGCCAAACGGGACGCGATCCATGCCACGGCAAATGAGTTGGGTCTGGATGTGGCGCCGTTTGACCGGATTCTCGAACTCAGCGGTTCGCCAAAAGCGAAACTAAATGAAGCTGAGGCAAACGAGCTCTTCGGCGCGTACCTCACGCAACTCGAACGCGTCATTGACGCCGTCGATCAAATCCCGGGTCATTAACTTCTCTTCTTATTGTTTTAGCAGGCGAGTTATTGTTTTAGCAGGCGAGAAATTGGCTGGGAGGCAGGGACTCGAACCCCGATAGCCAGATCCAGAGTCTGGTGTCTTACCATTGGACGACCTCCCAGCAGCGAAATCGAATTTACAAGCGCCACGCTGCCAAAGTCAAACCACTTGCATTACAGCGCACCGACGCACCGTGGAGTTACTCACGGCGGTCCTTTTCGGCCGGCGCTTAGCGCGCGTGGCGCGCGCGTACCTGTGGCTCGCATAATTCCTTGCGAAATGTGCGCGGTTGCGAGGTCACAGTGCGTGAAAAAAGTCTTGCGCGTTAGACCGACAATCAGCAGAATGAGGTGGCGGCACCCTCATCGATTTTGCCGACTCTTCACGGTCGTCGACTTCAAAGGTTCTACCCCGACAAATGAGCCAAACAGAATCCCCCGACACCGAATTGGACCGCTTGCGGGTCACTGTTCAAGATTACGAAAACAGACTCTCCGAGGCGGCCACGTTAGTCGCGCACGTCAGGCATGAGATTAACAATCCACTGGCAGCTTTGTTGGGCCAGGCGCAGTTGCTTTTGCGTGAAGAAGACCTGAGCGAGAAGTCGCGGCGGCGCGCGGAAACTATCGAGAGTCAGGCGAAGAGGATCGAACAAATAGTGGGAGAGCTTCGGGCGGTGCAGGCGCCATCCACTGCACTCAACAATCAAAGCTAGCCCCCGGCGTACTTAAGCGAGATCAAACAGGAGCACTTCCGCTCCGTCGTTAGCCGCGAGTCGCAATTGATTTTCGTTGCTGACCGCGGCGCCGTCGCCTTGCTTTAACTCGTGCCCGTTGACGTTAAGGTTTCCGCGCGCGACTTGAATCCAGGCGTAACGTTTGTCGGCTAGCGTGTGCTCAATCGATGAGCCGGGTGGGAAGATCGTCGCATACAGACGCGCGTCCTGCTGAATCGTGACTGAGCCGTCGCGACCGTCTTCGGATGCCACCAGGCGCAAGCCTCCGCTGCGTTCTTCTTCCGAAAAGAATTTCTGTTCGTAGCCTGGCGGCAGATTTCGCGCCCGCGGCATAATCCAAATTTGCAGCAGGTGCACCGCCTCAGTCGCTGACGGATTGAATTCGCTGTGCGCGACACCGGTGCCGGCGCTCATGCGCTGCACATCGCCGGGACGAATTACTGAACCATTCCCCATGCTGTCGCGATGCTCCAGCTCGCCTGAGAGGATGTACGTGATGATTTCCATGTCGCGGTGCGAGTGCGTCGGAAAACCCTTCGCCGTGGCGACCCGATCTTCGTTGATGACGCGCAAGCTGCGAAAATGCGTATGCGCGGGATCGTAATACTGATCGAACGAGAAGGTGTGATAAGTGTCGAGCCAGCCGAGATCAAAATGGCCGCGTTCTTCTGATTTGCGAATTTTAATCATGATGGAGCGCCCGCATCCCTGCGGGCGGAGCGCAGGCATCTTGCCTGCGAATTAAACAGCAACCACAGAGGGCACCGAGGAAATTTGAGCGACGTCGCAAATCGCCTCGATTAGTTTCGACAAGTCCGCGCGCGTGTAAATCTCCAGCCCTTCAGTATCCAACTCAATCGATAAACCTGCGCGCCATTGGTCGAAGTCTCGCATTGCCGTCGCTCGATCTGAATCGTCGATGGTCGAGAGATACATCGCGTCAGCCTTGGCCAGGATTCTTTTTGATGACGTCTTCAATTTGTTATCGCCAGCGCGCGCGCACATGATCGCGTAATCCGCTTCGACATAGTCGAGAAAGCTGTTGCCTTCGACGATCACGCCGGCGGATTGCACGCGGGATAACGCCTCGTTGATTCCCGCTTCAACCTGATCTTCGCCGACGATGACCCAGTGCACGTTCACCGCGCCGGCGTCCCAAAAGCGTCCCGTATCTTTACCGGTTTCGTAATTGCCGGCCCGTCCCGAACGAATCAGCGGCTCATCGCGCAGCAGTTCGCTAACGCAACAGCCGCTCGGATCTTTGCCGCAAGAACGGTAATGGCCACGCGTCAGTTTGATCGCTTCCCATTCGGTACGCACGCCTCCGGCGTGCAGC
This sequence comes from Pyrinomonadaceae bacterium, assembly GCA_036277115.1. NCBI lineage: Bacteria > Pseudomonadati > Acidobacteriota > Blastocatellia > Blastocatellales > Pyrinomonadaceae > Pyrinomonadaceae bacterium. The sequence goes on from DASUNM010000002.1 coordinate 113,814, forward strand.
ATGCCGGAGGCATGCGTACCAATTGATAGCCGTGCAAGCAATTCACACACGAGCGTCGTCTTGCCTGTGTTCGACGACAAGCCGCTGACAGCGACGATGATGGGACGGCGATCGTTCATTCTCAATAACGTTTGGAGGCCCGTTAGGGCCGTAATGTATATAGAACCCCAACGCTGACTAAATCATTAGCTCCTTTATCGCTCCTACGGAGCGAACTAGCCACTCGCATCAACCAGAATTCTTGTCAACTTTTCCAGCCCCTCACCATCGACCGTATCGAACCTTCCCATCAAGGGGCTGTCGAGATCGAGCACACCGATCAGATGCGAATCTTTCAGCAACGGTACCACGATCTCGGAGTTCGAAGCGCTGTTGCAGGCAATATGGCCCGGAAACTCGTGCACGTTCGGCACGATTACCGTTTCACCTTTCGCTGCGCTCGCGCCGCACACGCCCTGACCAATCTTTATTCGGACGCACGCTGGTTGGCCCTGGAACGGTCCCAACACCAACTCACCGTCCTTCACAAAATAGAATCCGGCCCAATTCAAATCAGGCAATGAGTGAAAGACAACGGAAGAGAAGTTGGCCGCGTTCGCGACCAGGTCGCGCTCACCGGCGAGCAGAGCAGAGAGTTGCGCCGCGAGTTGGTCGTAGAGTTCGGACTTTGAAGTCGTCATCAATAGTTTGGATGCCTTGCCTTACTTAGTCACGAAGAGACGGGACATGATTAATATAATGCACAGAATGTCAGATCCAAGTCTTGTGAATCCCGTTAATCCTGTCCATTTTCTTCCGAGCTTCGAATACTAATCACCACGCTCTTCGATGCCGGCGTATGGCTCTTGTCCGCGAAATGACCCAGCGGCACCAGCACGTTGGCTTCCGGAAAATACGTGGCGGCGCATCGCCGCGGAATACTGTACGGCACAACCGCGAATTGCCGTGCGATGCGTTCTTCGCCATCGAAATGACTAACGAGATCTACGAGTTGGCCGTCTTTCAACTCTGACGAACGAATGTCTTCAGGGTTCAGGAAAACCACGCGCCGGCCATTGTGAATCCCGCGATAGCGATCGTCGAGGCCGTAAATCGTGGTGTTGAATTGATCGTGGCTGCGCATCGTCATCATCAGAAACTGATCCGGCTGCAAATTAATTTGCGGCAGTGGATGAACGGTAAAGTGCGCTTTACCATCGCGCGTTATGAACTTCCGTTCGCGAATTGGGTTGGGCAGATAGAAGCCGCCCGGTTGTCGCACGCGCGTATTGTAATTGTCGAAATCCGGAATCACGTGTTCGATGTGTTCGCGGATGCGATCGTAATCACCAATCAGAGCGTCCCAATCGACCGTGCTTCTCGCCCCGAGCGTCGCTTTGGCCAGGCCGGCGACAATTGCTGGTTCGCTTAACAAATGTTCTGATGCAGGTTCCAGACGGCCTTGCCATTCTTCCACAACCGCCATTGAGTTTTCTGTTGTCACAAACTGTGGGCCGGTAGCCTGCTGATCAATTTCAGTGCGGCCGAGACACGGCAGAATCAATGCCTTCTGTCCCGTGATCAAGTGCGCGCGATTGAGCTTCGTGGAAACGTGCGCGGTCAGACGACAACGGCGCAAGGCTTCAGCCGTGAATTCCGTGTCCGGCGTCGCCGAGAGAAAATTTCCGCCTAATGCGAAGAAGACTTTAGCCGATGCGTCGTCCATCGCGCGGATCGCATGCACAGTGTCCAGGCCGTGATGTCGCGGCGGGCTAAAACTAAATTCCTTTCCCAGGCTGTCGAGGAACTGGGTGGTTGGCTGCTCCCAAATGCCCATGGTGCGATCGCCCTGCACGTTGCTATGACCGCGCACGGGGCACAGACCGGCGCCGGGCTTTCCCATCTGTCCGCGCAGCATCATTAAATTGACGATCTCCTGGATGTTGCCGACCGCGTTCTTGTGCTGGGTCAGGCCCATCGCCCAACAGAAGATCACGCGCTCTGATTCGAGAAAGACACGCGCCGCTTCTGCGATCTTTTCCTTTGTGATGCCTGATTGTTCGACGATGTCGTCGAGCTGAACCCCGCGCAACGCTTGCCGGAACTCTTCAAAACCGGTCGTGTACTGGGTTATGAAATCGTGATCGAGGACTTGGCCGGGCTGACGGTCTTCGACATCAAGGACTTCCTTCATGATGCCTTTCAGCAAAGCAACGTCGCCGTTGATGCGCACCTGCAAAAACAAATCAGCGAGCTTGGTGCCGCTGCCAAGCCAGTTCCAAACCTCCTGCGGATGCTTGAAGCGCGTCATGCCGGCTTCCGGCAGTGGGTTGATATGCACAATCTTGCAGCCACGCCGTTTGGCGGCCAGCAACGTCGATAACATGCGCGGATGATTGGTGCCCGGGTTTTGCCCGATCACGAAAATCGAGTCGCAGAGAGTGAAGTCTTCCAGCGTCACCGTGCCTTTACCGAAACCGAGCGCCTCTTTCATTCCCGTGCCGCTGGACTCATGACACATGTTCGAGCAGTCAGGCAGATTGTTTGTGCCGAACTGGCGCACGAAAAGCTGATAGAGAAACGCCGCTTCGTTGCTGGTGCGGCCTGATGTGTAAAAAATCGCTTCGTCAGGTGACGCGAGGGCATTCAGCTCGTTCGCAATGAGCGCGAAAGCATCCGGCCAATCAATGGGCTCGTAGTGCTGCGCGCCTTCGCGGAGGATCATCGGGTGCGTTAGGCGGCCCTGTTGGTTTAGCCAGAGATCCGTCTGGTCGGCTAGCTCTTTCACGCTCCACTTCGCGAAGAACTCAGGCGTGACACGTTTCGTGGTGGCTTCATCAGCGACGTGCTTCGCGCCTTCCTCGCAGAATTCAAAATGCGAACGCCCGCTGTCGGGCTCAGGCCAGGCGCAGCCGGGGCAATCGATCCCATCCGGTTGATTCACCTGCAACAAGGTTCGCGCTCCGCGCACGACGCCCATTTCGCGCAGCGCGAAACGTGCGGCGGTTAGCGCAGACGCCATGCCCCCGGCAGCCTTGCTGATTGGTTTGACGTCAGGCGGCGCCGGCTCAACAGGGGGTTGAGCGCTTGCTATCGTCTGGTCAGAAGACTGAGGGGCATCGTCGTCGATTCTTGATTGAGCCACGGCGAGGTAAGTTTACGATGAAGATACTAAGGAAGCGCAATTCACTAAGAGCGGTGTCCGCAACCGAGTCATTGAGAAGTGTCCTATTTTGTCTTTGCGGCGCTTTGCGTCTTTGCGACTTTGCGGGAAATGGTCCTTACGTGCGAATTGTCGGTTCACGCCAAGGCGCTAAGACGCAAAGACACGCAAAGTAGGACTCACCGCGTCATTGACTTACCCTCACGTTTGGCTTAAAAGCATCTTCTTCACTTCAAGTCGGTCAGTTCTCAAATTTTCATGTTGCAGAGTCTTCAAGGAGTTCAAATGAACCTTAGACGCATCAGCATCTCGTTGGGCGCAAGCCTTCTCTTCATCACCGCCGCTGCTTTAACGTCACACGCGCAGGCCAACTACACGCGCGACCCGAACCAGCCGACGGACGAGGAATACACGCGCAAGATCGCCGAATATACGACCGAAAAGTTTTTCAACTCGCCGCTAACCGATTATCTACCGGCCTCGCCCACTGTCCCGTCGCCCAAGGCTGTGCTTGGTGATGTCGCTGGGGCGCCGGGGAAGCTGCCGTACTCGGAAGAGATCTATCGCTACATGCGCATGCTCGAGAAGGCCAGCCCGCGGGTGAAGGTGTATTCAATCGGCACAACGGAAGAAGGGCGCGAGATGATTGCGGTGGCGATTGCCTCGGAGTCACTCCTGGCGAAGCTCGACGAGAATCGAGCGCGGCTCAACAAGCTGGCTGATCCGCGCACGATCAACATGAACGATGCGGAAGCTGATCGATTGGTGGCGGATACGTTTCCGATTTACTACATCACTGGCACGATCCACTCGACCGAAACCGGTTCGCCCACCGCGCTGATGGAACTGGCTTATCGTCTTGCCGTCGATGAAAGTCCTTACATCAAATCCATTCGCGAGGGGATGGTGACGCTAATCACGCCGGTCGTCGAGGTTGATGGGCGCGATCGCATGGTCGATGTTTATAACTGGCACCTCGCGAACCCGGGAAAGAACTGGCCCAACCTGCTTTATTGGGGTAAATACGTGGCGCACGACAACAATCGCGACGCGATGGGTTTGTCGCTGAAGCTGACGCGCAACGTTCTCAACACCTATCTCACCTGGAAGCCGCAGGTGCTGCACGATTTGCACGAGTCGGTTCCTTATCTCTACGACAACACGATTGGTGACGGCCCGTATAACGCCTGGGTCGATCCGATCCTGACGGATGAGTGGCAGATGATCGGCTGGCAAAACGTTTCCGAGATGACGAAGTTCGGCATGCCCGGAGTGTTCGCGCACGGCACGTTCGATACCTGGTCGCCCGGATATCTGATGTTCATTGCGGCGACGCACAACGGCATCAGCCGTTTGTATGAAACTTTCGGCAACGCCGGCGCCGATACTCTGGTGCGCACACTTTCGCCCAACGACTACGAACGGACCTGGTACAAACAGAATCCGCCCCTCCCGCGGGCGCGTTGGTCGCAGCGTAACAACAACAATTACCAGCAGACGGCGCTGCTGATCTCGCTGGATAACTTCAGCCGAAACAGCAAACTGTTCCTTAAGAACTTCTACTTGAAATCGAAGCGTTCGGTCGAAAAGCCGAAGAACGAAGGACCGGCCGCTTACGTTTTCCCGAGCGATGACCCGCGGCCGGGCAATCAAGCAACTATCCTGCGAGTACTGCAGGCGCAGGGCTGCGAAGTTCATCGCGCGACCGCGCCGTTCACGGTGACGATGAAGAAGAAACCAGGTCGCGGCGGCCCGAGGCCAATCGCCGGCAGTTCGCCTACGCCGTCTCCGGCCAAAGCGGACGATACCGAATCGCGCACGTTCCCGGCCGGCAGTTATCTCGTGCGTATGGATCAGCCGTACAGCCGCATCGCTGACGCACTGCTCGACTATCAATATTGGAGTCCACGCGATCCGCAACAGAACGTTTACGATGACACCGGCTGGACGTTCGGCGAACTCGGTAACATTCAGGTCGTGCGGGTGACCGATGCCAAAGTTCTAAACGCGGCGATGGATCGCGTCACCGGTGAAGTTCGTTCGGCTGGCGGCGTGACGGGCACTGGATCGATTTACGTCGTGAATGCGAATGCTGACAACAGTCTGATTACCCTGCGCTATCGCCTGCGCCGAGCATCGTTCGACGCCGCGGAAGAACCGTTCGAAGCCGCGGGAAAGAAATTCAATCGCGGCTCGTTCATCATTCGTAATGCGACCGCCGATGAGGTTAACAAAGCGACGTCTGAACTCGGACTTCAAGCGTTCGCCATCGCAACCGCGCCGACTGTGAAAACTCATCCAGTGAAAGCCGCACGGGTCGCAATCTTGCACACATGGTTAAGCACGCAGGATGAAGGCTGGTGGCGGCTGGCGTTTGATCAGATGGGAGTGCCTTTCGATTACATCAGCACGCAGGACGTCGCGAAGGACAGCGACCTGAACAGGAAATACGACGTGATTATCTTTGGGCCGGGCGGCGGCAACATCAATGCAGTCATTCAAGGCCGGCCGATGTACGGTAATCCGATCCCGTGGAAAACGACTTCATTGACGCCCAACATCGGCAAGATCGATTCGACCGATGACATTCGTCCGGGGCTTGGTTTCAGCGGCGTACTGAACCTTCAGAATTTTGTGAAGAACGGCGGCGTGTTCATTGGCAGTGACGACTCAGCGGATTTCGCCGTGTCCAGCGGCTTCACGCCCGGTGTCACGATTCAGCGCAGCACGCGTCTGCGCGCCATCGGGATAGTCGCGAAGACGCGCATGGTCGATTCGACGAGTCCAATTGCCTACGGCTACAGCGATACGCTGTCCGTTTACACCTTCAACGGTCCCATCTTCAACATCAGTAACATAGCTGGCGCTCCGGGACGACGCCCGGGTTCGCCTCAGCGCATGACCGGCCGCGGAACACCCGACGATCCGGACGTGGTGCAAGGTCGGCCTCCCGCAGAGTTGCCTGAGCCCCCTCCGAGTTGGGAAGTTTGGGAAGCCGCACCGGTTCCGGAAGAGCAACGCCGCAATTTGATCGGATTGATTCCGTCGGCGCAACGGCCGCGCGTGATTCTTCGTTGGGGTGACGCGCGTGAGCTGCTCGTTTCAGGATTGCTGGACGGCGGCGACGAACTCGCGCAGCATGCCGCCGTGATCGATTCGCCGCTCGAGAAGGGTCACGTCATCCTGTTCTCAAACAATCCAATGTGGCGCGGACAGACCATGGGGAGTTATTCGCTCGTCTTCAACGTGATTCTGAATTTCGATAACTTGAACGCGGGAAGGAAGCTGGACAACAGATAGAGGGAATCTCGCCCGCAAGCACTGGAAAGAACATGAAACGACTGATCATCACACTCACGCTGATTCTCTTGTGCGCGACGGTTAACTTCGCACAGCCTCGCTCGAGTTCCGAGACAAAGTCCGCAACCATCAGCGAAAAGACCGCCGGCATGCAGAAGTTCGCCGGCTTCTTTCCGTTCTATTGGGACGCGAGGGCCGGCAAAGTCTGGCTGGAGATCGACAAGTGGAATTCCGAGTTCCTTTACGTTGAAGCTCTCCCGGCGGGAATCGGATCGAATGACATCGGTCTCGATCGCGGCCAGTTGGGTGACAGTTACATCGTGCGGTTTGAGCGCACCGGCCCTCGCGTTTTGCTGATTGCCCCTAACCAAAATTATCGCGCGATCAGTAACAACGCCGATGAGCGACGCTCAATTAGAGAAGCGTTTGCGGAATCGACTCTGTGGGGATTTGAAGTCGCGGCTGAAGAAGGCGACCGCGTGCTGGTTGATGCCACCGCCTTCTATCTGCGCGACCATCACGGAATACCCGGCACGCTGCAACGTCTGCAGCAGGGACAGTTTCGTTTGGACGCGTCGCGCTCGGCGTTCTTCTTGCCCAATACTAAAAACTTTCCCAAGAACACCGAAGTCGAAGTGACGTTGACGTTTACGACCGACGGAGATCCCGGCGGCCTGGTTCGCTCAGTCACGCCGAATGCCCAGGCGATCACGGTTCGCGAACGCGTCTCGTTCGTCGAACTGCCGCCGCCGGGTTACAAACCGCGTGAAAATGATCCGCGCGCGGGCTATTTCGGAATTCAATACATGGATTTCGCGACGCCCATCACGGACGTGATCACGAAGCGCTACATCGCGCGTCATCGGCTGGAAAAGAAGAATCCGTCAGCCACGGTCAGCGAGGCGGTCGAGCCGATCGTTTACTACGTCGATCGCGGCGCGCCTGAGCCGGTGCGCTCGGCTTTGATCGAAGGCGCAAGTTGGTGGAGCCAGGCGTTCGAAGCGGCCGGTTATCGAAACGCATATCGCGTCGAAGTCATGCCGGCCGATGCCGACCCAATGGACGTGCGTTACAACGTGATTCAGTGGGTGCATCGCTCGACGCGCGGCTGGTCGTATGGAAGTTCACTGGAGGATCCGCGCACGGGCGAGATTATTCAGGGACGCGTGTCGCTCGGTTCGCTGCGCGATCGTCAGGACTTTCTGATTGCCCAGGGTCTGATTGCTCCGTACGGCAAAGACAAATCAGTCGTTGGAAAAATCCTTGAGCAGGTGGTGCTGGCTCGTTTGCGACAGCTCTCGGCCCACGAAGTTGGTCACACGCTGGGTTTGCAACACAACTTTGCAGCGAGCATCAACAACCGCGCTTCGGTGATGGATTATCCGGCGCCGTTTGTGAAGCTGGGCGCGGACGGGTCGCCCGATATTTCGGAAGCCTACGCGAAGGGGATCGGCGATTGGGACAAAGTGGCGATCGCCTACGGCTATCAGGACTTTCCTGCGGGTACGGACGAAAAAGCTGCGCTCGACAAGATCTTGCGGGATGCTTTGGGACGCGGGCTGATGTATCTGACGGATCAGGATGCGCGTCCCGGCGGCGCATCGACTTCGGTAGCGCATCTTTGGGACAACGGCACGAACGTTATCGATGGCCTCGCGAACATCACGCGCGTGCGCGGCGTCGCGCTCAGCCGTTTGGGCGAGAACAACATTCGCGAAGGCGCGCCGCTGGCGACACTCGAAGATGTTTTGGTGCCGCTCTACATGGGCCATCGCTATCAAGTGGAAGCCGTGGCGAAAGTGATTGGGGGCGAAGACTACAGTTTCAGCCTGCGTGGCAAAGGCGATCGCAATCCGCAAATCATTTCGCCGGACGAGCAGAAGCGAGCCTTGTATGCGGTGCTCGAGACCCTGAAGCCACACAATCTAAGGCTTCCCGAATCGTTGTTGCGTTTGATTCCGCCTCGTCCGCCTGGCTATCCGCGTAATCGCGAACATTTTCGGATTCGGACCTCGCCGGCTTTTGATGCGCTGGCCCCGGCTGAAGCCTACGCGAACCATGTCACTGAATTTCTTTTCAATCCCGAACGTGCCGCGCGCATTGTTGAGTTCCACGCGCGCCATGGCGCGGAATATCCGATGTTAGGTGACGTGTTCGATAAGATTCTCGACGAGACCTTTCGTGCAAATGTCACCAGCGGCTATGACGGCGAGATTCAGCGCACCGTGAATGCGGTCGTGCTGAATAAGCTAATGACGCTTGCGGCAAATGAGCGCGCTTCAAATCAGGTGCGCGCAATTGCAGAATTGCAGTTGGAAGGATTGAGAGATTGGGCGGCGACGCACGCCAACCAGACACGCGACCAAAATCAACGCGCCTTCCTGCTGTACACCACGAATCAAATCAAACGCTTTCAGGACGATCCGAAAAAGATGAATCTGACACGGCCGAACGATCCTCCCGACGGCCAGCCGATTGGAACCGACTGGTGGGCGATGTCTGAGCGCGAGTGGTGCGGGTGGCGATAAAGTAGGGTTAGTTCGTTGTTGTCTGAACAGGGGGAACTGGTGTCGTCTGAGTTACGGGCCGTGCCGGGATCGCGGGTATGGGAGGACATTGGAAGTTATCCTTGAGAACTGCCTCAAGCTTAAACGCTCCCGTAATCTCGTGGAAACGAGCAGTGTCCCTCGCTTTCTTCTCCCCTTGAAGTAAGTTTACATGGCAAGCAAATCCATTAATGACGCTGCGTTGAGGCTCTTTTAAGAAGATTTCCGGATCCGCGGTGTCTTCAGCCACGTCCACGTTCTTAAACACTCCAGGTTCTTTCGTTTCAAGTTCTCGGATGACGTGCAAATACTTGTCGATAATTGCTTCGTTAACCGTCTTCCCGGTTTTTGGGTTAAGCGTCTCAATCAAGCCTTTCTGATATTCGGGCCAATTTTGCAAAGCTGCGATGTCAAATGTCACGTGTCTCGGTTGCGTAAAATCAAAATCCCTCGAAATCAAATTACAAATGCTGCCGGCCAGCCGCTGTTCCTGCTCTTCTCTTTGCGTAGGTGTGAGGTAGATGGATTCTTTGAGGGCGTCGAGGTCCTGTTTTAAAGTCAGCACTCGCGCGATAGTCAGTTTGTCGTTTGACGAAAAGAGCAGGAGCTGTTCATACCCAATGCGATAATCATTGAGTTCTCGACTCTTGCGGTCGTCCTCTCTTGCTTGTCGACCCTTTGACTGTTCGTTTCCAAAGATGACAACACCCAAAATAAATCCCGCAATTGAGATTACCGCAGTGATGATGGGGACAAAACGACCGATTCTCGACTCCAATTTGGTGCCGCGTTCTAATTCTGTGACTTCCAGTTGCAGCTTCCGCAGCTCGGCGACCGCAGTCTTGAACTTGATCTCTTCAAGAGAAGTTTGAGCGGAATTATGCTCACTGTTACTCGGTTCGGCCATAGTTCCCACTTTCCCGACCACGATCGCCGTTCTTTTAGTTCATCTCACTTCCAGGTTATCGCGAGCTGATAGCGGCTCGATGTCTTGCTCGTGCAATTGTTAATTGCTAATACATATTTCCTTCCGGAGTAGAGTTTGTCCTGCCACCAGTTAACGTTCTTCGTAATCTTTGTTGACGGCCCGAGTGAATAAATTTCAAATTTTAACGCAGAGTCAGTTACCTTGATCTCCACGTTTGCGTCTGCCTTCAGGTTCGCAACGTAATAATCAATCGAGCTTCTGGCTGGGACTGTTCCCGTAACCTTTTGTGGGCCGCTTCGTGGCTTTGCAAGTGTCAATGGCTTGGGTAGAGCAGTACATTTCGTCAAACTCCCCGAAGCACCAGGGTTCCCAACTGGCAGGCTCACCATCGCCAGAATGAGAACACATAACCCAAACATTCGTTGTTTCATGACTTACCCTCCCAGCGGCGCGAGACCTTAATTGCCGTTGATTTTAATCCCAAAACAACTTACGCGCCAGAAATAGAAAAGCGGGAAACATGATCAAAGCTTGTTCAGATCCAGTTTTTGCACAGTCTGCAGGAGTACATTCGCGCCATTCTCAATGTCCTTCGGGCGCGAGAATTCCTTCGGTGAGTGGCTAATCCCGCCCACACTGGGAATAAAAATCATGCCGACCGGCCCGAGGCGCGCCATGTCCTGTGCGTCGTGACCGGCGCCACTCGGCATCACTTTCGTAGTCAATCCCAATTCCTTTGCCGATTGATCGATAAGGCGGCGAATCGTTGGGTCGGTGGGCGCGGGAATGTTTGTGTTGATCTCTTTGAAGTCGAAAGTGACTTTGTTTGTCCTGGCGATCTGATCGGCTTCCGCGCGAATCTTTTGATAGAGAGTCAGAATCTTCGCAGCGTCCAGGTCGCGCAGCTCAAGACTCAGAACAACCTTGCCGGGAATTACGTTAGGCGCGCCAGGCAAAGCCTGAATGCGACCGACCGTACCGACCTGACGCCCGGGCACACCAGTCACCACGCGATTGACGGCCTCGATAAATTTCGCGGCAGCCAGCAGCGCGTCCTGGCGGTTGTTCATCGGTGTCGTGCCCGCGTGATTCGCGAAGCCTTCAATCGTCACGTCCCACCAGTTGATACCGACGATGCCTTCGACGACGCCGATGTCGATCTTTTCCGCGTCAAGGACGCCACCCTGTTCGATGTGCAACTCGAGGTAGGCGGCGATGCTCTGGGGCCGGCGACGAACTGAAGCAATCTTTGCGGGATCACCACCGATAAATTTAATGCCTTCGCGAATCGTCTTGCCGCTGCGGCTTACGAGATCGAGTTCTTTTTCAGTCAACACTCCGCTGATCGCCCCGCTCCCGATCAAACCGCCCTCTTCATTTTGAAAAATGATCACTTCGAGCGGGCGGTTCGGTTTGATGTTGTTTTCCGCGAGGGTTTGAGCAACTTCAATCGCGCCCAATGAGCCGACGTCGCCGTCGTAATTGCCACCGTCCGGAACGCTGTCAATGTGCGAGCCCAAAACCAGCGGCGGCATCTTGGTTTCACCGCCCGCTGCATGGCGCCGGCCGATGATATTTCCCGCGGCGTCGATCGATACATCGAGCTTTGCTGCGCGCATCAGCCCCATCACGTACTCGCGCCCCTGTCGATCCGCTTCGCTGTAAGCGAGACGCGACACGCCGCCCTGCGGGTTCTTTCCGAACTCTGCGAGGGCCTGCAGGTTGGCGTTGAGACGCGTCCCATTAACGCGCACGGTGCCTGAACCTTGAGCGATCGCGCGCGACCGCCTCAACATGACGCCGCCGGTGGCCGTCGCCAGTCCTAAACCAAATTCACGTCGATTCATGGCCGCTTCAATACTCGATCAAACCGATCTTGGCAAGCCTGTTCCCGCCGAGTTTGTTATCATGCCCGCGAACTCATTGGGTCAAGTGTTCAAAGATTGATCGATAACCCATCCGCTTATGCAGGTGGTACTGACCTGTTCTTCAAGTATGAACCTCTACGACGAGTTTGAATGGCGCGGCATGCTGTACGAAGCGACGCCTGATCTGCGCGACGTGCTTGCAAAGGAAAAGGTCACGGCGTACATCGGCTTCGATCCGTCCGCGCCCAGCCTGCATGTCGGATCGCTTCTGCCGGTCATGGGCCTCGCGCGTCTGCAGCGATTCGGTCATACGCCGATTGCGATTGCGGGCGGCGGCACCGGACTGATTGGTGATCCGAGTGGAAAGACGAAAGAGCGCCAACTTCTGGATCACGGGCAAGTGGAAGCGAACCTCGTCGGAATCAAGGAGCAATTAAGCCGCTTTCTGGATTTTGAGGCGACGGGCAACCCCGCCCAAATTGTGAACAACGCGGATTGGCTCGGGCCGATCACGATGATGGAGTTTCTGCGCGACGTCGGAAAGTATTTCACGGTCAACAATCTGCTCGGCAAAGAAGCGATCAGCCGGCGCCTGGAATCGGAAGAAGGAATCTCGTTTACGGAATTCACTTACCCGCTGTTGCAGGCTTACGACTATCTGGTCCTTCACGATCGTCACAAATGCACTCTGCAGATGGGCGGCAGCGACCAGTGGGGCAACATTCTCGCGGGCATCGATCTGATTAGGCGTCTGCGCAGCGCGCGCACACACGGGCTGGTCTTTCCGCTCGTCACTGCGGCAACTGGCGTGAAGTTCGGGAAGACCGAAGCCGGCGCCGTGTGGCTGGATGCGAAGCTGACATCGCCCTATCGCTTCTACCAGTTCTGGCTGAACACTGATGATCGCGACGCGGTGATGTACCTCAAGTTTTTCACCTGGCTCTCGAAAGACGAAATCGAGGCGTTGGAACAGAGTGTTAAGGCCGAGCCGGAGAAACGCGAAGCGCAACGGCGACTGGCGCGGGAAGTGACAGCGCTGCTGCACGGCGAAACAGAATTAGAAAAAGCCGTGCGCGCGTCAGCGGTTTTGTTTGGCCAAGAGATCAGTGGGTTGAGTGTTAGCGAGATTATCGACATCTTCGCCGATGTGCCTTCTACGGAGCTCGCGAAATCAAAGCTGGACGGTGACGGTTTTAGCTTGAGCGACGCATTAGTTGTTTCGGGACTAGCACCGTCGAAAGGCGAAGCAAAGCGTCTGGTGCAGGGCGGTGGTGTGGCTGTCAACAACGTGCGGGCCGATGATGCGCGCAAATCGATCTCCGCGGCGGACTTTATCGATGGACAGGTGCTGGTGCTGCGTAAAGGAGCGAAGCACTATCACTTGATTCGGATCGTTGGTTGAGTTCGCGTAGGAGACGCTTGAAAGTAGCCCAGCCCTTTAGGGCTGGGTAAGCATGACGAAACACTAAAAGCCCGCGAAGCGGGCGACAGAAATTGCATCGCTCTGTCGCCTGCTTCGCGGGCTTTTTATCTTCCACTCACTCGGCTCCCAGCGCTGAAGCGCTGGGCTACAAAAAATCGTCCGCTAACGCAGACGCCCTCCCTTACGGTTGGGCTACTGCCCCGAACCCCGGGCCGCGACCAAACTCAAAACATTCCGTTCTCGTTGGGCGAATCCTGCGGGGCTTCCATCGCTACGTCCCAAAGTTCGGTAATGCGATTCCGTTCATCAAATCGAAAGATGTGCACGACCGCGATTGTCTGTGTGTCCTGCGAATGTTGCACTCGTGAGTGAACGCCGATCAGACCGTCGCCTTCAAGCACGCGCTGGACCTCCAGCGTCGTTTTCGGAAACTTCTTGTGAGCTTCCATCATGGCCGCTCTTAACGACTTCGCATCACCAGGAAAATGAGGGTTGTGGTGGCGAAAGTCTTGCCGCGAGACATACTTCTCAAAAGCTTCGCTGACTTTTCCCGAAGCGGCGAGCTTGAGAAACGATGTCGCGATGTCTTTCGGGTCTGCTTTCTTTCCTTCTGGTACTGGCATGCTCCTCCTGAATCACACGCCTTCGTGACGGTTGGGTTATTGCCCCGATTCTCCGGGCGTTGGGGCGAACTTCTGAAGCAGATACGTGGGCAGATCGGCAACTTTCACCCGCTCCTGTTCCCAGGTATCGCGATCACGTACGGTCACCGCTTCATCTTCCAGCGACTGGTGATCGACCGTGACGCAGAATGGCGTGCCGATCTCGTCCTGTCGGGCATACAGCTTGCCGATGCCGCCGGTGTCGTCGTAAACCGCGCGCATAACCGGCTGCAGAGAGCGTTTGATGGCTTTCGCCATGCCGACGATCTCGGGTTTGTTCTTGGCCAGCGGGAGGACTGCAACTTTGATTGGCGCCATCGAGTGATGAAGCTTCAGAATGACGCGCATCTCGCCCTTATCATTGGTCCTTTCCGAATAGGCGTCCATTAAGAGCGCCAGCACTGTGCGATTGACGCCGGCGGCCGGTTCAATTACGTACGGATAGAAACGCTGCTTCGTCTGCTCGTCAAAGTACGAAAGGTCGTCCGTGGAATCCGGATTCAGCCGCTTGCCTTCTGCGTCTTCAGGTTTCTTTGAGTGCGTCTTCAGATCGAAATCGGTGCGATTCGCGATGCCCATCAGCTCATCCCATTGACGCTCGTCTTCTTCACGCTCAGGAAAGAAGCGGTACTGAATGTCCACCGTGCGCTTTGCGTAATGAGCTAACTCTTCTTTCGGTTGTTCATATAACCGCAGGTTCGCGCTGGAGATGCCAATGTTCTGGAACCATTGATTGCAGGCGTCGATCCACTCCTGATGAGAAGTTTCGTCTTCGCCGGGCTTAACGAAGTATTCCATTTCCATCTGTTCGAACTCGCGCGTGCGAAAGATGAAGTTGCCGGGCGTGACTTCGTTGCGAAACGATTTACCGATCTGCGCGACACCGAAAGGCAGTTTGCGCCGGCTGGTGTTCAGCACGTTAAGAAAATTAATGAATATGCCCTGGGCGGTTTCGGGACGAAGATAGACGAGAGAAGCGGGATCGTCTTCCGACGTCGCACCGACGTGCGTGCGAAACATGAGGTTAAAAGGCCTGGGCTCGGTGAGATTCGTCGAGCCGCAGTTCGGACACTTCCCGCCTTCGAGTTTGTCCGCGCGCCAACGGCTATGACATTCCTTACAATCAACCAGCGGATCGCTAAACGTATCTTCGTGTCCGGAATATTTCCAGGCCAGCCGATTCAGGATGATCGACGAATCGAGGCCTTCGATGTCGTCGCGCTCGTAAACCATCCAGCGCCACCATGCCTGGCGCACATTGTTGGCCAGCTCAATACCCAGCGGCCCGTAGTCCCACGCACTGCCAAGGCCGCCGTAGATTTCCGAAGATGGATAAACGAAGCCGCGACGCTTCGCCAGAGAAACGATGGTCTCGATGTTTGGAGCAGACACAGGTTAGTGATTTCGTAAATTGTGAACGTGAATAGTAGAACGGAACGTGAGTGTAGCAGGCAGCAAAAAGGCGGGCAACGCCCGCCTAAACAAATCGTAGATGGTCGTCCCCAAAAAGGCTTAGGGCTGCTGATAATTCCTGCGAGGCTCCCCCTAGCCTCTGCAAGCCGTTTATCAGCAGCCCTGCCTTTGTGCTCTGCGACTGTCCTGGCAACCCTGTTCCCCCGAAAGAGCCGCCATCACTTTTAAGATGTGAAGCGCCTCCCCCAAAGCGCCTCTCAACTTGTCTCAGAGCCTTGACCCGATTTAGCTTCTGTCCATCTTAGTCGAGACCAGCTTTAGCAACGGTTGTGCCAGCGCTTTCGCGTCGCACTCATTTTGATTTTTCTGAAGAAAAGGCAAGGTCGCGTTTTAGCGGATATCGAACTATTGCGATCGCGTTGTAAGTGTTCGGTACAGACGACAATACTTTTGCACTAAAACCGCTCGCGGACTCGTGCGTCAGAAGCTATTGGGATGGAAAGGGCGGTGGTAAAACTCTTGGTAGAGCCAGCCGAGCACGCGCAATTCGGCCGTGCATAGCGTCTCGACCCAGCAATTGAAGAGAAAGTCAGCGCGTTCCGACGCCGCAGGGATCTTGGCCGACTCTGACACGACGGAAGCTTGATTCATTTCCAGAGCGTAAGCCTGCGCGACGTTCTCAGTTGCTTTCGAAGCTGTATCGAGAGCGTTCAGCAGCTGGCCAATCCACCCGTGCAGGGCTTCCTCAGTCGGGTGGTGCGCGAGCGATTGAATGATACCAATCGCCAGACGATCCTCGGCGCGACAGAAATTGAAGACTTCTTCACCGGCGTCACGACTTTGTTGCTGCTTCCACTGAAAGAGCTCTTCGATCTTCGGATGCTTGATGATGGCGACTCGTTCGTCAAAGTCGAGGAACCACTGAATGACGTCCGGAATTGAATCGTAGTCGATGCGGCCGCCGGCATCGCGCAAGAGAACAGGTTCGTTTGGCTGGGTGGTTGGGGTGCTCATTTGTGACGGGTGACGTTGAGAGTGAACGCCGCACGCGCCTCGCCAACACGATCACCTCTTCTGTTTGTGATGGGCGTTGGCGCGTACGTCGCGAGCGCCGTGATCTCGTTATCACTGAGAACGGCCAGTTGGCGGAGGGCTTCAATCACGGCTGGCGGTCGCGCACGCCGGTCGTCGCCGTCCTCGACTTTTAGTGCAAAACCCAGCCCATCTGGCCAATCGGCACAGGGCAAAACGCCGACTGTGTACACGCCTTCTGCGCCGATTTTCGAAATAAGACGGCCACTTCCGGCGCGCATCATTTCGGTATCCAAGCGATCTTTAGTGCCCCCGACCATTTCCGGAAACTGGATCATGGCATTGACGATGCGGCGGCCAGCGTCTTGCACCGACGGCTCGAAATCTGCCGAGGGATTCACCAGCCGGGCATACATCAACGCCATCGCGCGCACCGGCATGCCGAAAACTGGAGCGGCGCAGCCGTCCGTTCCAATCACAATGTGATTCGCAGGAATGGCCGAAAACTTCGAGACAGTCTGCAAAATCAACTGCTGAACCGGATGTGAAGGCTCGTCATAACTCTCGAACGGCGCGCCGAGGTGCTTCGCAACGGCAAGCATCCCTGCATGCTTACCCGAACAGTTGTTTTGCAGAACGCTGGGCGGTTGCTGCTTCCGGGTGAGTTCGCGCGCGACGTCGACACTAAACGGCTCATGCACGCCGCACTTAAGTGCGTCTTCACCTATGCCGATCTTCCTCAGCATCGATTGGACGGTTTCGACATGAAGGGATTCCCCACTGTGAGATCCGCAGGCGATGGCAATCTCCCGGTCAGTAAAGCCAAAGCGATCGGCGGCGCCTGAAGTGATTAGCGGGATTGCCTGGAATGGTTTGCCTGAGGAGCGAAAGAAAGTGACCGTTTCCGGCGCACCGAGTTCTGCCACCGTTTTGCCGTGGCTATCGACGGCGACTAAGTGACCGCGGTGCAACGATTCGATAAGCGATCCGCGCCACACTTCGACCAGAGGAGCTGCGCAATCTGTGTTGGTCACGATGCCAGCATCTTAATGTTGCCGCGAGAAAAAAGAAAAGCGGGATTGCTCCCGCTTTCAATCGACACTGTTTTGTGAATTCGTTGAATGAACGCTGCGGTTTACTCGTTACTGCTTCGCAGTCGTTGCCTCTGCTGGTGGCGTCGTCACCACGCGCGCGCGCGTCGCTTTTGTCTTGGAGCGTTTGACCGGCAGCGCGAGGACCGTCAGCTTCACATTACGGCGACCGAACTGGAGGGCTTCCCGTGTTGATGGAGTCCAGATGTCGATTTTACGTCCCTTGATCGCGCCGCCGGTGTCGGCGACCAGGTACTCGCCACTCCACGGCCCGGCATCCAGTCGAACACGGGTGCCAAGCGGCAGATGTCTTGGGTCGGCCGCAATCAATCCGCGCGAAACGTACTGCCCGCTGGCCGTCCGGCCGCGCAGGCTGTAAGCGGTGGCCGAGTAGGTTTCCGTCGGCCTCTCGATAACGTCAATCAGCTTGGCTACCGGGGCAGGCTTCGGCGCCTCAACGGGCGCCGGTTCGTCCTCAGGGATTTGACCCGCGACTTCCAGAACCAGCTCCTGCTTAACGGCCGGCTTCGGGTCTTGCGGCATGTACTTTTGGGCGTAGGAAATTACTGAAAAGACGAGAAGCACACCAAAAGCGCTTCCCAGAATGATGGATAACTTCTTCAAGTCGGGTTCTCCTGTCCGATGTTTTGTGCCAACTTTTCAGCAGCGGGCGCGCGAGTCTGGTTTCTGTGACTCGTCCTCCGGCTTGGAGACTGAAGCAGTGAAAGCCGAAGCTAGGGCTTAGTTCTCTGTAACGCTGCGCTGAAAAGACCTGTCAGTCGCCCACGTCGGGCGGCGATGACTAAAGCTAGAAAAACTCTAAGAATTCAAAAAGAAAGCGAACCCTTTTGTGAGAGTTCGCCTGTGAACCGGGGAAAAGGCTAGCACACCGATCTGGGCATGTCCACCGAACGGTGCCCTCAGCAGTGTACGATTTCATTGCAAAAACTTTGTGGGTGAGTTGTGATTCCGGCCGGTGAATTTCCAAGTGTCGGAGTAACTAGTGGAATGGTTAAGCTTTTTCCAGCCCGGCGTACTTTTCAACCAATTTCTTCTGGCCGTAGCCGGGAAAACTGACGGTCAACTTGGTTTGGTCGCCGGAGCCTTCCCGACGCAGAACTAAGCCCCGTCCGTACTTCGCATGACGCACATACGACCCTGGCAGGGCGTCCGCGGCCGGGCTGCTTTGCGCGGTTTGTTCAGGCTTTCTTGGAGATCGGAAGTTCTCCGGCTGGCCCATGCGGGCCGCTCGGGTCTTGAAAAAATCCGCCACTGATTGCGCGCTGTCGTAGGTCTTTCCTTCGTACCGGGCCCGCGCTTTGTTCTCTCGATGAGCGGCCAATTGCCCGTCGCCCACCCCTGTCGAGCCCCGAGCAAAGGAAAGCCAGGACCGGCCGTGGGACAGATCTTCAATCAACTCGAGCGGCATTTCGTTGAGAAACTGCGAGGGCTCAGACGCGAGCTCTTCGCCGTACACCCTCCGCTTCACCGCGTGCGTTACGTATAGAAACCGTTCGGCTCGCGTCATCGCCACGTAGCAGAGCCGGCGCTCTTCTTCGATGTCCGACGAGTCGCTTAGCGAACGCGAGTGCGGGAACAGACCGTCTTCCAAACCGACGATGAAAATGACAGGGAACTCGAGCCCCTTGGCCGAGTGCGCAGTCATCAGGGTGACAGGCACGTCAGCTTTGTATTGGTCCGTGTCGGCGACCAGGGCTGAGTGATCGATAAACTCACGAATGCCGTCCGGCCCCTGCTCGTCGTAATCCACCGCGGCGTTGACGAGTTCCTGGAGGTTTTCCAGCCGGCCTTCGGATTCCTCGCTGTCTTCCGACTTCAAAGCATTCTCGTAGCCGGTCTCGATGATTGCCGCTTTCACCAGATCTGAAACGGGTGAGGTTGATTCGATCTCAGACGCCCCCTCGGCCGTGGCACCGAAGTCTTTCGCTTTGGCGCCAAGCTCTCGAATGATGCGCTGGAAGTTCGTCAACGAAGTGATCGCGCGCGGTGAGAGCCGATCGCCCTCACTCAGTAGTTCCGAGATCGCATCCCAATAAGACTTACCGGCCTCGCGGGCGCGAATCTCAATTTCATCGAGCGTTACTTTCCCGATGCCGCGCGGCGGAGTGTTTATGACCCGCTGCAAGGCGATCGAGTCATTCGGATTCAGTGCCAGCTTCAGATACGCGATGATGTCGCGCACTTCCATTCGTTCGTAGAACGAAAAGCCGCCCACGATGTTGTATGGCAGACCGGCGCGCCGCATCGCCTCTTCAAACACACGCGATTGAGAATTGGTGCGGTAGAGCACGGCGGTGCGCACATCGCGGTCTGCGCGCAGATGCTCTTGAATCTTCCCGGCGACAAAGCGCGCTTCCACGTCAGCATCGAGGGCCTGATAGTAGCGAATCTTTTCGCCGGCCGGATTCTGAGTCCAAAGCGCTTTTTCCTTGCGCTCGATGTTGTGTTTGATCACGCCGCTGGCGAGGGCGAGGATGTTCTGGGTTGAACGATAATTCTCTTCGAGGCGAATCACTTTCGCTGACGGAAAATGCTCTTCAAATTTGAGAATGTTTTTGATGTCCGCGCCACGCCAGCGATAAATTGATTGATCCGGATCTCCCACCACACAGATGTTCTGGTGATGCTCAGTGAGCAGCCGGATTAGCGCGAATTGAAGCTGGTTTGTGTCCTGATATTCGTCAACAAGTAAATACTCAAAGCGATCGTTGTAGCGTTCTCGCACCTGCTGCACATCGCGCAGCAAACGCACGGTCTTAATCAATAGGTCGTCGAAATCCAAAGCATTGTTCTTGTGCAAACGCTCTTCGTAAAGCTGGAACACGCGCGCGATCGAGGCCCGGCGTTCGTCGACGTACTGCGCTTTGGCCGCAAACGCCTCAGCATCTTCGCCGCGATTCTTGGCGGCACTGATCGCGGCATGCACCGAACGAGGTGCAAGTTGCTTGTCATCGATGCCGAGGTCGCGAATGCAGTTTCGCGTCAGACGGACCGTGTCATCCTGATCGTAAATCGTGAACGAGCGCGTGTAGCCCGCATCCAGGGCCTCTATGTCTCTGCGCAGAATGCGCACGCACAGACTGTGAAAAGTCGAAATCAGCGGCGTACTGCCGATTTCCAAACCTTCAATCAGTTTACTCACGCGTTTGCGCATTTCCTCAGCGGCTTTGTTCGTGAAAGTGACCGCGAGAATGTTGCGCGGCCAGACACCGCGCTCCGCGATCAGATAAGCGATGCGGTTAGCGATCACGCGCGTCTTCCCTGATCCTGCGCCCGCCAGAATCAGGAGCGGCCCATCGCCGGTGGTCACCGCTTCGCGTTGCTGGGGATTGAGTTGCGAGAGAAAGTCAGTCATTAAAATGTGGTGCGTGACATTTAAGCACACGAGTTGGTGGAAACGGCAGTCCCGCTGAAGTCATTGCGCGGCGCGTTCGTGTTTCTTTGCATTTCTTTCGTGGCGCGCGTTCCGAGGTTGCGCCGCTTGTAGGTCTTCGCATCCTTTTCACACGAGTAAAGCTAACACTTTCCTGATTTCAGTTCGCCTGTAATAGTCCTTGCTATTGACAGTGGTCTGAGTTAATTTCTCGCCGTTCTCAGCTCCGACCCAAGTTCGAATCAGCCGCGCGTAGCGGTTTCCGCAAGAATCCAGCATATGTGGTTTGGTTCAGGGAGTTAACTTGGATTTCTCACAAGGGGATTTCGAAGAATTACTAAGCTGGTTAGATCCTAACGACCGCGATTCAGCGGGACGGAAATATCTGTCTATTCATGCTGGCCTGACGAGGATTTTTGTGAGAGAAGGGTTCGCGCGGGCCGAGGATTTTACAGACGAGGTGATCACCCGAGTAATCAGGCGCTTACCAAAAATCAGGACAGATTATGTCGGGGAGCCGGCGCGTTATTTTTGGGGTGTTTTGAGGAATGTCCTGCGCGAGGGGTGGCGGCCGAAGGAAATCACGATGGATGAGATCCCGGTCCCGTCAATCAGGATTACGAATAAAAGTGATGAGTATGAATGTCTGATGCGATGCTTACAGTTCTTAGACGCCGGGAAACGAGCCCTTATCCTTGACTACCACGTCTACGACGGTGGCGACAAGATTGCGGTTCACAGAAACATGGCTGAGGAACTCGGCATTACCAAAGGCGCCTTACGTGGCCGGGCTCATCGTATCAGGACTGATCTGGAGGAATGTGTGCGCAAATGCGTTCAAAGTTTAAGAAAAACAAAACCCCTCGCCCAAGACATAGTAAATAGCGAGGCCCTAACCCCAGACATCTACCATGGCCCGAGCAGATAAAAATAGCATTACCGAGTATCTGCTCGGCCGACTGACCGAGGCAGAGGAGGAGCAGGTCGAACTGCGTCTGCTCACCGATCCTGAGTTCGCTGAAGAATACGACACTGTCGTAAACGAAACAGTCGATGACTACGTGAGCGGCAAGTTTGAAGGCGAAGAGCTCAAGCAAGTCGAGGACTATTTCTTCAAATCGCCGGAGCGAAAGAACAAACTGAAATTTGCGCTGGCGCTGAAACTACGGAAGTCTGAACTGGTAAACGCCAAGCCACGCATTAAGAATTACACACGTTCCCTGGCCATCGCCGCGTCCATCCTAATAGTTATAGGCGCCGGTTTTGGCATTCACCGGATCTTCTTTTATCAGTCCGACCTAAACAAAGGTCTAGTCGCGCTGCGAACAGCTTTCAAGGATGAAAGGCCCACCGAACCTCGCCTATCGGACTTCGACTATGCGCCGATCCCAAACCAACGCGGTGAGCCGGCGAAGGTTGACTATGTGCAACGCGACCTCGCCGCCAGTCTCCTGCTGAAGGAAGTAAACCAGCATCCCAGCGCAGCTTCTCATCACGCACTTGGTCAGTACTATCTCGCTAATCGAGAGTTTGACAAGGCAATTGACCAGCTTGATCAAGCAGTGGCGTTGGACGCAAACAATGTAAAGATCCTTAGCGATTTGGGAGCGGCGTGGTTAGAGAAGGGTAAACGGGATCTTGAAACCGCTCGGAGCGATCCGAGCAGCGCATCGGCAGGTCACGCGGTAATGGAACTTGCCAAGAGCCTTGAGTATCTCAATCGGGCGGGGAGTCTTCCAGAAGCACTCTTCAATCGCGCGCTCTATCACCAGTACATGAGATCGAGTGTGGACGAAGAGGCGGATTGGCGTGAGTATCTCAAGAAAGATCCAAACTCTCAATGGGCTGCGGAAGCCAAGCAGCGGCTCAAATTCCTTGAGGAGCAACGAAAACAAATATCGGAAAGTAAAGAGCAAAAACTCGAGCGTTTTCGCGACGGTTTTCGGATCGGTGACGATGCCGGCGCCTGGGAGCTGTTGAGTAGTTATCACAACAGGAGCGGCAATCTTATCGTCGAGCAGTTGCTGGACAGCTATCTGGCCGCCGAGGCCCGTGGCGCGCACGACGAGGCGAAAGCAGAACTTTCGGCGCTGATCTACAGCGGAAATTTGTCGCAGCAGAAGGTTGGTGACTCATTTTTCTCTGACCTCGTTCAATCTTATGTGCGAGCCCGTCCGAACCAGAAGACTCAAGTCGCGCAAGCCCGGGCGTTGATGAAGGCTGGGCATGAAGGATGGGGAGAAGCCAAAGTTCAAGACTCGCTTGAAACATTCAAGCAGGCCAGGCAGTTGTTTGAGCAGGCCGGGGATGACTCTGAATCGATTGTCGCGGACTACTGGATTAGCTTTTGTTACTACCGTCTCAACAACCAGCCGGCGGGTCTCGCTATTCTGGAACCGCTTGTTCTGCGCATCGAGAATAATCGTTATCTTTGGATGCTAAGTCGATTGTTCTATTTGAAGTCCTTGATTCATTTCAAGCTTAACGAGCATTCCCGCGCCATCGACTCGGCAAATCGGGCCGGTGACTTGGCTCGCCAAACGAATGATAAGGTTGGGTTGGTAAATGCTTTCGACTCACTCATGGAGTTTCATCGTTACCTGGGTGACTACCAAAGCGCCCTTCATTATGCCCAACAAAGTTTCGGTATTGTCGATTCCATTGCTTTGGATCCGGTCCAAGGCGCCAGGCATTACGGGTTGTTAGCCATAGCTTTTGCCTCGGCCGATCTGTTTGCCGCGTCTGCCGACTCTCAGCACCTAGCCCTGGAGTACGCTCTTCAAAGTGACCGGAGCGCAGCTATTTCTGCCAATTATTCCTTTCTCGGACTCACACAATGGAAACTAGGTAATTATCGGGAGGCTCTTCGGAATTCTCAACGGGCTTATGACACGGCGAAGGCTCACGCGGGTGGATCGGACGATCAAAATCTGATGGCTTACGCGAGCTTACAGATTGCTAATGCGGCGCGGCTGTCAGGTGAATTTGATCTGGCGATCGGGAATTACACTCGAGCCATTGAGATTTATACCGCGTTGGCAATGCCGACACATCTTTACCAAGCGCACAAAGGGCGGCTCCTGTGCTATCGCGCAGTCAAGAACGACGCGCTTGCGAAAGA
Source organism: Pyrinomonadaceae bacterium (assembly GCA_036277115.1). Taxonomy (NCBI): domain Bacteria; kingdom Pseudomonadati; phylum Acidobacteriota; class Blastocatellia; order Blastocatellales; family Pyrinomonadaceae; species Pyrinomonadaceae bacterium. Next base: position 137,734 of record DASUNM010000002.1, read on the forward strand.
TGAAATATCGACGGCCATCAACCTGGTCGAGAAGTACCGAAACCAGGTGTTCGAAGAAAACACCAGAGAAAGATTCTTCGATACTGAACAAAGCATTTATGACACGGCGATCGAGTTCGAGCACTCACAAAAGAATAACGAGCAAGCTTTCCAGTACTCGGAGAATTCGCGCGGTCGCTCTCTTCTTGACCTGACTAATCGCGATACCCGCAACCTAAAAGTTGATCGCGGCCTGACTTTGGTGTTCGAGTCCTTAGCGAAGCCACTGAGCGTTAGTGAGATTCAATTGCGCTTGCCGCTCGAAGTGCAACTGGCCCAATACGCTGTGCTGGAAGACAAACTGCTCATCTGGGTTATTTCCCGAGACCGAGGCTTGGAGTGTTTCAGCCAGGCGATCAGTGCGAATGAGTTGACGAAGAAAGTCCTCGGCTATCTGAATGTCATAAGCAAAAGGCCCGGCTTCGACGGGCAGTCCGATGAGACCGGCGCACGGGAATTGTTTGAAATCCTTATCGACCCAATAGCATCACGATTGGATCCTAGTCGCCAACTTCTCATCGTGCCCGACAAGGTGCTGAACCTGTTGCAGTTCGCGGCACTCAAGTCGCCGGTAGGACGATATTTGATTCAGGACTACGTCCTCCAGATCTCGCCGAGTTCGACGATTTTCATATTGTGCTCTGAAATGGCACGCCTCAAAGAAACAGGATCGCGTGAGATCGTGCTGAGCGTCGGGAATCCCACATTTGATCGAGCTGAAAATCCCCAATTGCCAGATCTGCCCGCGGCAGCGCGAGAAGCCAATCAAGTTGCAAAGCTGTATGGTTCGCAGAACCCTTTGATCGAGGCTGGGGCGACAGCCACGGCCGCCAGCAGGGCGATGGGAAAATCCAATGTGATTCATCTGGCGCTTCACTCAGTGCTCGACGAGCGATTTCCTTTGCGGTCAAAACTACTGTTTGCCAAAGCAAAGCCGCCAGTACGCGAGGTCCTATCAGCATCTGACATTTATCTGATGGACCTTTCACGCTCGCGCTTGGTTGTGCTCTCGGCATGCCAGACTGGCGCCGAACGGTATTACAAGGGAGAGGGCATGATCAGTCTCGCGCGACCCTTTATCGCCGCGCGCGTTCCCCTGGTAGTCGCCACCATGTGGCCCGTCGATTCCGATTCCACTGCGGAGTTGATGATCAGCTTTCACCAGAATCGAGTGCAAACCATGTCGACCGCACAGGCTTTGGCGAAAGCGCAACGAGAGATGCTGCTGAGGCAGGACTCGCGCTACCGACACCCGTATTACTGGGCTTCTTTTACCGTCATAGGTGGTTTTGCGAAGTTCTGATTACAGGTTTGATGCTGGACTCGTTCAAGTGCAACAAACGTTTTGACCGCCTTGAGTCATACGTAATCGAGAGCTTTGTAAAAAAGAGAGGAGAATTCTCATGTCAACGACAATAAAAATTGTGTTCAGGGGTCTGATGGTTTTGAACTACCAGCGGGATCAGGCCGCAAGCAGGAACTATATGGAGATGGGTTTTCTGGATGCGCTGCCCCACGCGAATGGTCATGGACGCGGGGACCACACTAGCCATTCGATGGTGCACATCCCACGGATACTTACCATGAAAGGCGGAATCCTTACGTCGGTTATCGATCTTCGCCTTGATCGGCCTGAACTGGGAACCGTTCGCAACTGGGAGCTGTCGGTTACAAATTCAGCCCAGAACAACACCACCCTCCGCAATAACAGTGTCGCTCAATTTGACAGGACGGTGGACCCTGCAACTGCGAACCAAGCTACCCGTGAAGACTTTCGTTGGATCATTGATTTCGAAGCGCGGGACATGCATGACCGCAGATTAACACCTGAGATCGGCACACGAAAACTTCTTCTGGTTTTGCTGGTCCGAAATGGCGATTTCTTTACAAAGTTTCACTCGCCAGAGTTAACACAGAGAAAGGGTACTGGCACGCCTACTCCATTTGGCTATGTTGCCGCCGCCACGGGTTGTGACATTTCGTTTAATGCCGGGGGCAATGTGAGACTAATGGCGGGATCAACGGAGGTCTTTGTCTTCAACGATCCTGACGCGATTTACGAGATTTCGAATGCGCCGCCCGATGTGCTTCCTGACGCACCAACTCCTCTTGGGCAGAGCCACTTCCACATGTATTACGATGGTCTTTTTATTAAACCTCCGGCAGACCAGATTAGTTTTATCGCGGATGACCTAGCTCCCGGTCCAGATCCGGCTTTATGCGGGCTGACCTCTCTCGGCCAACGAGAGGACCCGCTTTAGATCGCAGGAGAGAGCATGACTAAGCGGCAAACAGACCCCGGTAAAGAGGACGAGCCTACCATTTCAAACTCCGTCGACAACGCCATCAAGCATCAGCGTGAGGAAGTTGACGACTTTGCGGATAGGTTCGACCCAAAGTCCCGCCACGGAGCGTGGTGGCAACCTGGACTGATCGAATTGGTGTTCAAGGACCCAACTCAATCCGGCGTTCGCGGCTGGAATTTCAAAACGGAAAAGGAACGCTTTGAGTTTTCGGAAGAGTGGCCTGACGCGGTAAGGAACTTATTGCTTGCGCAGGGCCTCAAAAGCTGGAAACCCTCTTTCCCGCTTCGTTACTCGTGGACGAAAAAGTCCGATGATGACGCGTTCGATGATTATGCGCGTGCCGGTCACGACAGGTTCGTCACTCTTAGTTTTCGAAAAGATGCTGAGACTCCACAATTTGCCGATGAACTAAGAGAACTGCCGGAGATTGAGCAGGCCGTAGCGGTGCCTAAGATCGGTCCGCCCTCAGGGCCGTTGGACGAACCGCTTATGGGAGTCGATGACCATCCACAAAGCACCATTTGCGACGCCGGTGGCTGTCTGGAAAGCCAGTGGTACATCTTCCGGTGTAAGGTTAACCAAGCGTGGTTGAAAACAAATGAATCTGGCGAAGGTCTGTCAGGCAGAGGCGTGGTGATCGCCGATGTTGACTGGGGGTTCAATCCGTCGCACCGGGATTTGATAGCACAGATCCGAAAAACCCAGAATGTATTCCCCGAATCTAACAGCGCCAATGAAACCATCGTAACTAATGGGAGCCGATGTCATCACGGAACCGCCGCTCTTGGATTAGCCGGCGCGCAACTGAATGGTTTTGGGATCGTAGGTGTCGCTTTTGGCGCAACGCTTTGGGCAATTCAATCAGGTACCGACACGCGAGAGGATCACTCTTTGTGGGTAGCCGGCATAAGATTCGTGCGGGATCAACAATCCGAGAGCCGGAAGGTAATAATTCTGGAAATTCAGACCAAGAGGAGGCGAAACATCGAAATGATTCCCACCATAGCAGATGAGATTAAGCACGCGATCAGTGAAAATATAGTGGTTTGCGTTCCCGCCGGTAACGCTGGCCGAGATGCCAAGTTTGACGATAACGACACGGAGATACTGCAAACTGGATCAATTTTGGTGGGAGCCACGCGATTTGACGCGACAAGAAAGGACTTTCGCGGTTTCAGCAATTACGGCGATCGAGTGACTGTTTATGCTCCCGGTGATCTGGACTCTGATTTGACTTGTGGCCCTTCGGATCACGCGTATCGAAACGGATTCGGTGGAACCTCAAGCGCGGTTGCGAAAGTGGCAGGCGTGGTCGCGTTGATGTTGGAAACAAACCCCGCGCTTACTCACGAGCGAGTACGTGACATCCTTGGCCGATCTCAGATACCTGTCTTTGACGATTCGTCCACTCAGATAGGTGTGCTCCTGGACGCAGAGCAAGCAGTGTGTGAAGCCAGCCAGCTTGCCGGGCGTCCATGCTGATCATCGCTGATCCTTTTCGCCGACATGCAATCTCGCCTTCTTCTCTTAGTTGTAATCAGCGGCCGCTTCACTTAATTCTCTAAACAGCTTCGCCAAATCCGGCAACTGATAATTCGCATTCAAGCCGCTGGGATTTGGAAGCACCCAAATCCGCGCGTCGTGAATTCTTTCCGGCTGTTCGCCGATTTGCGCTTTGGGTTCGCCAACGCGTTGCGGTATGCGCCGACGCCGAGGATTGCCACGATGACCGACCGCTGCCAACGTCGAATTTCTCTTGGATCTAAAAAAAGTTGCGAGTAGTTCGCAAGGCTGGCCGCATTCGATTGCAAACCGGGTTAGGCGAGGTCCAGCTATTCGTCAAAGTCATTCACGTTAGAACGCAATCTCCCTGAATCGAAATCAAAGCCATCTCTGTTTGGCCGTTGCGTAACGTTTTCGGCCTCGCATTCCATATTGGTCATAGAGGCGCTCGAATCAAAACGATCGGCCATCAATTCTGCTTATAAAAGGAGTTGCTCCGCCATGCCTGCAAAACTTACCGCGCAACAATCGCTGATGATCACGGGAGACTGCATACGGGCCGTAACTGGGAGCACCAGGCCCCTTAACCCAATAGAACCGCTCGTCATGTACGGTGTCAATAGCGCGCAACAAGCCTCAGCGGTACGCCACAACGTGGTGGCTAATGGCAGCATCGGTGTCCCGCGTTTCAACTTCTCGCTGCACCCCGGCTTCCTGGCAACACTCAGTGGTTCCTGGACGATCCGCCAACTTGCGACCACGATCCGCGACAATTCCGTGCCAAATGAACCGGCAATGAATTTTGTTGCCCCACCGGCAAACTCAGCGGAAAAACTGATGGCGGCATCGGCAAAGTTCGCGGAAGCATCGGCGCTCTTCGCTGAAGCGGCAGCCCCGCCGACAAAGACAGCGAAGAAGACTAAAAAGAAATCTGGCGTCAAATAAAAGAATTGTAATTCCTTCTGACGATCGGAGACTGAAAAATGCTTAGAGTAAAAAAGAGGTTCTGGATTATTGCCGGCCTCGGGTTGGTAGTCGCAGGGTTATTGCGGCCGGCCGAGATCCAGGCCCAGGATTGCGCGATTGCACAACAGGCCGGCATTAATCAAGCAGTGGCAGACCCGGCCACGCAGACAATTTCGTTGGCTTTCGACCTCCCGCTGACACCCAAAGACAAAGAAAAAATCCAGCAGGGCAACTCATGGATACTGAACAATCTGACGTCCCAAGCTAACCCGGCGTTGAGGATCGATACTGTGACGGTCGAATCCGCGGACAGTCTTTACCCGGATAATTTTCTCAGCGCAACCTTGCATTACACGGTCGCGCTGGTGGCGACTGACACTTATGTTCTCTCTGTTCCGCAATTGACATTCAGCGGCTGCAAGCCGGCGAAGCTTCCCTTCACAACCGTCAGCATCGCAAAGGCTGTGCCAGCTGGTACGCAACCAAACAAGCCATCCCCATTCTCCGAAGCGAAATCTACTGGTCGTGCAGACTCAGACATATACATAGCCGGTCAACTCGAGGGGTCAAAAGGGGAGACTGCCGTCAAAACGGTTGACGCGAAGATTCAACTGCCTATAGGTATCAGTCTCTTCAGAGAGCAACAGGACCTGGTGCCCTTTTTTGAATTCAAGATGAGCAGCAACAAAAAGGCCGATGCTGACTCGCTTAAGCTAGGTGCGCTCATCCGTTCGCCTTTTGCCGTGAACAAGAGCAGTCTCAAATTCGTGGTTTGGGACACTGAGGGGCGTCTTGAAGGCAACAAAAACTTCAAACACCTGAATGGCATCTGGGGAAACACTTTGTACTTCCTCCCGCCGGTTATTGGTAGCGGGAAGGCGCAACTCTTCCTACAGCCCATGGTTGGTTTGGAACTTGGCCGCAATTTCCGCAACCCTGTCCCGTCGGCCGAGCACCGGAATATTGCACGGGCGGTCGGCGGCGCCAGCGCCTACCTGAACTTCTTCACCGGCAACAGCCTAGTTGATTCAATATCATTGCAGACTGACTACGTAAGGCGGTGGCCGCTCCGCGGCGAGATCAGCTTTACGGAGGACGATAAGAAAAACCTGATCCCACTCTTCATTGGAAGAAATCCGCGGGACTACGTACAAACCAAGATCCAGTTCGAGATGTCAAAGTACTTCGCTATCACGATTGGTCACGAATATGGGTCGCTGCCGCCGAACTTCAAGCTGGTGGACAATAAGTACAGTGTGGGTTTTGTCTACAAGAAGAAACTGATCTTCAGGCCCAAGTAGCAGGTGAAAGCATTGGCCACGCCACTGTACATTGAGATGTAAGTTCGATTGTCAGGCGGTTCGTCAGATCATTTGCGTTCCCTCACTATTCATAGCACGCGCCCCGACGGCGCATCGCCCGGCGAAGCCGCCCGATTATTTGCCTGACTTAATTTATTGCTAACCGGGTTGAATTGTAGCCGCTTCACGCAATTCTCTAAACAGCTTCACCAGTTCAGGCAACTGATAATTCGCATTCAAGCCACTCGGATTCGGCAGCACCCAGACACGCGCCTCGTGAATTCTCTCCGGCTGTTCGCCGATTTGCGCTTTGGGTTTAGCAAACGCGAGGCGGTATGCACCGACGCCGAGAATCGCCACAATCCGAGGACGATATCGTTTTACTTTCGCCGCCAAAGCACGTCCGCCGGCAATGAAATCTTCCGTGGTTAGTTCTGCGGCTGTAGCTGTGGCATGCGGCACGACATTGCTAATTCCGATTCCGCTTTTGAGCAGTCCGCGCTCTTCAAACGGCGACACCAAACGATCTGTGAATCCGGACTTGAACAGCGCCGGCCAGAACCGGTTGCCGGGGCGCGCGAAGTGATGACCGACGGCCGCTGTGTAAAGCCCCGGATTGATCCCGCAAAACAGCACTTTTAGATTCGGCGCGATCACGTCCGGCACTTTCTGGCCGGCCGCTTCGACGAGTTGCTGCTTGGTTGGCTTGAACGGTTTGGTGACCGCCATGGTTGGCTCTTAGACTAACACTGCGAAGTGATGAGGTCAGTACCCTTCGCGTCAGCGAATGGAACCAGGGGTTTTGCCGACCATGGGATCCTTCTTATTCCATCCGCTTACGCGGATGGTACTGACTTCACGGCGCCGGTCCACGATGGCTACCAACAAGCGCTTACCGAAGACTCGTGAGACAAAGACGGCTATCTGCTCGGCCGCGCGCAAGGCGCGTATGCCGGAAATCATTCATCCGATGCTGGCGACTCTGGTTGATGAGCCCTTCTCTGATCAGGATTGGATATTCGAAACGAAGTGGGATGGTTTTCGATCTGTCTGCTTCGTCAGCAAAGGAAAAGCGCGATTCGTTTCGCGCAATCAGATCGAGATGACCCCGCAGTATCCCGAGCTGGCAAACATACCGAAGCAGATCAACGCAAAAGAAGCGATTCTCGATGGCGAGATTGTCGCGCTCGACGAGCACGGCCGGCCACAGTTTCAATTGCTGCAGAATAAGCTGCGCATACGCAGTGGCAGTTATGCTAAAGCGCGGACCGCGCAGCTTGTCTATTTCGCGTTCGACTTGCTGTATCTCGATGGCTTCGACCTGATGGGTTGCCCAGTCGTTGAACGGAAAGCCAGGCTTGAGCAGATTCTGCGTCCGGCGAGCTTCATAAAATATTCCGACCACGTTGCAGGTGAAGGCGAGCTCTTCTTTCGCGAGATCGCAAAGTTTCGTCTGGAAGGGATGATCGCAAAACGCGCGGCGAGTAAGTACGCGCAAAAGCGTACCTCAGACTGGCTCAAAGTAAAGACAGTTCAGCGATCGGAAGTCGTGGTCGGCGGTTACACCCAACCGCGTGGCGCGCGTTCGTATTTCGGTTCGCTGGTAATGGGGCTGTATCGTGAGGGCAAGCTTCAATACGTGGCTCATGTCGGTGGCGGCTTCAATGAACAGAAGCTCCGCGCGATTAATAAACTGCTTCAGCCGCTTAAAAGCGATAAGTGTCCGTTCGCCGTCAAGCCCAAGACCAACGAACCTGTGCAATGGGTGAAGCCGAAGCTGGTTGCGGAGGTGAAGTTTTCTGAGTGGACGGCGGACGAGCGAATGCGTCATCCGGTCTTCGTTGGGTTACGTGAAGACAAGAAGCCTCAGGATTGCAGGTTTGAATTCGAACGCGACACTGACGAGACGGTCAGGAAAAGCCGTCGGTAGGCAGGCTACTTCTTCCTTCGCCATAACAAGCGGATCACGCCACAACTGAGAGCCATCCAACCGAGAGCAACCACGGCTTGGACGATCTGAGCGCTTTGTATTAGTCCTTCATGATGCAGCAGCGTGAGAATCATTTTTAAAGAAAGCCAGGGTGATGCAAAATCGCTGGTTTTTCGGGCTTTTCAGCTTTTTAAACGCCCTTCCTCACGGTCGGACTAGTGCGCCGACCCACCCGCGCCAAACGGGGTTCGGCTTATGCGTTGGGACGGAGGAGGCTGCGGAAAATGCCCTGGATTTCGACTCGCGAGGCGTGCACGCGAATCGGTTCCAAGGCCGCGTTTGAAGGTCGAAGTTCGACTTCCTGACCGCGACGGAACAAACGCTTTAATGTCGCCCGCGTTTGATCGATGAGCGCCACAACGATCTCTCCGTCGCGCGCTTCGTTACGGCTTTCGATCAAAGCGATGTCGCCGTCGCAGATGTGCTCATCGATCATTGAATCGCCTTTGACGCGCAGCGCGTAAATTCTTTCGGGGCGCACGCGACCAAGCAGGAAGCGCGGAACGCAAATCATCTCAACATCCTGAATCGCATCGATGGGCAGTCCCGCGGCGATACGCCCGACCAGCGGCACCTCGCAAGTTGCGTCAGCCGCCGCTTCCTCAAACCTCACTGCGAGAGTGAAGTGACCCGGTTCGTGTTGCCGTTTTACGAGTCCACGTTTTTCGAGTGCGGCAATGTGCTTGGCGATCGTGGCTTTGGAACTGACACCGAAGTGGCGCGCGATTTGTGCGTACGAAGGTTCGTGCCCATGCTTCGCCAAAAAGCGAGTGATGTAATCCAGAACTTCTTTTTGACGTTGCGTTCGAGGTAGCATGGAAACCAATTCGTGAGTCGAGCCGATTCTAGTCTCGCTATGTCTCAATCGTCAAGCATTTCAGCGCGCGGCGTGCTTAACATGAATAAGACGCTTCGCTGAGGTCTTACCAGGCGAATCAACGTTGACTATCTGACGCTGATGCGATAAATGTCTGCCGCTTGAAGCTTGCTGTTCGCCGAATTGTAACCGAGGGGCCCGCCACTTTTCGGATCTGAGATCTTAGATCTCAGATCTCAGGTAAAGCGCATGCTCTTCGATGTGGCCGCTCGTTCTTTGTGGCTGCACTTTCTTTCACAACTGACGGAAAGGAATTTCTATGAAAGACACGTGTCGTTCGACTCGCGATCTCCGTGGTCTGCTGCTCGCCATCGTTGGGTTCGCGTTAACCGCAGTCACGTTGGGCGCGTTGGCTGTAGGCGCACAGAATCCCGCCGGCTCTCAGTCGCCGCCGGCAACCCAAACGCCGGCGCCTACGCGCGCGGCTACGGCAACGCCAGCCGCGTCGCCTACGCCGACGCCCATCAACTGGTCGAACGATCCGCTGCTGCGCCGATATGTGTTTCGCGCTATCGGACCAGCGAGCATGGGCGGCCGCATTGACGACATCGCCTGCGTCGAAACGAATTCCTACATTTGCTACATCGGGTTCGCGACCGGCGGCGTCTGGAAGACGACGAACAACGGCACGACTTTTCAGCCCATTTTCGACACTTATTCCTCGGCATCCATTGGCGATATCGCCATCGCGCCGTCAAACGCGGACATTGTTTGGGTAGGCACCGGCGAGCCCAACAACCGTCAAAGTTCGAGCTTTGGCGATGGTATTTACAAATCAACCGATGCCGGGAAGACGTTTGCGAAGATGGGTCTGGAAGACTCGCAAACCATCGCGCGCATCGTGATCGATCCGAAGGACGCGAACACAGTTTATGTGGCGGTGCTCGGACATTTATTCGGACCGAACAAAGAGCGGGGCATCTATAAGACAACCGACGGCGGCCGGACCTGGAACAACGTAAAGTTCATCGACGAAGATACCGGCTTTACCGACATCGTGATGGACATGTCTGATCCGAAGACGTTGTACGCAGCGTCGTATCAAAGGCGAAGGACGTCATGGGGATTCAATGGCGGCGGTCCCGGCTCGGGGATCTGGAAGACCACGGACGCAGGAAGGACCTGGGCGAAGCTGCAAGGCAACGGATTGCCTGAAGGCCTACTCGGTCGCATCGGTTTGGATCTGGGAAGATCACATTCGAACGTGCTCTATGCGCAAATGGAAGTTGGGGCGACCACGGGTACCGGTGGCGAGGAACAAACTCCGGGAGCGGCTACTCCAACTCCGACACCCTCGCCCAGCGCGACACCGGTTGGCTCACCTACTCCGAATGCAAAGCGATCTGGTGTCTGGCGCTCAGACGACAAAGGCAAAAGCTGGCGCATCGTGAGCAACGAAAACAACCGGCCGATGTACTACAGCCAGATTCGCGTCGATCCTTCCAACCCGGAAAATGTTTACGTTGGTGGTTTGAATTTTAGTAAGTCAACGGATGGCGGCAAAACCTTCGTTTCGATGCAGGCCAATGTCGGACACGTAGATAACCATGCCATCTGGATCGATCCGAAGAATGGCAACCACATTGTTCTTGGTAACGACGGCGGGTTGAACGTCACTTACGACCAGGGCACTCACTGGGACTTCATCAACACCATCGCGGCGGCGCAGTTCTATGCGATTGGCGTCGACATGCGTAAACCGTATTACGTCTATGGAGGTTTACAGGACAACGGTTCATGGGGTGGGCCGAGCCAGACGCGCAACCCCGCAGGGATTACGAACGCGGATTGGTATCGCGTCGCTGGTGGCGACGGATTCTACTCGATGGCCGATCCGAGTGACTACAACACTGTCTATGCCGAATCCCAGAACGGAAACATGAGCCGGATCGATCTGCGCACCGGTCGCAGCGTTAGTATCCGGCCTCGCGGGCGTCCGCGGGGCGGCGGTGGAGCAAGACCAACCGCATCGCCTTCACCCGGTGCTTCCCCGCAAGCCACGCCGCAGGATCCGCAAAGTGCTCTGGCTCAGTTCGCAGCACAGCAGGGTTTTGGCGGCGCCAATTTGCAGTCGAATGTCGTGCCGGCGCCTTCACCCGGAGAGCAGTTCCGCTTTTACTGGAACACGCCGATGGTTCTGTCTCCGCACAATCCGCGGATCATCTACGCCGGCGGCGATCGGTTCTTCCGTTCGCTTGATCGCGGGGACACCTGGACTGCCTCAGCCGATCTGACGAAGCGAATTAACCGCAACAACCTTTCCATCATGGGTGTGAAAGGCAGCGAGCCGATGGCTTCGAAGAACGATGGCTATAATGGCTACGGCTTTGTAGTGTCGATTGCTGAATCGCCGGCCATGCCGGGCATCATCTGGATCGGGACTGATGATGGCACCGTACAACTTAGTCGCGACAGTGGCGCCACGTGGACGAACCTTTCAATGAAGGTCCCCGTGCTCGCCGAAAAGTCAGGCGAGCTGTATCACATAAGCAAGATTGAGCCTTCTCGTTACGATGCAGGCACAGCTTACCTCGCGGTTGATGGACACCGGCTGGACGACCTGAAGCCCTACCTGTATGTCACGCGTGATTACGGTGAGACATGGAGTTCGATCGTCAGCAATTTGCCGGTGAACGGCAACGTGAATGTGGTACGCGAAGATCCCAAAAACAAAGATCTTCTGTTTGTGGGAACTGAGTACGGCCTGTATGTTTCGATCGATGGCGGCCGCGAATGGCGACGATTCATGTCGGGTCTACCGACGGTGCGGGTTGACGATTTGCTGATTCATCCGCGCGACAACGATTTGATCGTCGGCACGCACGGCCGTGGGATTTACATTCTTGACGACATCACGGCGCTGCAACAGCTCACGCGGAGTAAAGTGCTCGACACAGAATCATTTCTGTTCGATGTGCGGCCCGCGACGCAGTGGCTGAGCGACGTTCGTTTGAGTCGCTATAGCGGCGGGTCGAAGCTGTATCGCGCCGCGAACCCAGCGCCGGGAACCGCGATTAGCTATTACCTGAAGTCCGTGCCGTCCGGTGATGTGACGATCACCATCTCAGATTACACGGGCCGAGTGGTGCGGAACATCACTGGCACGAAGGAAGTCGGGCTCAATCGGGTGCAATGGAACATGCGGGGCAATCCGCCGCAGCGTCCAGCTAATTTGCCGCAGTTTGGCGGCGGAGGCGGAGGGGGCGGAGGCTTGGGCGCGTTCTTCGCGCAAGGGCCGTTGCTCGAACCGGGGACTTACAATGTGAAGCTGTCGGTTGGGGGAAAGGATTTCACGACAAGAGTTGTTGTGGAGCCTGATCCCGGAATGCAGCATTAATTATTCGACCACGCGCGCGATCACGCATTTCAGGTAATGCGTCTCGGGCACGCCCATGAGCACGGGATGATCGCTTGATTGCCCGCGCACTTCGACAATCTGCAAGCGGCGGCGCGCATCCAGCGTCGCCGCTGCCACCACCTCCAGAAACAACTCCTCCGGCATGTGATAGGAACACGTGCACGTCACCAGCACGCCGCCCGGATTTAGGAGTTTCAATGCGCGGAGATTGATTTCCTTGTAGCCGCGCGCGGCAGACTTAACGCTGGCGCGATTTTTCGCAAATGCCGGCGGATCGAGGATGATCGTGTCAAACTTCTCGCCCGCGGCCTCGAATTCTCGCAACGCATCGAAAACGTTGGCCGCGCGAAACTCAACATTCGAAGTTTCGTTAAGCTCGGCATTGCGACGCGCGCCGGCGATCGCGTCTTCGGAAATGTCGATGCCGAGCACGCTGTCGCATTTCCCCGCGATGTGCAGCGCGAACCCGCCGTTGAATGTGAAGCAGTCGAGGGCGCGACCATGGGCGACACGTTTGGCGGCGAGATAATTCTCACGCTGATCGAGAAACGCTCCGGTTTTTTGCGAGCCGAGCGGCGAAACCAGAAAGCGGAGGCCGTGCTGATTGATCGTGACCGTCTCAGAACCCGCGGGCTCTGTCACGTGCAGAATGCCACTCGTTGATTCGAGTCCTTCCAACTGCCGCACACGCGCGTCATTGCGCTCAACGATCGCGGCTGGCTTGAATTCTTCGACCAGCAGTTCGGCGATCGCCGCTTTTACCCGTTCGCTGCCTTGCGACAGAGTTTGAATGACTAAGACGTCGTCGTACTTGTCGATAATCAGAGACGGCAACAGATCGCCTTCGGAGTAGACCAGCCGGTAGGCGTTTGTGTCCGCCGCGGTCCGTGAACGTCGCGCTGCACACGCGCGCAGACGCAAACGCCACCATTCGCGATCGATCGTCTCTTCTTGCGTTGTCAAAAACCGAAGCGAAATCTCGGATGCGTCGCTGTAGAAGGCCTGACCTACAAAGTTGTGTGCCTGATCGACAACACGCACGATGGTTCCGCCTTCGACACCTTCTGCGTTTGCCACGTCGCTGCGATAGACCCACAAATGACCGTGGCGGATTCGCTTCGCTCCGCGCGACGTGATGCTTACTTCCGCCATTGGCCTCGAACTTATCACAGGCCCATCTACTTGCAGAGCTTGGTGAGTCGATAACCGACAGATTGTTTACTTAAAAGATTTGGTGAAATGCCGGATCCAAGTTTTACGACTTTTTGGACTCTTCTCGGCTTTCTTCCAGGATTCTGAAGAGGGTCGCGGTCAGTTTCTTGGCGGCCTCGGATGTGCGCAAGAACGCATCGACGCCGGCGCGCCACGCTTCCTTTTCCACATCATCGTCGGAAAGCATGATGATTGGCAGGGTGCGACGATGGACCATGCTGCGGACGCGCAGGACCAGCTCAAGCCCGCTCACTTCGGGCAAGTTGTGATTGACGATCAGCACATCATAGGGCACCTTCGTCTTGAGAATCTCCCACGCTCTAAGTCCACCGGTACACAATTGCACCCCAAACCCGCTGCTCACCAGGAGCTCTTCAAATTGACGCCCAATCAGCTTGTGACCCTCAACGTGAAGGATTGAAACCTGATTTGGAACCGGCGTCGCCGGAGTTTTCTTTTCGCTTTGCTTCGGCTGCGAAAACAAATGCCGTCGCCGCTTTCGCACCGCCGTACGGTGCCCGATCAGATCTTTGTGCCGGTTGTTGAGCAGCGACACGAGACTCTGGTGATGCTTGAAGCCCAGCAATTGCGAAGCCTTTGTCACCGAACCAGACGCATCGCGAAGCGAGCGTTCGATCAGGTTTCTTTCGATTTTCTTGATTTCCCGGCGCAGGGAAAATCCCTCCCAAGAATCGGGCTTCGGCATAAAACCCCCGCCGGGTTTCTCCACCAGCAATGCGGCAATCACTTTTCGCGCGCAGGAAATCAGGCGCTTGTGCGTCGCCGGATCCTGAGAATGCTCGAGCAGTTCTACGGCCGACTGGTAGATCTCCACGAGCTGCCTGACACCCGTTTGACTGCCGAGTTCCTCGACAATCGTCAGGTGCGCGCGACCTGAACCTTCGCGGTCGCCAACTGTTTCCGCGACAACAATCGCTCGTTGTAGCAGTAATGCAGCGCGCGCCTCATTGCCCGTGCGGGCCGCGATAATTCCCTGGGTCGTAAGCGCCTCAGCGAGGACCGCCTGTTGTCCGCCCTTCTCGAGAACTCTGACCGCGGCTTTGATCGTCCGCTCGGCGGCTTTAAGGTTACCTTCGGCGAGAAGCGTGCGCGCGCGCGTCTCATCAACCTGCGCCGCCGTACCAACATCTTTCAGTTGTAAGAAGAGATCGCGAGCACGATCCAAATGGTAGTGCGCGTCCTGATAACGCCCGATGGTGAAGTAAAGAAAGCCGAGGTTGTTTTCAACGCGAGCGAGGTAACGAAAATTGCCGGCCTTCTCATGATAAAAACTGGCCGCAGCGTTTTCGATTAGTGCCTTATCAAGAAATTCGCTTCGACTTTCTGCTACAGCAAGTCTCCTAAATAAGAGTGCGAACTCCATGTGGAAAGAGCCTTTGAGAGCGTTATTTTCACTCTGCTCCACCAAAGGGGCTGCGGTGTTATAGAGTCGCAAGGCTTCGTGCAGTCGGGATGACCACACTTCCACAATGCCAGCGCGAATGAGAAGAATTGCCTGTAGCTCAGGGTTTTCAACTGGCAGAATTTCGATTGCAGTTGCCAACTGAGCGCGCGCCTCATCGTATGAGCCTTCCCTCCAGTAACAAAGTGACAAATCACCTCGTCCTTCGGCCACTCGACGAACCTCCCCCAGGCTTTCAAAGATCTCGATGGCTTTAGTGAGGAAATTCTTTGCGACCTCTTGGCTCCTTCAGTCTGATTAGCCGCACCAAACCAACCGGCTAGCGCACCAACCCGAAGCAGAACGTCGCCTTTTGTTAAGTCGTCCAGATTATCGAGCTTGGGAGCTTTGTCGCGCGCAGGCCAATAAAGACGGAGGGCTTCATACGCTGCTTCGTATTCGCCCACTTTCTCGAAGTGCTTGGCCAACTGGCAGGCAAGCTCAGCTCGTTCGTTAACTGGCAGGTCGCGACTTTCGTTTTGGAATTCGGTTAGTTGCGACGTTAAGTTCATGTGAGGTTGGCCTTTCTACATCAGTGATAAAATCATTGCGCTGCGAGCATGTGTCCGACGGTTTCATGGATGAAAGTCGGTGAATCGGCTGAAACACGCTCCTTCTAGGTTTCTAGAAACTCGCAACACCCAATCACCAAGGAGAAAAACGTGACGAAACTAAAAAGACTAGCTGTCTCTTTAACCTTGATGTGCGTACTCGCCACTGCCGGTTTCGCGGACTGTGAGCCCCCTATGCCGGGACAAATACCATCAGGGCAGTGTGTTTGCGTCCCTGGCGAAACAAGTGGTCCGCCGTGCGCCGCTCAGGCTATTAATAATGGGCCGGTGGTTCCCGGTCAAACATCAACCCCACCGGTCGTGCCTGTGGCTAGTGTAACCGACCTCGCCGAAACGGTGATGTGGGGGCTGTCGTTGTTCTAACCGACGTCCGCCTCGTTAGCGTTTAACTGACGCAACGCTAACGGTTCGCATTCTCAAACCATCTCGTTTGCCACTGATACTCTCACTGGCAACACAGTTATTGTGTGTCCAGTTCACGCGATCAACTCAATCATCCGAACGGGATCAGTCGGGTCTAACTCCGTGCGATTTCGAGAGTGCTGGCGATCAGCGTAGGACATTGCAAAACGGTCTTCAGGGCGATGGCAAGATAATCCGAGTTTGGACTTTCGCGCAACTGAGTTCTTTCAACTTTTCTCGCCAAAGAGTTGATGGGTAGGATATTAGCGTTTGCTGCAACCGGCATCGCAAGAGAGACGGCAGGGAGGCGCGAGCTGATGCTTACTTCCGCATTTGCATCGAACTTTTCCCAACGGGCGGCATTCGCGGGCCTCAGCCCACGATGCCGCAGGGTCCTACTTTGCGTGGCCTTTGCGTCTTTGCGCCTTTGCGTGAACAGACTATTTGTCACAAGAGCCATTTCCCGCAAAGACGCAAAGTCGCAAAGGACCGCAAAGAAGAAATAGGACACCTCAACGGTTGCGAATACAGCACTTGACCGGGCTTCAGATTCCGCGTACAAAGCTTTGACAACCGACGATTTGCGGATTTGAACCCCGACGCGTCCGGGTTGATCCGACTAATGGCCGTAGCAATCGATGTAACTCACCGCGAGACCTCGCAACCGGAAAGCGCAACCACGCTAGGCACCATCGTCGATTTAGTTCGGCGCATCACGCACGCGGACACCACGTCCGTCATAAGCTTCTCGCAAAACGACAACACGATTACCTGGGAAGCTGCCGCCGGCTTCATCACCCCTGCGGCTGAGCGACCGATTACGCAGCAACTCAACAACGTTCTGGCGGATCGCGTCCTCGCCGCCGACTCGGTCGTAATTGTTCAGGGGATCGGCCGGCGCGACGGTTATCCGGCTGATGAGTTTCCCATACACGCGCTCGAAGGCATCTGCGATTTGGCGATCATACCGCTTAGATCGCGCGGCGTGCAGCTCGGCGCCCTCATCGCCGGTTATCGTTTGTCGCATGAGTTCACGGTTGAGGAGAAGGAGTCGCTACGCGGTCTGGCGGACATGGCCGGCCTGGCGCTGGACAACGCGCGGCTGGTAGAAACGCTCGCGACTGCGGAGAAAATCTGGGAGCAAACCTTCGAAGCGATTGGCGAAGGCATCCTCGCCTACGATGAAAACGGGCGCATCCTGCGCTGCAATGCGCGCGCAGCTGAGATGCTCGACCTGAAAAACGAAGAGGTAACGGACCTCACTTTCGAAGAGGCTTTCGCGCGCATGTTTGGCGGGCCGGCAGCCGCGTACCACCTGGCCGATTCTCGCGACTTGTCTTCCGGATTCGAAGTCCAAACCGAAACAGGACGGCGCTACCTCACTTCGATTGCTTCGATACGTCAGCCGTCAGAAAACACTATCAAGGTCGCCACCTGGAAAGACGTGACTCAACTGTCCGAGGTGCAGGAGCAGCTTTCGCGTTCCCGTCGTTTGGGCAGCGTTGGCCAATTAGCCGCGGGCGTCGCGCACGAAATCAACAACCCGCTGGCCGCGATCTCGGCCTGTGCCGAAGCCGTGATTCGTGATGTGCGCAAGAGCGACGACACGCAAAAGCTCGCCAGCGAACATCAATGGAACTACTACCTTGAAGAGATTGTGCGCCAGTCGCAGCGGTGTAAAGAGATTACGCGCGGGCTTTTGGATTTGACGCAGCAGCGTCAGGCGAAGCGCTCGATGACCGATCTAAACGGCGTAGCCAGAGATTGCCTCAAAGTCGCGGTGCACCGACCTGAGTCGGCACGAATCGAATTCAAAGTCGCACTTGATGAAGGCATCGGCCAAATCGCGACCGACCCGGCCCTGGTGTGTCAGATCCTGGATAACCTTCTGAGCAACGCGGCCGACGCGGTAGGTGAAAACGACGGACGTGTCACCGTGAGGACCGCTCGTGAAACTGACCGTGCCCTGATCGAAGTGGCTGACAACGGGCCGGGCATTCCCGCTGATCTACTTCCCAAGATTTTTGATCCATTTGTCAGCACCAAGCGGGCGGGCAAGGGGTACGGGCTGGGCTTAGCGATTTGCGCGGCGCTGGCGGAAGCACTCGGCGCGTCTTTGACCGTGGAGTCGAAGGAAGGGGAGGGAAGCCGTTTCCGGCTATGGATTCCTCGTCGCGCCGCGGACGTTGAGAATGTATCCGTCTAGCCGGGCGGACTGCCGTCGGTGTGCGCGGGACAAGTCCCGCGTCTCAACGGAAGTTCTTTAAGTAAATGAGTCGCAAGATCAACATCCTGGTCGTTGACGACGACAATCTGCTGCGGAAGCTGGTTACGGGTCAGCTTTCACAGGCGGGTTTTGGCGCGACGCCCGCCAGCAGCGGCGCCGAAGCGCTGGCCGCATTGCGCGACAGTGATTTCGATGTGGTGTTGCTGGACGTGATGATGCCGGATCTTTCCGGCCTCGAGGCCTTGAAAGAAATCCGCCAGTTAGACGATCCGCCTGAGGTCATAATGCTGACGGCGGACACTTCCTTGCAGACGGGACTCGAAGCGATGCGTCACGGCGCGTACGATTACCTCACAAAACCGGCAACGCTCGATGAGATGGAAGCCGTCATTCGCAAGGCCGACGAGAAGCGGCGGCTGGTAAAGCAGAACGCATCACTTCGTTCAGTTGTCAGGCCGGCGACCCACGCGGACGATGCGGTGCCAATCATCCATGAAAATGCGTCGATGGCGTCAGTCCTGGCGCAGGCCGAGAATGCCGCGCGCACGGATTCGACGATGCTTTTGACGGGCGAATCGGGAACCGGGAAAGACGTCCTGGCGCGATTCATTCACTCAAAAAGCATGCGCGCAAACATGCCCATGATTACCGTCAATTGCGGCGCGTTGCCGGAAACTCTTTTCGAGTCAGAGTTCTTTGGCCACGAACGCGGAGCGTTTACCGGCGCGACTTCGCTGCGTCGAGGATTAGTCGAGGCGGCGGATGGTTCGACGTTGTTCCTCGATGAAATCGGTGACCTGGCGTTGGGGATGCAGGTAAAGTTTCTGCACTTTCTTGAGCAGGGAAGGTTCCGCCGCGTGGGATCCACGCGCGATCAAACGTCGGACGTGCGCGTTATTGCTGCGACGAACCGGAACCTGACGGTAGCGGTGGAACGTAAGGAGTTTCGCGCCGACCTCTTCTATCGTCTGAATGTCGTAGCGCTTCACGTACCGCCGCTCCGCGAACGCCGCGAGGACATTGCAAAATTGATCGAACACTTTCTGGGCGTCTATCGTGAGCGCTTCAACCGGCCGAAACTGAAGTTGACGGACGATGCGATCCACCGTTTGCTCGAATACCCCTGGCCGGGAAACGTGCGCGAGTTAAGAAACTATATGGAACGCGCGGCCGCGATCTCTCCCACGGATACAATCGATGCGGACCAAATTCCGGAGCTCTCACCAGACAACGAAGTTGGCGAGACCGTGACGCCCGAGCCCGTTCCTCGCCGGCTTGAAGACCTCGAGCGCGAACACATCCTGCATGTGCTGCGACAGAGTGAAGGCAACCGCGAGCGCGCGGCGACGATTCTCGGCATCTCGGCGCGGACGCTTTACCGAAAGCTTCGGGAGTACGAGCACGAGCGCGACATCGATTCTCAGGATTAGGTCCAACAAATCGGTCCCTTCCTAAACTCTTTCCCATAACATTCTTTGGCGTTTAGCAGCCTGACAGAATGTCAGTGCTGACAAAAAATCGCAGTTTTGACCCGCCTTTGTGCCCACCTAAAAACCGCGAAAACATTAAGCAATCGGGCGATTAGCGGCAACCTGGTCCAATCGCACCCAGGCATCCGACGCCTTCGCAGACCGCGGCACGGCCCTTGTAATGGTCGGTGCTGGCTGATTGTCTTCCACAGTTAGTCATTCAATCACAAGGAAAGCACAAACTTCGATTGGGAGCGATTTGGGAAGTTCAAAGAGTAGTAACTGCTTGCCCACCCTCACAATTCAAGGAGACAAACAACATGTTCAACTCAAAAAAGAGAATTGCCGTGCTCACGCTCGCGACGCTTTCGCTGCTCGCGGTTACTGCGGTTGGTTTCGCTCAGCGACACCATCTGATTGCTGCCATTGCTCGCCCGGAGGTCAAGGTGCAGTTGTCAGCGGCGGTTGAGCGAGACTCAGAGCTTATCCCTTTGGAGAAAGCTTCAGCAGTCAAGCCCGGTGAAGTTCTGGACTGGACCATCGTGTCTGAGAACAGCGGCAACGCGGCCGCGCACGACTACAAAGCCGTAGCGCGCATTCCCCGTGGCACTGAGTTCATCGCGGGTAGCGCGAAGGCCGACGGTGCGAAGGCCGTTTACAGCATCGACAACGGCAAGTCGTTTTCCGACAAACCGACTGTCGAAGAGAAGCAAACGGACGGAACCGTGAAGCGCGTCGCTGCTCCGGTAGCGATGTACACGGACATCCGTTACGAATGGTCTGATCCGCTCGCCCAGGGCGGCAAACTTTCTGCTTCCTACAAACTGCGCGTTAAGTAATGCGCGCCTCACGACCTGCCAATCTTTCCCAATCTGATGAGGACTATCATGACTAACCCACTTACAAATTCTACGGGCGCTAACATGAGCCGGCTGCTGGTTGCAGCGCTGATCGTGTTGGCTTTCTTCGGTCGCGCGGCCGCGCAAACTCCTGGCGGCACGACGATCTCGAACCAAGCGAGCGCCACCTATTCTGACGGCACGAACAGTTACTCGACGGTTTCAAACACCGTCACGGTAACTGTGTCGAACGTTTCCGGTCTGACGATTACGCCGGACGGCGGGAGCAACCCGACGGTGGTCGCTGGTCAAACTGGTGTGAAGTTTAGTTTCACAGTTACGAACACCGGTAACTTCAGTGACCAGGTTCACTTCGTCCCCGGCAGCGCACACCTGAGCGGAAGTGCGCCAGCGAGCATCACGCAAGTGTTCATCGACGCGGACAGCGACGGTTCGTTCAACGCCGGCGACACGGACCTTACCGGCGCCACCGCCGACTCTGCGGCAATCGCACAAAACGCTTCGATTACCGTGGTGGTCGAAGTCACGGTGGGTGCCGCGAGTGCGGGGCAGACTGTGCAAGTGCTGCTCGGCGACGCGGCCACAGGCAGTCCGTCATTCGACAATCAAGCCGCCAACACCTCGGCCAATGAAGTGCGCACCGTCTCGGCCACCTCCGTGAACGGTCTGCGCGAAGCCCGCGGCGACATCTCAGTGACCGTCGCAAACGACGCGTTGCTGCAACTGACGCTGACGGCGCCCGCCGGCCCGGTGGCGCTTGGATCGGACATCACGTACGGGTGGCAAGTGTGCAACAACGGCGCACGCGACGCTTCGGGCGTGACGTTGAATGCTTCAACGCAGGTTTACATCATCGCCCCCGTTCCGGCGCGCACAGTGTTGACGTCCGGCCAGACTTTCCCGGCCGGAACGCTCTACACGACCAGCGCGCTTTCGACGGCTCCGCTGTCGGCGACCTGGAGTTCCTCGGCGCCGGTGCCGTTGTCGAACACAACGCGTCTGGCGTTTCCCGTGGGAGCAACCCTGGCCTCGGGTGGCGCGTGCAGTGCTTCCATTAACATGATCGTTACAGTTAACACCGGCATCGACGCCTCAATACCGATCGATGAAATCGGCGACGTGTTTGGCAGAAACACTGTCAACGCGACGATCACCGACCAGTCGGGCGATGCGACGCCGAACAACGGCGATGGCAACGCGAACTTCGACGAAGGCTATGTTGCCGGCGCCGGACACGGTGTCATTCAGCAGACCACGCTGTCGCAAATCGGCTCAGTTCTAATTGGACCGAGCGGAGCTCCGGGAGCGGTCGGCCCGAATGACAACAACGACGATTACACGAACAGGAGCGTCAACACCGGTATCGCCGGCGTGGCTCCGGGCGGTGTAACGACCGCTTTGGGTCAGCTCGTGTACGTGAACACCGTCCAGAACACGGGCAACACGTCCGATACGTTCACGCTTGACGCGCCGACAGTTCCGGCCGGCTTCACCGTCGAGATTTCAACCGCCGGCATCGGCGGTCCCTACACGACAGTCTCGGGCGGCGGTTCCGTTTCGCTAGCGATTGCGTTTGGCGCTTCGGCAAACATTCACGTCCGCATCACTGAGCCCGCCGGAAACACAGTACTTACCGGCTTCGACACAGTGATTCGCGCGACTTCAACGGCCACCCCGGCCGCAAACAACCGCACGATCGACCGCCTCTACACCGGCTTCGTTCGTCTGGTTAAGGCTTACACCGTCAGCAACTCCACTGGCGTTGGCGGCGCGACCGATGCGGTGCCAGGGGCAGTCATCACGTACAACATCACCTACGAGAACATCTCGACCTCGAACGGCGATGCGAGCTGCGTGAAGCTGACGGCCCAGAACCTGGTCATCACAGAAGACGGTTTGGCGGCTCCAAACAATTGGGGCACGTTCACCACTCACACCGGCACACCCAGCGATACAGGCTCAGGCGTGGTCGTGATCGTCAATGCGACGACTTACACGGACACGGTTGCCTCTCTCGCACCGGGCGCGTCGGCGGTCTTCTCGTTCCAACGCTCTATTAATTAACGGCGAGCAATCGCCCCTTGCCCTTTGCGAAGCGGCGCGCCGGTTACGAAGCCTGAAATGGTGGGCGAACCGGCGGGCCGCTTCAAGCACATTAAAGAAGTGAAATTCTCACGAGCAAAAATCAAACTGATCGCCGCGGTTGTTGCGCTGGTGTTCGGAGCTGCGAGCAGTTCGTGGGCGCGAGTTTTCGAGGGCTCAACTCCCGGGGGCTCGGTAATCACGAACCAGGCGCGCGCGACCTACAGCGACGAGACGGGTGAAACATTCGAGACCGTTTCAGAGACCGTCACGCTGACGATCGTTGCCGTCGCGAGCATTACAGTCACGCCTGACGAGACGACGCCGTCTGAGACTGTCGGCCCGCGCGAGCAAGTCACGCGTGCTTTTCGCGTCTGCAACACCGGCAACACGCCCGATCGCGTCACGCTGACGCAGAGCAGCATCAGTCCGCCGGCAGTAATCACTGCACTGTACTTCGACAACGATGGCAGCGGCACGGTGAGCACTGGAGACGAGCTGATTACGCTCAACCAATCCGTATCGCCACAGCTCGCGCCCAACGGCTGCGTTAGCGTGCTGGCCGTCATCGAGACGAATGACGTCGCGGCGCAGAGCACGCTCTCGATTTCCATCACCGCGCGGTCTACTGCCAGCGGCGCGGTCAACGGCCGCAACGAAGACGCAGGCACGATCATCAACGCGGTCGGTTCTGGCGCTCGGGTGACTGATCCGGTCAACGCGAGCCTGCCCCCGAGCAAAGTCGTGAACGGCGGTCCGCAGGCTGTGGTAAGCCTGGGTACTCAGTTCACTTACACGATCGCGTTCCGCAACAGCGGCGATACAGCGGCGCGCAACGTGGTGATGAGCGACCAGTTGCCACCGACAATTGAATACGTCCCGAGTTCATTGAGACTCAACGACAACCTGGTATCGGACGCCATCGACGCTGACGAAGGATCAGTCGTAAATAATACGATTCAGATACGCCTCCCGAGAGTGAATCCCGCGGAAGCTTTTCGCATAACTTTCAATGCGCGCCTGGCCAACGGCGTCCCGGCCGGCGTCGGCGTGGTTAACAACGCGAGCTTCACTGCCGACAACGCAACGCCCGTGCAGACAGCCGATGCCGTGGTGGTAGCCGATCCTTTGGGGCTGGTGTTTGCGGCCCGGGGCGGCAGCTCAGCGCCGATCGCGGGAGCACGCATCGAGTTATTTGCCGACGCAGACGGCCTGAATCTGGTGACGTTGCCGCCAAACAGCGGCTTTGTGCCAAATGGTGCGAACGTCAATCCGTTTGCTACCGACGCCGCCGGACACTTCAGCTTCAAGTTGTCATCGGAAGCGATAGCCGGCGAAACAATCTATTTCATGAAAATCTCCGCGCCCGGATTCCTGACGCGGATGATTAAGCTGACGTTGCGGCCGACGCACAACGGTTTGTTCGACCTGACTGCGCACGCCGTTGACGGACAGGAATTGGCGGACTCAGCGTTTGTCCTCGTCCGCAACGACATCACCATCGAAGACCTTGCCGCGCTCGTGATGAACATTCCGATGTTCGAAGCCAGAGGGCTGCAGGTGATCAAATCAGCCGATCGCGCGCGCGTGGAAATCGGCGACATCGTGACCTATCGAGTCGAAGTTCATAACCCGACCGCAGCCACACTCAGCAATGTTACCGTCGAAGATCGCCTGCCTGAGTCTTTCCATTACGCCGAAGGCTCGGCTCTGCTTTCGATGGGCGCGTCTCCCCAGCAATCGATCGAACCGCAGGTGAATGGCTCGACGCTTTTATTTACGATTGGCGATTTGCCTTCAGGTTCAACGGCGAAGCTGCTGTACCGCGTGCGTATCGGCGCGAATGCCGGCGAAGGTGATCGCGAAAACGTGGCGGTAGCTTCGGGCTCGTTCCCGTCGGGTGAACGCACGACCAGTTCTCAGGCTCGCGCCACCGTCTTTGTGGCCGCCGGTGTCTTTTCCGCGCGTCAGGTGTTGCTCGGCCGCGTGTTTGTTGACACGAACCAGAACGGCCAGTTTGATGACGGTGATCGGCCATCGCCGGGCGTCCGCCTTTATCTCAATAACGGTCAATCAGTAATCACCGACTCGGAAGGCCTCTACAATTTCCCGGCGTTGAACGACGGCTCGATCGTCGTTTCACTCGATCCTGTCAGCCTGCCTTCGCATTACGCACTCTCTGATGGTGGTCGCTATTCCGGAAAGAGCTGGACGCGGCTGCTGCGCACGCCGGTTGGCGGCGGTGGTTTGCTGCGACAGAACTTCGCCTTGATTGAGACTGGCCCACTTAAGTCAGAACCGCCTGCGTCAGCGGGTGGGTCAAGCACTCAAGCTTCAACAGAACCCGCGTCAGCACCCGGAGCGGTAGCGACGGGATCAAATGGGACCGGCAAGGATGCCGGCGCGCCAACAACCCCTGGCACCTACGAGTTCGCTTCGACCGAAGACCTCGCGCCGGTGCCGGCGGGTACGGTCCGCGTTGTTTCGCCGAAGCCGAACAGCGTGGTCATGGCGCCGGCGCTCGAAGTCGAAGCCGAAGTCGAAATCAACTCGACCGTGAAGATCGAGATCAATGGCGAAGAAGTTTCGGACAAGAATATCGGCAAGCGTCGCGTGGATAATAAGAACAAGATCACAGGCTTCACTTTTGTCGGCCTCAACGTACGTCCCGGACCGAACAAGCTGATCGTTACTCCGATCGCGGCCGATGGTTCCGCCGGACAGCCGCAGGAAATCGTGGTGATGGGTCGCGGCCCGGCGCGTCGTCTGGAGATCGCGACTGAGAAAACTGAGATTCAGGCCGGCGGTTCAGATTCGACAATTGTGCGCATCAGCGCGCTGGATGAGTGGGGTAATCCCGCTTCCGATGGCGACGTCGGCGTGGAGACTTCACTTGGCGAACTGGTGCGAAACGTCGATGCTGCAACCGGCAAAGATGCAACAGCGACGCTTGATAAGAACAAGACTCGCGCCCCAATGCTTATGAAATTCCAGGGCGGCGTTGCGACCGTTAAGCTCGTCAGTGCCGGCGCCCCGGGTGATGCCAAGCTACGCGCAACCACCGGGCTGGCGGAAGCTGAAGGCCTGGTGCGCATCACCGCAGAAGTTCGTCCGCGAATGCTCGTTGGGATGGCCGAGATGAGTTTCGGCAAAGGCATCCCGGAAGTTGGCTTGCGGCGCGAAGAAGGAAACTTCCGCAGCCGTCTCAGCTTTTTCTTTAGCGGCAGACTTTTTGGCGACAACATGCTGACGCTGTCGTACGATTCGCACCGTCCGATCAATCGCACTGCCGGACGTGATCGTTTGTTCCAGCTCGATCCGAATGACCGCGTGTATCCGCTGTTCGGCGATTCATCGACGCGCTTTGAGGCCGCGCAGACCAATTCTAAGCTTTACGCGCGCATCGATCGCAAGCGTTCGTACCTGATGTTCGGCGATTTCGAAGCCGACATGAACGCGCCCCTAATGGGTTACGGCCGGAAGCTGACCGGTGTGAAGCTTCATCTCGAAAACTCAGCCGGAGACGGCATAACTTTGACCGGCGCGCGCCCCGACACCGCGTTCGCGCGCGATGTATTCGCGGCGGGCAGCCTCGGCATCCTGCAACTCTCGAGTAGTGAGATTCTGCCGGGCTCCGAGAATGTCATGTTCGAAACCCGCGATCGGCGCAATCCGGAAGTCGTTATCTCGCGCGAGACGCTGACGCGGGGAATTGATTACAATCTCGATCCGGTGACGGGTCAGATCTTCTTCCTGCGCTACATTTCGACGTTCGATCAACTGCTGAACCTGAAGCAGATCGTCGTCACTTACGAGCACCGCGCGAACTCGATGAACAGTGCTGTGTACACTGCGCGCGCGCATAAGAACTTCAAGTCGATCGGATTGAAGCTCGGTCTGTCGGCAGTCATGCAGACGCAGTCCAACGAGGGAAACTTCTTCCTCGCCGGATTTGACGCGGAAAAGAAACTGCCGGGCAAAGGTTTATTGCAGATGGCCTGGGCGATGAGCAACGGTGAAGTTGTCGGCACCGGAAACGTTTTTAATTCTGACGAATCGACGCACAACGGCAGTGCTTATCAAGTCGCTTTGCAGCAGCCGCTGCCGTTTGCCAGCGCGGTTGTGCGCGGCCGCTTCCTCAGCGCGTCGGCCGGATTCTTCAATCCGTTCGGCGGCACCGTCACTCCCGGCTCACGTCGCGGTGAAGTGAACCTGGAAATGAAGCCGCTGGCCAACTCGCTCTTAAAGCTTGGATTTACCAGCGAAGACAACAAGACTGAGAACGTGGACAACAGCCGCGTGACGTTTTCTGCGGCCTGGGAGCAAACGCTGCATGAACGCGTGCGTCTGCAATTCGGCTTTGACCATCGCTCGTTTTCCGACGATCTGAACAACCGCGAGGTAGACTCGAACCTGGTGACGGCGGGCGCGGAAGTGAAGGTAACTGACAAACTGCAGTTGACGGTGAAGCGCGAACAAAACCTCGGTGAAGCCGATCCCAGCTATCCGAACCAGACGACTCTCGGCGCGACCTATCAAATGAGCTCGTTAACCAAGTTGTTCTTCACGCAGCGACTGGCTTCGGGAACCATCACGCCGATTGGCGACTACACGAACACAGGTTTCGCTTTCACCTCGGCCCGCCGCGAGACGGCGTTTGGAATCGAAACGCGGTTCGGCAAATACACCTCGATGGTCGGCCGGTATCAACTGGAGAATGGAATCAGCGGCACGGACAGTTTCGCGGTGATTGGATTGCAAAATCGGCTACCGCTGACGAAAGAGTTCTCGCTCGAGCTCGGTTTCGAGCGCGGCTTCCATCTGACTGGCCCGAACGAAAGCTTCAACAGCGCGACCCTCGGTTTTGGCTGGCAGCCGACCGAAGACTTCCGCGCCAACGCGCGTTACGAATTTCGAGATCGCAACGGCAACGGCCAATTGTTTGCCGCCGGCGCGGCCGGCCGGGTGCAGGAAGGCGTGACTGCGCTCGCGCGGATTCAGTGGTCACGGGGCGCGTTTGGCCAGAGCGACAACTCGGCTTTCGACGCGACGGCGGCCCTGGCGTTTCGTCCCATCGATTCGGATCGACGCGGATTGCTGTTTACCTACACACACCGATCGCTGAATCAGTTGTCGGTTAATAATGGCGAGCCGACGCGCGATCGGATCGACTCGCTTTCGACCGACGCTTACGAGCAGCTGACTAAGCGGCTCGAACTCTACGGCCGGTTCTCGCTACGCTTCACCGGCAACGGCCAGCCCGAGCTTCCGTTCGTCTCGAACCTGTCGTACCTGACGCAGGCGCGCGCGCAGTATCTGCTTACGCAACGGATGGATCTGGCCTTTGAAACTCGCGCGCTGTTCCAACCGTCTTCTCATACGATGCGCTCGACCTACGCCACCGAAATGGGCTTCTGGGCCATGCCTGATCTGCGTTTGGGCGGCGGCTATAACTTTACCGCCGTCAGCGAACCTGAAGGCGCGCGCGTACTTCCCACGCGGCGTGGCTTCTACTTCACCATCAGCACGAAGCTCTTCAACCTGTTCGATCTATTCGGCACGTCGAAAGCGGGTTTGGCGGGCAGTGACTCTTCGTCTCAGCCTCAGCCTCAGCCTAAGAAGTGACCCTCACGATTACTCTCAAATGAGAAAACAACCAGCGACCAGTTTCATAGCTAAGCGTCCCGGTAAGCTTGCTGTCCGGGCGTTGTTGCTGGTGTTGTTTTTTGGAGTCTGGTCTGTGAGCGCCGCCTACGCGGGGATCACCGTTCAACCAACGACATGGAACGTCATCGGTCTGGACAGCAACAACGTAAGCACCGGTCCGGCCGCGTACCCCGTGGGGGTGCGCGTTTGCAACACCGGGAGCGCACCCGTGACCAACGTTACCGGCAACTTTGTTTGGGACAGTTCCGATATCTATATCAATCTAAGCGGACCGAGCACCATTAACGTGCAAACCCTGGCGGCGGGCGCGTGTACCGATATCTATTTCACGGTGGCGGTCACGCGGAGCAGCGCTGCGTATGACAATTTTCGCAGGTACCACATAACGGTTACCGGCGACGGAGTGTCTTCCGTGACCACGCCGACGCCCCGGGAAATCTATGTGGAAAAGATCATTTCGCAGAATCGAAATTCCGTGAACTCGATCACCGGACCGACCACCGTCTATGTCGGTCAGACTTACCAGTACACAGTCAACGCCAGCACGGCCACCGGCGGATACGAGCAACTTCAGGCCTTTCTCGAGCTCCCGAATATAATCTTCCAGGTCCTATCAATTGCCACGACCTACACGGCGCCGAGCGGAGGTACTAATAAC
This sequence comes from Pyrinomonadaceae bacterium, assembly GCA_036277115.1. Taxonomy (NCBI): domain Bacteria; kingdom Pseudomonadati; phylum Acidobacteriota; class Blastocatellia; order Blastocatellales; family Pyrinomonadaceae; species Pyrinomonadaceae bacterium. Next base: position 166,685 of record DASUNM010000002.1, read on the forward strand.
AAGTTTTATGCTGATGCTTGTGGTTGGGAAAATAATCCCCTCAGTGCCAACTATCGTGATTGTGTGGGCCCGGACCAGTACCCGGGCGGAAAAGCAGGCGGCAATGTAGTGACCACTTACACGGTCAAAGTCCTGTCGACGGGCACGACCACGGCGGGCACTGCAATTGTCGATTTCTCAGGCAGCAGTTATCACTACAACAGCGATTACGGAACCACGGTCATTTCCATCACGGCGCTTCCTCCACCGCTTACGTTGACCAAGATTGCGAATCCAACGAACCCGACCGCGGGAGCGACAGTTACTTACACGCTGCGGGTCACGAATAGCGGGTCGGCTAGTTACACGCTCACCGATTTTGTTGACACTCCGCCCACCAGCCCGGCGACGCCGACTTATGTTTCGGGCTCTTCAACTTTCAATGGCGCGTCGATTTCTAATCCGGTGGCGGCAGGTTCAACCCGGACATGGACCGGCAGTTTTGTAGTGCCGGGGGGGACCACCCGGGACCTTACCTATCAGATGGTGATGCCCAATACGCCGGGCACTTACGCCAATTCAGCGATCGCTCATGTAAACGAATTTCAGATCGATACCACCCAAAGCACCGCGGACAACGCTCCGGCGACCGCTTCGGTAACCATTGCCCCGCCGGACATGACAATTGCGAAGACCCACATCGGCAACTTCACGCAGGGACAAACCGGGGCGACTTACTCGATCACCGCGACCAATTCCGGATCTGCGCCGACCAGCGCGGCGGTTTCAGTGACTGATACCTTGCCGGCCGGTCTGACGGCTACTGCGATCAGCGGCACGGGCTGGACTTGCGTGTTGGGCACGTTGACGTGCACGCGCAGTGATGCGCTTGCTGCTGGAGCCAGCTATCCGGTGATCACGCTGACGGTCAACGTGGCCAACAATGCCGCTTCGAGTGTGACCAATTCGGTGGCAGTTTCAGGCGGAGGAGAAACCAACACCTCGAACAATACGGCTACGGATGCCACCACGATCACGCAGTTGCCTGACATGACGATTGCGAAGAGTCACAGCGGCAATTTCACCCAAGGCCAAACCGGCGCGACCTACACCCTTACCGCCACAAACTCAGGCTTCGCGGCCACCAGCGGAACTGTAACCGTGACTGACACTTTGCCTGCTGGCCTTACTGCAACAGCGATCAGCGGGACCGGTTGGACATGCGTGCTGGCCACGCTGACCTGTACCCGCGCCAACGCGCTGGCTGCCGGTGCAAGCTATCCAGTGATCACGGTAACGGTGAACGTGGCCAACAATGCTGCGGCCAGCGTCACCAACTCAGTGAGTGTTTCCGGGGGTGGACAAACGAATACGACTAATGACTCAGCAACTGATCCGACGACAATTAACCAGTTGCCTGACCTGACGATCGCCAAGAGTCACACGGGCAACTTTACCCAGGGACAGACCGGCGCGACCTACACCCTCACCGCGACTAACTCAGGTTTCGCAGCGACCAGCGGAACAGTAACCGTGACTGACACTTTGCCTACTGGCCTGACGGCGACTGCGATGAGCGGCACCGGTTGGACATGCGTGTTGGCCACCCTCACCTGCACCCGCAGTAACGCGCTGGCTGCAGGCGCAAGCTATCCGGTTATCACGTTGACGGTAAACGTGGCCAATAATGCGCCCGCGAGCGTGATTAACTCAGTCTCAGTGTCCGGCGGCGGCGAGAGTAATACGGCAAATAACACTGCGACCGACGCCACTACAATCAATCAACTTCCCGACTTAACCGTCGCCAAGAGCCACACCGGTAACTTCACTCAGGGCCAGACCGGCGCTACTTATTCCCTCACCGTTACTAATTCAGGTTCAGCCGCGACTACGGCGTTAGTTTCAGTCACGGACACGCTCCCAGCCGGATTGACGGCGACGGCGATCAGCGGCACCGGCTGGAGCTGCGTGCTGGGAACCTTAACTTGTACGCGCAATACCGTGCTTGCGGCCGGTGCGAGCTATCCAGTGATCACGGTAACGGTGAATGTGGCCAACAATGCTCCTGCAAGTGTTACCAACTCAGTGAGTGTTTCCGGGGGTGGGCAAACTAACACCAGCAATGACTCGGCGACTGATCCGACGACAATTAACCAGCTGCCCGACATGACGATTGCGAAGTCGCACACAGGAAACTTTACGCAGGGCCAGACCGGCGCGACCTACACCCTTACCGCCACTAACTCAGGCTTCGCGGCCACCAGCGGAACTGTAACCGTGACTGACACTTTGCCTGCTGGCCTTACTGCAACAGCGATCAGCGGCACCGGTTGGACATGCGTGTTGGCCACGCTCACCTGCACCCGCAGTAACGCACTGGCCGCAGGCGCAAGCTATCCGGCGATTACCCTGACCGTGAATGTCGCACTCAACGCCCCGTCAAGTGTAACCAACGCGGTTTCAGTGTCCGGTGGTGGCCAAACAAATACGACCAACGACACGGCGAGTGATCCGACGACCATCAATCAGGTTGCGGATTTAACGATCGTCAAATCGCACACTGGTAATTTCAGCCAGGGTCAGACGGGCGCGACCTACTCAATTACCGTGACGAATTCCGGCGCCGGGGCCACCAGCGGCGTTGTCACCGTTACTGATACTTTGCCGGCAGGCTTAACCGCGACCGCCATGGCGGGTACGGGCTGGAGCTGCGTGTTAGGTACTCTGACATGCACGCGCAGCGAAGCGTTGGCCGCCGGATCGAGTTATCCGGTAATCACTCTGACAGTAAACGTGGCCGCGAACGCACCCGCGAGCGTTACCAACACCGCGAGCGTTTCCGGTGGCGGTGAGGTCAACGCGTCGAACAACAGCGCCAGTGACCCGACCACCATCAACGCCAGCCCGCCAAACATCAGTCTGGTGAAGAGTGTCAGTCCGAGTGGCGTTCAAGTCCCCGGGACGGATCTCGCTTACACAGTTACTTATACAAACAGCGGGGGAATGGCAGCGCAAAGCTTCATCATCATCGATCCGAATCCCGCGAACGTGGATCCGCTCGAGCGAGTATTTAACAACGTCGATTTCAAAGTCGGTTCGATGACCAGCGCTCCCGGCACCAGCGGCCTCGTCGCCACTTTCTCGTATTCAAATGACGGAGGCACGACGTGGACCTACACGCCGGTGAGTGGCGGAGGCGGCGCGCCCGCAGGTTACGATCGAAACGTTACGAATATTCGCTGGAGCTTCGCCGGCAATCTCAGCCAGACATCACCCAACAACATCGGCAGTGTCGGTTTCACCGCGCGGATTCGCTAGCGTTAGCAAATCGCAGCCGATTCGTGGGAGTAATCGCGCGCCGGTACTTTGCCGGCCGTTACGACCGCAATGCGAATCCCCGCTATACTCAATTCAAGAAAAGTCGTGTAAAAATTGACATCCTTGGCAGGGAAGAGTCCTGGAGTCGATTAGACAGCCCCCGGAATTGCGAACTTGAAATCGCACTTGCCTGCCCGATTCTGACGTCATGCGGTTTTGATTTATGGGACGAGAACCTTGGGACCCGTCGTTAGCAGGTGAGGGCGGGTTTTGTGAAGATGTTTGGGCGCTGATCGGCAAACAGCTGCGTGACATCGGTGCGGTCCGAATTAGGGAAACGCGCGCGGGGAGCGGATTTGATGACACCGAGGTCTGCTTCTTCTCAGTGTCCGACAAGATCATCGCCATACCGTATTCTCCCCGAGACGGGTCGACTTGTTTCATTCGCGACGCGGAATCGGCAGATTTGTCGCAGTACGAGACATGGGACACCTTATGGCACGTCCTCGGGATGGACAGGCATCCGGATACGTTCGAAGGGCTGAATGAATACCTTGCGCAGTTTCCTACGGGTTTTCAGGAAATTATTGAGTTCACGGGAACTTGCCTGGTGAAATACTTTGCCAGCGTAAGGTGAGCAAATCACACTGCACACTTTTCATGAAACACTTCAAAGTAACTCATCTCCTTCTGAGCGTCTTATTGCTGAGTGCTCCGTCGACGTCGGCCTGTACCCGCGAAACCGGCGAACCCGGTTCCTCAGTACAGAATTATCAATGGCGACGTGTAATTGAGTCGGGCAAGGGTTGTTTTCAGGAGAGCGGTTGCGCGCCAGGCCAATGGGCCATGGCGCTTGTTCCCCTCGCCGCTTTCGACAAGCTGTTCATCATCGGTTGGAAAGAGGTTTGGTCTTCGGCGGACGGGATCAACTGGACCTCCCAGCCGAAGACTGATTGGGGCGAGCGACATGGGATGGTCCACGTCTTCTTCGACAACAAGATGTGGATGACGGGCGGGATGCAATCCTGGGACAAGTTCAAGAACGACGTGTGGTATTCGACCGACGGACGCGATTGGAAACTGGCAATGCCGCATGCGCCGTGGGCGCCGAGACGCAATCATCAGCTTCTGGTTTTTGATAACAAGATGTGGCTGATCGGCGGAGCCATGAGCTCAGGTCGATTGGATCAGACCCCGACGCAGTTTTTCAATGACGTATGGTCATCGACCGACGGAGTCAACTGGACGCAGGTGACGGCCCGCGCCGCTTGGGATGCGCGAGACGGACTCTTAGCATTTAGCTTCGGAAACAGGATATGGGTGATAGGCGGCGAAGGCCGGCGTGACGTCTGGTCTTCTGCGGACGGGAAAACATGGACGCAGGCCACAGCCGCCGCCGCTTGGACAGCGCGTCGGGGCAACGGCGGTTTGGTTTTCGACGGAAAGATGTGGATCTTCGGCGGCCTTGAGCGCAATGACGTGTGGTATTCGACCGACGGCCAAACATGGCAGACGGCTTTTGCTCACGCTCCCTGGACGACACGCAGCGCCGAGCATAGCGTGGTCTTCAACGGTAAGCTCTGGATTTATGGAGGCAAGACAGGCCGTCCTGATAGTTGGAAAGAATCAGGCGACGTTTGGATAATGTCGGCACCGCCCGCCCGCTAGCATGCCTTCCGCTGGATTAAACATAGTCGTCGCAGGCTGCGTCTACTTCATCGTTGGTGTGGTAGTCGGCGAATTAGCGAATTAATGCCGCGCAATCCGCAACGACGTTGTGCGGCCGACGCGCCAATTGCGGAAGCTCGAATGAGAGGAACCATAAGCCATGTTTCAAGGTGCTGAAGACTCCGCTACTAAGATTACCGTTGGTTGGATTGCTGTGATTGGCGCGATCGGCGCGGCACTAATCTCATTAATTGGAGCCGTCGTAAATGTCATTATCACCCGCAGGAGTCAAAAAGAGTCCGTAAGACTCCAACGCGAGATGAAGGCAGTCGATGCATTGCTCGCCGAGAAGAAGCAGGAATTCGACGTACAGATTGAGGTTAAGAGGCAATCTTTTCAGAAAGAACTTGAAGCAATTAGATCAGGCTTTGAGGATGAGAATGCTGAGAAAAGAGCGCGTAGGGACTACGAATATGAAGCGCGCCAACGCCTTTACAAAGAGATTGAGCCACTATTGTTCCAGTTAACTGAAAAAGGCGAAGATACGCTTTACCGTATATCCGGCCTCGCCGGCGAGTCTAAAAACGGAAATCTTACTTCGTCTGGAGGATGGCTTTCCGTCCCGGACCATTATTACACGATCTCAAATATGTATAAGTTCATTGCGCCGCTTACCTTTATTAAGCTCATGCAGCGAAAACTGACCGCGGTTGATCTCAGTCTAGTTCCGCAAATCAACGCGCTATACACAATTGCAAGATACCTATCGTGGTCTTTTACGGATGACTTTGTCGTAAGGAACCTCGCGAATTTGCCGTACGAGCCTAATCAGCCCGGGTGGAATAAATTTCGCGAAACAAATCCGAGTGTCTATTGGCGGCAAGGTATTCCGACCGGCAGGCTTGATAAAGTAGTTAGTCTTCTTATTAATGATACGACCGGACAATGTATGAGCTTCGGGGAATTTGAGGATCAGTGGAGAAGGATAGGCTCACCAATAAATGAAACATTTGAAATTGTCTTTGACTTATTCTGTGACTTTCACCCGAAGACCCGGCCAATCCTGTGGCGCATCCTGATCATCCAAGCGCATCTCTACTATGCTTTGATCCGCTACCGCGATCAAAAGCCTGTCATCGAAGAATCAACCAAACTAGTCATTCCGCTGAGGGCATCACAGGACCTAATCCGGAAAAACTTTGATTGGCGGCAAGCTAACGACCAGACAACCCCAGACCACGAAATATTTGTTCAGCCATTTGAAACGGCGGAAATATACCTGGCTGAGCGCCTTAAAGAGCTGTTCGACGGAGGTTCTCCTTCAGCTCGGGCAACCGGCCTCACACGATAGCTGCACCATCGCCGCCGCCTAACAATCGCCGGACCTGATTCCTCAATCGGACTTACTGAATTACAAACACATCATCGTTTAGCGGCTGGTTGATTTTCACTTCCTTAGCTTTGTATTCGGCAAAGTACGTGCCCTGGGTCGATTCTATACGCTGCGAAAAGCTCATAGCCACCAGCACGCCTTCGAATTCTTTGAACTTCGAGTGTTCGATGCCGAAGGTGTAACTGCCATACGGAATCAAGTACTGCGTAACGCGAGCCGTCGTGGGATCGATATAGAAGTCGGTGGTGTTGCCGGCGGAATCGACGATGCGAAATCCGCGCAGCTTCTTTTTGTCGGGCAAGCCAGAGACGGTAAAGCCGGGCTGATCATATTTAGCCAGGACGGGCATACCGAATCTATCTGCGGGCGGCATTTCCACACCGGGCATCGAACTGAACGATTGCTGCCCGTCGTAGATTTGCTTGAACTGGAAAACCGGCTCCGCATTTACGTCGAGCCGCATCTTTGGGCCCGCAGTTACCAGCGAAAACTTCCCGGGAAGCGCCCGCGCACTGTTCGGGGCGTAAAGATCAACGCTCCCGACCAGCCAAATATTCTTCACGTTCTTGAATTTGTCTCCACCCTGCGCGGCGAGGGCAGCGCGCGCCAGTTCGACTGGAGTGCTGTTGGCGTTAATTGCGGGGGGCGCCGGAATCGCCGCACTCGCATTAGAAGCTGAATTGCCGTTGCCTGCAGGCATGCTGCCGGCGCCCGCCTGCGCGAAGGCTACCGCAGTAGAAAAGAGAAGTAGGAACAGGCTTAACGTGAGTTTTTTCATTGTGACTCTCCTGAGAATGGCGAGATGGCTCTCGTCAGAACATTTGGCCTCGGGCAAAAAAGAATCCCGAAGCCTTTGATGAAACTTAAGGCTCCGGGATTTATTACGCCCACGCCAGGCGTAAGTTCAGAAATAAGTTGATCGGATTCGCCGCGGTCCCTAGAAATTGAATCTGAGATTGAGGGTGACCCTTCTGTTCCCGGCACCTGAACCGCCACCGCCAAATCCGCCAAATCCGCCAAAGAATGATAAGCCGAGCGACTGGCCAAAGTTGGGCGATGATATGTTTCCTTCGGGTTGTCGCAGATTCACATGATTGAACAGGTTCTGAATGCTTACCGATACGTTCAGCGAGTAGCGTCCGGGCGCACCGCCGCCACCGGGGCCACCCACCATCATGCCGCCGCCCGGAGGGCCACCGCCGCCGGGACCACGTTGGCCACCGCCGCCGGGCATTGACGGGCCGCTGCGACCGCCGCCACCACGTTGGCCGCCACCACCACCCGCCGAACCGCGGGGCGCAGATTCTCCGCCGAAGGTAAACGTGCGGCTCACATTAAGGTTGACCACGACCGAACCTGGACTCTGTCCATAGTTCCGGGGAATGAACACATTGTCTGTTCTTGTGTAGTCAAAAGCCGTGCAACGACTCGCGTTCTCGGTGCAAAACGCGTTCAGTTGCGCGAACGTGGGCCGCTCGTTAAAGGCCCGGTCCAGATTGAGATCCTGGCCGGTAGTAATGTTGAACGGCGGACCTGTGTTAGCAATGATGAACGGATTGAAGACGATTCCCCACCACCCTGGAGTAATCGTTCCGATCAGGGTGAAGCGATGCCGCACGTCTCCTGATGTGCGGCCGAACTCAGTCGAAAGATCGTACGAGTTCATCGGCAAACCCGTGGCGCCAAATCCATCCATGTCACCCTGCGCTTTGCTCAGGTTGTATGAGCCGTTCAGCGAGAGTCTCGGGTTCAAGCGGCTGTTAAAGCCAATGAACATCTGGCTCATGCGGAACTTGCCGCTTCCTTCGTACTGATAGATATCGCCGACGCCCGGTGTCGGCCGCGTCGTAAAGTTCGGCGGCAGCGGCGCGTTGATATCGCGCAGGCGAATGCCATGAGTCATGCGCATCGTGTACGCGCCGAGAAACATCGTCATGTTTCTGGGCAACTGACGTTCGACCTGGAGACCCATCAGATAAAGATTCGGCGTCTGAAGGTTCGGGTCCACCCGGTAGATGGTCTGCTGGGTGGCCGGAACTATCGCGAGCTGCGCGGTCGTGGGTACCACCGGGAAGTTGTTGAGTAAGCCAAATGCGGGATTTGCGGCCTGCTCCGCAGCTGTGGGTGGTCGCCCGGAGCCGTCGGGATTCCGGAAGATAAATTCAGGAACCGCATATTGAATTTGATTCGTGCCGTTGAAGCGATTTGCAAAAAGCGTCTGGCCTTCACTGAAGCGGTTGTAAAAAACGCCGATGCCGCCGCGGATGACCATTTGCGGCGGGCGGGTCGATTGAGCGCCGCCGCCGGGTGACCAGGCAAAGCCAAGGCGCGGCGCAAAATTGAACCTGCTGTCGGCGTTGGTCTGATACTCGTAACGTAGTCCGTAGCTGAGCGTAAAGTTGGGCCTGATCCGCCAATCATCCTGCACATAAACGGCCAGGTCAGTCTGTGAAACCGATGCCAACGGATTCCCCGTATTGATGCCGAACTGGGAAGCGCCCCCACCCAGGATGCGGATACACTGAGCCGCCGTCGCAGCGCCGCAATACGCCTGCTGCTGCGCAGTCAAACCCTGCGCAGAAATCAGCGCCGTCCGGCGATAACGTTCAATGCTGGTCAGGAAAGTGTTCGTGCCCGCTAATGGATTATTCGCCGCGTCAAACTCCGGGCCAAAGCCGCCGGTGAATGACCAACTGCCGCCGAAATTATTCGGACTGATATCGTCGATGTTTACATTGCGCACGCGCCCACCGAACTTAACGGTGTGCAAGCCCCTCTGCATCTGCGTAAAGTTGTTCAGTTCCCAACTGGTTCTCTCGTTCGATGCGAGGCCGATCTGCGAGCAGCTGGCGTCGGGAATGGCGCAACCGCCAAATGCCGAACTGACGGTGAGCACGGGAATGGTGTTATTGCCGAACGACTGGTTCCGGCTTCGCGAGAACTGAAAACGCGTCTCGTTAATCGTCGTCGCGTTCAGCACGGCAGTTTCCGTCAACTGTACGTTGTGATTAGTGTTCTCGCCATCGTAAGCGCGCACCGGCAGCGAGAAACCATTGCCTAAGCCAAGATTTTCACTGACGCTCCGATTAAAGTTGTAGCGCCCGATAAGAGTGTTCCGCTCGTTGATTGCGTATTCGAGGCGGATGCCTAAGTTGGTGCGGTCACGAGGCGACAGAATGGCAATACCAAATTCTGTCGGCGCGAAATTTGGATCGCTCACATTGAGGACCGTGGCGCGGATAAGATCGTTGTCTTCCTCTTCGTTCCGGTTGATGTCGAAAAAGAACGACATCTTGTTCTTAATAATTGGTCCGCTAACGTTGCCGCCGTACCGGCGGATCTGATATGGCGCCCGCTTGCTAGAGCTAACCGCGAACGGATTGCGCGAGTTCAAGCTTTCATCGGTAAAGCTGAAATTGGCGCCGCCGCGGAACTTGTCAGTGCCGGGACGGGTCAGAATATCGACACGACCTGAAGGCTGATCGTTTTCCGCCGCGAATGGATTCTGGTTAATACGAATCTCGCGAATGGATTCCTTCGGCGGCATGTTCGCGCCGGAAAAACCGTCGATGAAAATCTGGCCGCCGCCCGGACCGATCGAAGGGCCGGCCAGCGCCTGCAAGGCGGCCGCGAGCTCGTCCGGATCGTCCGGCAGCGCTTCCAGGTCCTTGCCGCTGATTACTTGTTGATTGGCGTTGTTGGCAGCGTCGGTATTAATCGGCGTGTCAGCCGCGACACTCACTTCGCTTTCAATCTCGGCGACTTTCAATGTGAGGGTGAGCGGATCGCGACGAGCAGTCGTGACTTCGACCTCAACCGGCTCAGACGCTGAGAAGCCGGCCGCTTCAGCGTGAATCATGTATTTGCCCGGCGTGAGGCCGTTGAATACATAACCGCCATCGGCGCCCGACTGGGCCGTTTTCGGCGCGCCGCCCGAAGCATCAGTAAGCGTTACCGTGGCGCCAACAATGACGGCGCCAACTTCGTCGTTGACCGAACCGCGCAAAGTTGCTCGCGTTTGCGCACTGGCAGTTGCGCAAATCGCCACTGTCAGAAGACATGCAGATATTAAAGTTAATAGTTTTCTAGTCATCATCAATTCTCTTTCAAAACTGCGAGCGCAGCGTAATCAAATGCGAGGGGGGCGCTCATTTCGTTCGCGTTGAGTTACTCGAAAAAACCTCACGGACCACCGCCGCCGAACATGCCGCCAAAGTTTCCTTGCAGATCAACGTTCGAGGGTCGAGGCTGCCCGCCGCCGCCGGCTGCCTGGCGTTGCGCCAGCATCGTCAGCAGCGGCTCAACACCGGTGACCATTGACACTGCCGTCAGGCGGGTTTGATCCGCGCCCGGCAGAGTGGACATGATGATCATGTCGCCAACTTTGATCTCGGTGATGGCAATCGTTGGGAGGCGCTCGATCATATCGGCCATGCTCGGTCCTCCGCCTCCGGCGGGCGGACCGCCCGGGCCTGCCGGGCCTCCACCACCAGGACGTTGTCCCGCGCCGGGCCCTTGAGGCTGTCCCTGCGGAGGCGCGGTGCCTCCGGCCGGTGGCGCGCCGCCTCCTGCCGGTGGACCTCCAGGACCTCCGGGGCCGCCACCCATCATTCCGGTGAAGCGACGCACGACAGTGTCAGGCTTGAGCACGATCGTCATCGGTTTCTTCGTTTGCAGATCGTTAATCGTAATCGTGTTCGTCGCCGGATCGACTGCGGTAACTGTTCCGCCGGCGATCTTGAATGTTCCGAACACCACTTCTTCCGGCGTCAAACGCAAACCGTCGGCGCTTTTGTCGCCGAGAGCGCGTAATTGATCGCCGACTTTCACCTCTTCAAAACTGCTCCGCTTCGCGTCGCTGTATTTAGGGATCGAATCAGGCGGGTAACGCAGAACTTTTGTCTTGTCGCTGATCGGAATGACAACCGACTGTGGTCCGCCCATCAACGCCCGGCTGGTGATCGTGACTTCTTTCGTCGTCGGGTTCGTGGAAGCGACAATGCCGCTGACGCCACGACGACGCCACTCCATCCGTTCCTTTTCCTGCTTCTGCGCGATATCGGATTGACTGACGACAACAATCTGTTGCGCCGGAACTGATTTGCGATCAGCTGCGACAAAACCGCGCGCGTAAATGCCGTCGCCAACCGTAATCTCAGTCAGCGAAGTCTTAATGGCTTTCGTGCGATCGGTTACGCCCGGGGGCATGCGGTCGAACGTCGTCTTTTCGCTGGTGTTAACCAACACCACCGAACCCGCGTCGGTCTTGATGGTCAATGTGCCTGCGGCCGCGTTCTTCTCGGTGACCTTGCCCCTCACACTCGTGGTTGTAATGGCCGGGTCGCCGGGTTGCTGGGGTGATATTGAAATGGCTTGCGCGGTCGCAAACGCGAAGACAACAAAAAGCCCAATGAATGAAAGTGTTCTTTTCACAATGTTCAGATTGCCCCCTGTGGAAGTAATCTCATCTACGCCCTAAACGTGTCGTTAGTTGCACAAATATCGAGGGAATAAGTCATTTGCCAGCCTCTGAAAAGACGCTCACCGGGCCGGGTTCATTAACATTCCATCGACTGTTCTTACCGTTTCTCTTCCGCCTTGTGCTCGGCGTCCTGCTGAGCCACAAGCGCGTCAAACTTTTTCTGCTGTTCTGTGTTCAGCAATGCGCGAATCTTTGCGCGGGCATTCAACCGCGGCGTTTCGAAACGCGGCCGCAGCTCCTCGCGCAGCGCGCGATAATCGTTGCGCGTCTGATCCAAAATCGTGCGCACGTCGGTGGCCTGCTGATCGGTGAGATTCAGCTCCTGCCGCATCTTCTCGAACCGTTGTTCATGCTTGCCGCGATCGCGCCCGTTGCGCCCCGCGCTCGCGCGCGAACGATACAGGCCGGTCAGCGCCGCGCCCGTGACTGAACCGAGCAGGAACACCGCCACCAGCACCAACCAAATCTTCAATGTCGTTCGACCTGTTAACGTCATTTTTTGTTCTCCCGATTGCTACGTTCCACCACAATGGTGAGCACGTCATCGCGCGACAAAATATTTTGGTTGAGGACTGCCTGCTCGATCCCGGGGTTAGTCGTATCGGAGAGCGCCTCTTCGAAAATGCCAAAGCCGACCGGCGTCGTGTTTGATTCCGCCGTCCAAATCGTCAGGCCGCCCGCCAGCATCGCAATCAAAGCCATCGCGGGGATCGCCCGCCAGGCGATTAGCGGCAACGATTGCCATCCGGTTGAAGGTTCGCGCCGCCCTTCGTCGATCCGGGCGCGAATGCGTGTGAACAGAAACGGGGCAGTCGAAGCTGCTTCAATTTCCTGCTCGTCAGCAGCCGCGGCGCGCAAAACCAGCTTGCCGAAGCGGTCAAGTTGCTCGTCGTTTTGGGGGTTCTTTCCAAACATGGTGCCTAATCTCCGCTTTTCCGTGCGTTTAGCTCCACAAACCAGAGACGACCAAGCCGCCCACGGGGTTACACGCAGTTATTGTTCTGGCCGCTAAAGGCGGCAAACCTACACAAACTTCTTCATGATCCGGCGCAAGTGCGCCCGGGCGCGATGCGCGCGCACCTTCACTTTCGAGATCGACCAGTTGGTCATCTCGGAAATTTCCGCCACCGAAAAACCCTCGACATCGAGCAGGGTGAGCACCAAACGGTCTTCCGCGCTCAAACGCGTGAGCAGCTTCAAAGCCAGATCGCGCGAAACGAGTGCGCCTTCAATGTCGCTGCGGGCGGAGCGAAGCTGGGTGGAAAAATCGTGCGTCTCGGTTTCCGTGAGATCGCCCAGCGACTGTTCTGAGCGGCGCCGCTGGCGGCGCAACTGGTCGTAACAGGCATTGACGGTGATCTGTGCGAGCCAAGCTTTGAATGATGCTTCGTGAGTTCCGTGATAAGTGTGCAGTGCGAGGTAAAGTTTCGTGAAGGTGTCCTGAATTATCTCTTCGATCTGTTCACGCTGCGCAAAGAAGCGTCCAGCGATGCGCCCCACCTGGCGACGATGACGATTGAAGAGCGTTTCGAACGCGGCCTCGTCACCGGTTCCCGCAGCAGCGACCAGCGCGTCATCTGTCGGTTGTTCGGCAGGATGCACAATCGTTTCTTCGCACGCGGTCGGTCGCGATCAAACCTTTGCCGACTCAGACTTCTTCCAACTGAGACGATAACGGGCCGTCAAGGCCAGGCCCAGACTAGTGACGAGCAAACCGCCGACGACAATCGGCCACACATACGGCAGAGAGGTCATGATCACCCAAAACGTGACGCCGATCAGCAACGTGACGGACTCAGATTTAAGTTTAGGAAAAAATCGGCGTTGTAACCAACGACCGGTGGCGGCCGAAATAACCGCGCGGCCGAAGAGCGTGGCCACGACCACCAGCAGAAACGCCAGCAGCGCCACGATCGCGCCAACTATTGAAGGCAGAATCAGTAAACAGAGAAACACACCCACGGTTATTGCAATCGAGCCCACCAGCCCGATGATGGCGACCCGCAAACTGGTCAGCTGCAGACGCGCGACCGCGCGACTGACGGTGTTCGGCATCGCGGCGGTGAGCGCCAAGGCAATGACGAACCAAAAGAGAATTGCCAGCAGCCGCATCCCGAAAAAGACTGCTGAGAACTGTGGCTGCAATAAGCTAAACGGCTCGCGCATCAGTCGCTTCAGCTGCTCTTCATAGCCGGCGTACATGATCGTCACGGATTTCGGGTCGCGGCCCTGCTCAGATTTGTCGTGATGATAAACGCCGCCGATGACAATCACGTCGCCGCCGATGCGCGAGCCCGTTCGCTGCACGACTGAGCCGCCGATCGACGCAACGTCGCCTTCGACTGTGCCCTCGACGATGACATCGCCGCCGAACGCGATGGCGCCTTCTTTCACCGTGCCGGTAATGCGAATCGATTGTCCCATGCCGAAGACGGTGCCCTTGTTGACGCCTTCAATGACGCGCGCATTGGGATCCGCGGGAGGGGGAAGTGCGGCGGTCTGAGCCTTGGCGAAGGTGAAGATTAACAATATGGCCGCGATGACAAAGGGGATCAGGCACGCGGGCCGGGCGTTAATTTGCCATCTGCCACTTGTCATCAGCCATTTGCCATTTGGGACTGACGGCCCGCCGGCGGATCTGACCGCGGCCTGAATCAATGGCAAAGGAAAAATGACAAATGGAAAATGGAAAATGAAATGAGGCGAAGTCATCGAATGGACGTGGCGGTCTCCTATTCGATGATTTGGGTGCGGTGATAACTGGCGATTAACCGAGGCAGCAGGAAAACTGAGCCAATGAAAACGAAAGCGATCAGAGCGCCAATGCCGTACGGGCTGGCCACGGCGGCCTGGCCAATCATGCGACCAATGATCGCGAAGCCCTCCGCGGCTTCCAGGACGGCTTGGGACAGAACTTCAAGTAAGCGGGCGACAATCCGCAAAGAATTGCGCGCCGGTTGCAGCACTAATGCTCCGGATGCGGCGCCCAGCAGTGCGAAAGCGGTGACCGCAAGCATCGCGCATAATTGCAGCGCCCGCCGTCGCTCGGATTTTTCACGCAGCCCGCGCAGGTTGTGTTCAGCATGCGTGGCCACCACGCGCGTGAAGTTTTCCGGAAGCTTAATACGTAACGAACTGCTGAACGCTGCATCGAGGGTGCATAGAAGTTGGCGCTGACTGCGCAGTTCTCCGGCGCAGTCCGAACACTCGTTTAGGTGTGCTTCGAAAGTTTCGAGCGCAACCCCACTCAACTCACCGTCAAGATAGGCGGCGATTTCTTCGCGCGGGCAAATGTCTTTGTCAGCCGTTAACGTCATCGAAACAGTTCCGGTTAGGCGGTCGTGATGCCCCTCTGTACCAGCAGATCACGCATCGCTTCCCGGGCCCGAAACAGCCGGTTCTTCACCGTGCCCAATGGCAGACCGGTAACTTCGGCAATCTCGTCATAGCTCAGATCATTTGAATGGCGCAGCACGATTAATTCGCGGTACGCCGTGGGCAGCATATGGACGACCGTTTCAATTTCCGAGCAGCGTTCGTTACGTTCGCTCTCTTGTTCCGGCGTCAGTCGCCGGCTGTCGATTGTGATTGCCGGCCGCTCGTCTTCGTTTGAACCAATGGTTGTCTCGCGCGCGGCGCCGCGCCGCAGATGATCGATCGCGGCGTTGTGGGCAATCTTGTAAATCCAGGTCGAAAACTTGAACTCCGAACGATAGCGGGACAACGAACCGTAAACTTTAATGAAGACTTCCTGCGTTAGATCGAGCGCCGCGTCGTAATCGCCGACCATGCGATAGACGTAGGCCGCAATCGGCCGCTGATAGCGGCGCACCAGTTCTTCAAACCCGGACTCGCGGCCGGCGAGCGCACTCAGCACAAGCTCGCTATCGGCCAACGCGTTCCAGTTCGCCACTGCCGTCGAAGTTCTCATTTGCAATTGCTTCGGGTTTACGTCTCGAGGAAAGCCAAAGTTTCAACGATGGGTCTCATTTGTCCCATAGGTCACATAGGACACATGGGACACATGGGACACATGGGACATGCGATTATCGGGACCTTACCACGCCATGCGCGCTAAGCCCGCCGGCCCGGCAACCAGATCGAAAGGCAAATCGCCGGGCACTGTCAGTCCGACGTCCGCCGCGCCCAGGGGCTGAAGTCTCACGCCTAACGTCTCTTCGGCAATTTCCGCAACGCGTTTTTTGTCGAGACGGTCGCCCATCACCAGCAATCGGCCTACTGTTCCGTCCCCGTTGGATCCCGACCGGTCGCGATAGAAAAGGAGGATGCGATGTAATTCGTCGTCACATTCCGCTGTTTCGCAGAAAACGCTACGCAGGGTCAGCGGCCGGTTGTTCCGCATGAGCACGGCCGTGAAGCCTTCGTCATGCGCGCTGAGCAGCAGTCCGTCTCCAGCGGCGCCGCCTCGTAGCCACTGCTCTTCGCCCACATGACGCGGCAGTACAAGTCCCATCTGCCACCCGAGCGCGGCAAACACAGATTCGTATTCCGCCAACACCGACAGCCGGACTCCCGTGACCAGATAGCGCGCCTGCTTTTGTTGATTGCCAGGTAGTTCCTCGCGGCCCAAACGCAGTTCAGAAAGCGGGGCGCCAAAGGCGCGCTCGATTTTCCATTCCAGAACCTCTTCAATTTCGCGGCGAGATCCGCCGGCCGCTTCAATCGTCAGAATTGCGGAGCGCGTCGTAGCTTCGGGCAGGGTGACTGACCATTTTCGCTGGCGCAACAATCCGGCGCTGGTCACCAGGTCCGACAAAGATTCGATCAGCGCCTCCGGCTCGGCAATATTGCTTTCATCAAAGCTGGCTTTGATCAGGTTCGCCGGAAGGTTCACCGTGGCGGCGCGCTTGAGTACAAATGAGCCGCGCGCGCGGTCAAGCTGCACTACTGATGCCGCACTGCTTTCAATGCCGACGGCCGCCGAGGGAAATCGTGGTTGGAGGAGTTTGTCCAGCATTTGTCAGTTGTCGGTTGTCATTTGTCAGTAGCTACTTCAGTCGTACGCATTCACGACTGACAACGGACGACTGACAACTGACGTTTTTACCATTGACTGTACGGCGTACCCTCGGTCGAAACCTCGGGAGACGTGCTGTGGATGTCGCGGATACCGCTGCCGCCTTCGCTGGAATAAGGGTCTTCGCCGACCTCGATATTCCAGTCTTTCTGTTCGGTGATCGGGTCGGTGGGAACTTCACGCATGTAGCCGGCACTGACGAGGTCGTCCAGCGACTGCGGCAGCTTTCCCTTGTCGGCCCCGTATTGATCGATGAGCGAGCGCATCCGGTAAAGATCGTCGCGCAGGACGGTTTCGCGCGCGTGCATGATCGTCTTGTGATATTGGGGCAGGGCCACCGCCGCCAGGATGATGATGATCGAAATTACGATCATCAGTTCCAGGAGGGTGAATCCGCGCTGCCGCGCGGCGGCAAAGAGCCAAGGGCGAAGGGCAAAGCGCTTCTCTCTACCCTTTCCCCTTTGCCCTTTGCCCTCTGCTCGCTTACCAGTCACGATACTTTGTTCCATTCAGCGCCGTGCCCTCAGATCTTGAACGAACATCGAAAACGTTCTCGCCTCCCCAACCATCACACGAGGTGTCGGCAGTATCGTAGGACGACCTAAGGCACCAGTCGGCCTTACCCGTCATTGGATCGACGGGGATGCGGCGCAGATAAATCTTGATCTTCGGAATCACTGAGTCCGGGCTGGCCGCATCGGTCGCGGAGACGCCCATTTGTCCCCGACGCCCCAGACCACCTGCCGTGATCGGCAATACATCGACGCCGTTGACCAGCGTTTCCAGATCGGGCGGATATCGATCCGGGTTATCGACGCCAAAGATTGTCTGGTCGCTAATGAAAACCCGGACGCGCGGGTCTCCGAAAATACTCGCCTGGTTTTGTGCTTGCGGCGGCCGCGGCGCTTGCTCCTGTTGGGCCGTACTGCCAGGTTGCATCGTTTGCATCTGAGCCCCGACTACACCTTCGCGGTGAAACTGGTCGAAGGCCTCGCGCATTTCGCGCAAATATGCGCGCAGTTCCTCCTCTTTCTGACGTTTGGCGGAAACCTGAACCAGAGGAATCACGCCGAGCGTCAGAATCGCCAACACGAAAACCGTGATCACCAACTCGATGAGGGTGAACCCGCGTTGCGGGAGTCGCGCGGCGCGCGTTGCCGGTCGAATGGAATGCCTGGTGCTGACCTTCATACGTTACGGCTTCACGGCTGCCGCCGCCGCCTTCACTGTCACTGTTGCCGGTGAAGCCACCTGCACTACCGAAGCGCTGCCGTCGGCAGTGACGATGTGGACACTCGCCAGATCGAAGGCGAGCGAGCTGTTGCCACCGGCGAGACCCTCAACTTCAAGATTGAGGAGCGCGCCTGCGCCCGAGATCGTGGCGCCGGCCGCCGGCGCAATCGACACGAGCAAGACGCCGCCCTCATTCTTCATGACGGAAATAGTCGCCCCGGTTTTCGCGTCGGTCAGAATCTTTCCAGCCGTGACGTTTGTGATTTTCAAAATGTTCGGATCAAACCGAAGCATCACGACCGCGACGCCCAGCGGCGCCGGCGAATTCAAATCAAGCGAGAGTTGACGCTTCTCGCCCACCGTGACCTCCGCTGTCTCAGAGGGGAATCCCAATTCGATGACGGCGGGCAGTGGGGCTGACTTCGCTGTCGCCTCAGTCACCGCCGGTTTCGGCGCGAGGTCTTCGACGGGCGCCGTCACATTTGCTTCGGTCTTTGCACTGGCCGACGTCGCAGTGACTTCAGTATTCGGCGTGACGACACTTTTGATTGCGGACGCCACGTCAAGTTTGTTTGTCTCAGTAGCCGGAGTTTGCGGCGCGAACGAAGCCGCTGCTTTCGGTTGCGGCATCGTCGAATCGTTTGCGGCCGGCGAATTTGTGCCGTTCACGACCGTCGCTTGATTTGTTGTCACTGCCGGCTCTGTCTTCGCGGCGCTGCCGTTATTCTGGGCAACGTTCGTTGTTTGGGTCGGCGTTGTTTGGGTGGGCGTTGTTTGTGTCGGCGTTGTTTGTGTCGCCGCCCCATTGTTGGCCGCTGCTTGCGTCTGTGTTTCAGCCCCGGCCGCCGGAACATACGCCGGCGCGTCAGGCAACTGAACATTCACTTCTTTTGGTATGCGGCGCGCCGCGAGTATCTGTTCTTCGCGATAGTTCTCGCGCAGCATTGCTTCAAGCGACCCGGTCGTCGGCGATTGCAGAGTACCGCTCGGTCGCATTTCTTCGTCACGCGGAGTCAGCGCCGGTGCACGCAGCACGCGTGGCGTGACCGCGATCACGATATCAACCCGACGATTGTTCCGCGTCGGCGAGGTGAACAGTCGTCCCACGATCGGGAGGCCGCCGAGGACAGGCAGTCCCGAACGCCCCTTTGTCTCAACGTCCTGCGAGACACTCGCCAGCAGCATGGTCCGATTGTTCTGCACGCGCGCAGTTCCGGTAATTGTCCGTTCAGTGAATGTCGGCGTCAGGGTGCTCGCACCGAGCACGTCCTTTGACTCGATGTTCATCTTCACTTGCACGTCCAGATTCGGAAACACCTGCGGCGTGAAGGTAAGCGTCAGTCCCGTCGGTTCATAGTTGATGACGGGAAAACCGCCTGACGGAAAGCCTCCCGTGCCGGGCTGAGGCGTGCCGGTCTGGACGCCGAACGGATAAGCCTGCGCCGTTTGCACGGGCACGCGTTGTCCGATGCGCGCCTTTGATTCTTCGCCGTTGAAGGCATGCACCTGCGTCGATGCAATTAGTTTCGTGTTGTCTTTCGATTGAAATGCGTGGAAGACAGACGACGGAATGACCAACGCCGCCGCCAGCGCGGTCGGTACTTGTCCGACAATGCTGCTGAGATTTACGCCTGGTTGAGAACTGTTTACCGCACCGGAACTACTGAGGACGCTGAGGCCGGGTGACCCGCCAAGGTTGAAGAGCCCGGGTCCGCCGATCTGATTGCCGAACTGCAGCAAATCGGACTGTGAGACTTCATAGATGTCCACGTCCATGACAACTTCCGCGCGATCTTTGTCGATACTCTGAATGAGTTCGCCGATTAGCCTCACGTTCTCAGCCGTATCGCGGACGGTCAAACTGTTCGTGTCCTTGTCGGCGACGACAATCATCGAAGGGCGTCCCACCGACGCCGGTAACGCCTGCCCGATGAGCGTCTTCACCTTTTCCGGATCGGCGTTCGAGATAAAGAACGTGCGCACAACTAACTGCTGATACTGCGGCCGACGCGCCTGGTCGGCGACGAGGATCGTGTGTCGATCCAGCTTTTGGAAGAACAAGCTCTCCTGCAAGAAGATGTAGTCCAGTGCTTTGGCAGTCGTGACGGGATGGTTCAGCACCATCTCAAGCGTCCGCGGTTGCGCGAAAGACTGTTTGTCGAAAACAACGTTCAGGCCCAACTGTTCGGCGAGCGTGCGAATGTAATGCTTCAGATCGCCGTTGAAGTTTCCCTGACGGATTTGTCCCGGCAGCGCAGACGGCGGCAATGGCTCTTCACCCGGCTTTGAGGCCCCGGCCGGCGTGCCACCGGTACCCTCCGTCGCGGTTCCGTTACTCTTGACCGCGCCGCCTTCTTTAACCTCCTGAAGACGCAGCATGCGCTCCATCTCAGACACAGCTAATTGATTTACCGGGTCGTAACCAAACGCCTGGCGAAACGCGTTGTAAGCTCCGATGTAGTCCCGCTGCTCTGCCAGTGCGCGTCCCTGCTGCATGAACATCTGCGACGCATTGAAGATCGCGCGCCGGTAATGAAGCTGAAACTCCGCGTTCGACGGATCAGACGCCAGCGCGAGCGTGTATTCCTGCGCCGCTTTGTCCCATTGCTGCGCTTGCTCGTGCTTCAGGCCGCGTTTGAAATGGTCCCGGCCCTTCTTGGCAAAGGCCGTCAACGGCACAACCAGCAGGCACAGGACGACAACAAGGGAAACAATCGGATTACGGGTCTGCGTTTTCATAAGTATTACCTTTCGGAGGTTTGGCTACCTTTGATGCCGGTTAGCCCCGGTTCACTGCTCGTTACACGCGAGCGGCACACACTCGGTTCCTCAATGACCGAAAAACTAGCGCAGTTTAACAGAAACTCGGAAGCTTTTTAAGAGATGGAAAGTGGAACAAGTTCTATTTTGGCGATTATTACGGGGAAAGGCTCTATCGCTGAGTGTTCAAATTCACCTCTTCGACGAATGTCACGCGATTGATTTCATGGAGAGTGGAAACACC
The DNA here is from genome assembly GCA_036277115.1 of Pyrinomonadaceae bacterium. NCBI lineage: Bacteria > Pseudomonadati > Acidobacteriota > Blastocatellia > Blastocatellales > Pyrinomonadaceae > Pyrinomonadaceae bacterium. The sequence continues at coordinate 187,800 of DASUNM010000002.1, forward strand.
GGTAAAGATCTTTTTCAGAGCCGATTCACGCAGGCTGGTGAGGCCTTCAGCCTCTGCCGCGCGCCGAACTTCCGAGCCGGGACGACGTTCCACGATCATCTCGCGGATGTTGTCACTCAAATCCAGCAGCTCGTGAATCGCGGTGCGGCCCCGATAGCCGGTGTGATTGCAGCTCTCGCATCCGGTATTCATATAGAACACTCGATTGCGATGCTCGTCCGGTTGCAGGCCCGATTCGATCAACTCAGTGTCCGAAGGGTGATAGGGACGCCGGCAGATCGTGCACAGGATGCGCACCAGCCGTTGCGCCAGAACACAGTTGAGTGACGAAACAAAGTTGTAAGGCTCGACCCCCATGTTCAGAAAGCGGCCGATGACGTCGATCACGTTGTTCGCGTGAACAGTCGTGAAAACCAGGTGGCCGGTCAGCGCGGACTGAATGGCGATCTGTGCCGTCTCTTCATCGCGGATTTCACCGACCATGATCTTGTCCGGATCGTGACGCAGAATCGAGCGCAAGCCGCGCGCGAAGGTCAGACCTTTCTTTTCATTCACCGGAATCTGCGTGATGCCGTGCAGTTGATATTCAACCGGATCTTCGATGGTGATGATCTTGTCTTCTTCATTGCGGATTTCGTTGAGCGCTGCGTACAGCGTCGTCGTTTTACCCGAACCGGTGGGTCCGGTTACCAGCACCATCCCGTACGGCTCAGCAATGTAGCGCCGGAACTTTCGCAAATCCTCCGGATCGAAACCGACCACGTCGAGATCGAGATTCTTAAAGGACTCATTGATCTGTTCCTTGTCCAGAATACGAATGACAGCGTCTTCGCCGTGTACCGTGGGCATGATCGAAACGCGGAAGTCCACGTTCCGGCCTTTGTAACGAACGCGGAAGCGGCCGTCCTGCGGCACGCGACGTTCGGCGATGTCGAGTTCCGACATGACCTTAATACGCGAGATCAATGTTTGGTGATAGGCGAGATCGATGGGATCGACTTTTTGATAAAGCGCGCCATCGATGCGGTACTTGACCTGCACTTCGGTGTCGCGCGTTTCGATATGAATATCCGAGGCGCGCGATTCCATCGCATTGTAGATGACCGTGTCGACCAGCTTGATGATCGGCGACATCTCGCTGTCGGTGGCGAGCCGATCGAGATCCAGAACCTCTTCACCCGCCTCAGTCTCGCGCACCAGCGAAATGCGAAAACCTGAGGCGGCCTCCTGCAGGACGCGTTGGGTCGCATCGCCTTTGCGCAGCACCACGTCGATTGCGCCTGCGGTCGCGACATGTGGAACCAGACGCGTTCTCAGCGCTCCGGCGAGATCATCCAGCCGATCCAAATCCGTCGGATCGGCCATCGCGATGTGCAGCTTTCCGTTCTCACGTCGCAGCGGCACAAACTGGTTGCGCACCATCAGATCGACGGGAATTTCGCTCAAAAGGGCATAATCGATGGGTGACTCGCCGTCCTGCGGCAGCAGGTTCACGAAGGGCAGGCGATAACGCCGGGCGAGGTCCTTCGCCTGGCGCACTTCCGGTGGCTCGATGGCTTGCGGGAGGTCGTCGTCAGCCGGCGCGCCCCCGTTGTTTGGGACAGGGTCCGTGACGGTCTTTTCGGTCTGTTCTTCAGAAAACTGCTTCATATTTACCGCTTTATCATTGGGCCGCCGGAGATCGATTCGATAATCGGGAGATAGATCGCCAACAGAATCACCACTACGATGCCGCCCATCAAGACAAGGATCGCAGGCTCAAGTGTGGTCGTCAACTGCTCTAATTTCACTTCTGCTTCGGCGTCATAGAAGGTTGCGACCTCATCGAGCATCTCGCGCAAGCTGCCCGATCGCTCGCCGATTCCGATCATGTCGATCGCCAGAGCGGGCAGCCATCCGGCTGATTCCAGGCTTTCCGTGAACGATTGACCTTCGCGAATCATCGGCAAAATCGCCGAGCTGCGCCGGCGCAATTCGAGATTTGTGATCGATTCAGCCGCGATCTCCCATGACTCAACCAGCGTGATGCCGCCGGCGAGCAGGGTGGCGAGCGATCGCGCGGCCTGGGCCACAGACAATTGCACCAGCAACTTCCCTGCGATGGGAATCTTCAACTTCAGCCGATCGATCGTCAGTCTTCCGCCGAGCGTACGCGACCAGATGCCGATACCGACTGCGCTGACGATCACAAGCGGCGCCAGCCAGAAAATATTTCCGGTCAGCCAGCCGGAGAGGGTCAGCACGACCTGCGTTATGAATGGCAATTTTCCACCAAAGCCCGCGAACAAATCGGACATTTTGGGGACCACATACACAATCAGAAACACAACCATGCTAAGCGACGCGAGCAGCAGAAACAGCGGATACGCCAACGCGCCGCGAATCTTTCGACGCAGGGCGACGGACCGTCGCATGTAGTTCACGTACCGCGACAAAACTTCGTCCAACGCGCCCGAACGTTCGCCGGCAAGAATCGACGCGGTGTAGATCCGGGGGAAGATTGGGCCTTGCGCCGCGAATGCCTGAGAGAGGGCCGCGCCGCCGCGAATTGCGTCTTCGACAGCCTCAAGCACGGCGCGCAGCCGCACCGAAGTAGCGCGGCGTCGCAACATGGAAATCGCCTGGAGGATAGGAATGCCCGCGCGCAACAGGGCTGCGAGTTGTTGATTGAAAAGCAGAAAGTCGTTGGCCTTAACCTTAGTGCGACCACTTCCGCCACTGACTCTCGTGAATGTGGTTGCGCCTTCCACTTTCGGAGGAGTGATGTGGAAGACTTTGAAGCCTTCGCGCTCGAGCCGCGCGCGTGCTTCATGTACAGCCGACGCCTCAATTGTGCGCGTGACGATCTCGCCCGCCGGAGTTCCTAAACGACAAACAAATTCAGCCATTGCGGTCGGAGTATATCAGGTTCATTTGCGCGTGCGTCAGCGATGACCCAGCGTGTTCAAGAACGCGCGACGGGACGAATTGTTTCGGAAATCGAAGCGCAGTCAGAACCACCGGCGTTAGCAGGTGGTTGAATTCAATCACAGCAGAGTACGAAAACAACCACCCCGCTACTCCCGACGCGCGTCGGGATTCTGACCGCCCTTAAAAAATGAAACCCGCGAGAACCGAACACGTCGTCGGATCTCGCGGGCTGGTTTGAACGTCTGATTGCCTTAGAAGTTTGGTTGTGGTGGTCGCGGCGGTCCGCCTCCCGGACCCATCCCCGGTCCACCCGGCCGGCGGACACCTGGGCTGTCACCCGGTCCATGGCCCGGTCCGTGTCCCGGACCCATTCCGCGCGGCCCGGGATCGCGAACACGTCGCAGGCTGTGTAGTTTCTGCTGCTGCTCAGGCGTCAGATTGTTTTTGATCTTGATCGCCAGTTCCATGTGCAGGCGTTTTATCTCGCGTTCAGTCTCGAGCACTCGATCGAGCTGGGCCAGCGCCTGTTGTTCATTGACCTGGCTCGCTTTCATGGTTTCGTGCAGCACTTCCATCGCGTCGTGCAATTGCCACTGCAAATCGTTGAAGCGGGCCGAGGTCTTGCCGATCTCAGTCCGCATGTACGTCTTCTGCTGATCGGTCAGACCCAACTCGCGCTGGTTCTGCATGACCATCTCCGGCGGAAACATGCTGCCAAACGGGTCGTGCATCGGCTTTGGTGTGCGCGGTTGCGATGGTTCCGGTTGCTGCGGCGGTTCCTGTGCGATAGCCGGAACCACGCTCAAAGCGAAAGCCGCGGCTACGATCAGAAGTCCCAATACTTTCTTCATCAAGTCTCTCCTTTAGAAAACTAGTTCGGGCGGTTCGGCAGGAACGATTGCAGCCCGTTCGCGTTTTCGTTCAATTGCGGCAGGGAACTAAACAGTTCGTCACTCGACGAACTCAACAAAGCCGCAGTCGGCGACTGCCAATCGGAAATCGCTTTTGCCTCGCGCGTCAGCTTGCGGTTCACGGCAAGCTGAATTGAGTTTCGCCGCGCGGTCGTTCGGTTACGACGCGCAGTCGTGTTCTCTTTCGTCGGTGTTGTCGCAGGAATTCCGGCTGGGACAGTTGGCGGCACTGTCGATTTTTCTGTGTTAGGCGCAACCGGTATCCCGATGCGCACGATGGCCGGTTGTGTCTCCGGTCGGTATCGCGACCAAACTGCAAGCGAAATGACGGCGCAAACCAGCAGCGCGGCCGCGGCGACAAACGCCGGATTGAAGACGAAAGCGCGCCGGGCCGCCGGCGTCGCGCGATTCCACACGCGCGCGAATCGCGGCGCGGCTTCTTCGTCCGCCGTCTTCAGCTCGCTAAACAGCGCTTGGAGTTTCTTTTCTTCGCCAGACAATTCCATTTTCCGTTTCCGTTCCGCTTAGCCATTCGCGCAAGTGTTTCTTGCCACGCTCATAATGTTGCCGCGCGCTGCCAATGGAAATTCCCATGATGACCGCGGCTTCACTCAAACTCATGTCTTCGTAGAACGCCAGGTGCAGCACTTCGCGTTGTCGCGGCGGCAATTTGGCCAGCGCGGCCCTAAACTGTTTCTGAATTTGGGAGGTTTCAAAAGCCGCGCCAGGCGCATCGACCAACGGCGCATCGTCGCGCTTTTCCAGGCCGCCGATGAACACCAGATTCCGCAAAAGCTTCTTCCGATACTCGCCGATCGCTGTCTTGCGAATCACCGCGAAGAGCCATGTCTTCAAGCTCGACTCGCCGCGGAATTTCGCTTTACCTTCCAGAATTTTCAAATAGACCGTCTGCAAGACTTCCTCGGCTTCGGCGTGGTCGCGACGGCAGCAACTCAAGGCCCAGCCGAAACTGGCGCTATGCAATTTTTCGAGCTCATCCTGGAGCTCAACCATGTCGTTCTGCTGTGTTTTCACGGTATAGCGCCGTGTTCAGTGAATTAGTCGCACGCGGCGGCCGGATTATATGACATGTTTCCCTCTCTCCTTCTGGGAGAGGGATGGGGTGAGGGGCGAAGCTAGCGCGAAGGCAAAAAACGAAAAATACTTCTTTTCAGCTAACGTTCGGACCCTTACCTAACCTCTCCCAGAGGGAGAGGGAACTATCGGCCCTCCACGATTTTTCGCACGCTCCTGAGCATTATCAAACGAATCAGCCCGCTGAAAGGCCGCACAACAAGCCAATAGACAAGAAACTTTCGCCGGCTGGCCGGGTCGCCACATGTAACTCGGGTCTCAGTCCTAAGAAGGGTCTGTCCTGGGGTTGGTTCGCTAACGCTAAAATTCCAGACGCCGCGGGCAAATCCTGCGCTCACCGGTCGATCAAAATCCGGCCGATTAAATGGCGAGACATTCCCGGCGGGCCGCCAGAACCTTCCCGTTATTCCCAGGACAATCTCATCGTCCGGGTTCTCAGCGAGCAGACCAAAGCCGGAGTCCATCAGAGTCTGCATTGTGATTTGACGATTCTGCGGTATCGCGCAGGGACGGGCGATGTATCCCGGAATGGAACGCAACGCGAGCAGCGACTTGATGATGACCGATTGACCGAGATCGGCAGTCCTGAGTTCGCGATATACAGTCGCGCGCGACGCGTTAATGACTATGCTGTGAATTTCGACCGCGTCAGGTGTGGGTGCGAATGAATCGATCAGCATATTGGTACGCACGCCTCCGGCGTGCTTTCAACGCGGTACGCACGCCTCCGGCGGGCTCTGAACCGGCGCAATCATTAGCACGCCGGAGGCGTGCGTACCCAATAGCACGCCAGGGGCGTGCGTACCGCCATTACTTTGTCCACTCGCTGGCAATGTGAGATTCAACAGTAACCGGGACGTTGTGCACGTATTCTTCGCCGGCAGAGATCATGGCGCGCTCGACCTTCGCAGCCACGGATTCGGCCTCGCCTTGGTTAACTTCGACGACAATTTCGTCGTGGATGATGTTCACGATTTGGGCCGACGTGTCGCGTAGTTCGTCGTTCAGCAGGCGTAGCGCGCGTTTTAAGATGTCAGCGCTGGTCCCTTGAATTGGCGCGTTCTTTCCGTTGCGTTGCGTCATAGAAACCTGCTGACGATCTGATGGGTCGTAGTTGAAGCGAACCATACGTCCGGACCCGGTGCGCGCCTGCTTTTCATCCACGGCGCGATTCGCCGATTCTCGCAAATAAGTATCTAAGCCACGGTAGGTCGAGAAGTAGCGGCGCAGGATGTTTTCAGCGTCCGACACGCCGACGCCGGTCATCAGCGAAAACCTGCTCGCGCCGATGCCGTAAACGACGCCGAAGTTTAAACGCTTCGCGAAATCGCGTTGCTCTTTCGTGACCTGATCCTCAGCGACGCCGAACACCTGGGCGGCGGTGACGCGATGCAGATCCGCGCCGGACTTGAATGCATTCGTGAACGCTTCATCGCCGGAAAACTCGGCCAAGATGCGCAGCTCAATCTGCGAGTAGTCGGCGATGATCAATCGCCGCCCCTCCGGATAACCCGTGAAGCAGCGACGATACTCAGCCGCGTGCGGCACCTGTTGAATGTTCGGATTAGTGCAGGCGAAGCGGCCGGTCGGCGCGCCGATCTGACGAAAGTCTGCGTGCAGGCGGCCCGTCTTCGGATTGATGAACTCAATCATGTTCTGGCCGTAGCTGGTCAGGGCCTTCTGCATCGTGCGGTACTCAAGGAGCTTGGCCACGACCGGATATTGCAACGCGAGCGGCTGCAACTTCCAATTGCGCGTCGAGTCGGGAAGGGGAATGCCAAGTCGATTCAGCGCTTCAGTCACCTGCTGTTGTGAATCCAGATTGATGTTCGCGCGTGGCGGTCCAAACAGAGAAGCCTGCGCGGCGCCTTCGCCCAGCATCTCCTGCAATTCGTTCGCGAGTTCCCCGCGCCGCTCCTCAACAATCGCCAGTTGTTCGAGCCAGCGATGCTTGTTCATGTAGAACCCGGTCAGCTCGATGTCAACGACCGGCATCACGCAGTCAAATTCGAGCTTCGCGCAATCAATCAAATCGTTCGACTTGATCTTTTCCACCAGCTTTTCGCGCAGCGGAATCAACACCGCGGCGTCGCGCGCAGCGTACTGCAACTGCGACTCGGAAAGTTCGAACTCCCAGTTGCTTAATCGTTCTGATTTATCGACCGCTTCGTTCAGGTAACGACCGGCGATGGCTTCCAGGCCATGCCGCTCTTCGATGTCGCCGGCGGACACGAGCTGGCTGGCGAGCAGAGTGTCGAATAATCCACCGATATCAACGCCGAAGTTGTGCTTGATGAACTTCGCGTCGAACTTTGCGTTGTGGGCGATCTTGATCGGACGTGCCGACGTGATCAACCTGCGGAGCGGCGCCAACTCGTCACTCTGCTTCAGATCGAAACCGGAAAACTTGTCGAGATCGATGATGAAAACATTTTCGTTGGTCGCCAGTTGAATCAGCCGCAACCGCGACACATATGGATCGAGATCCGTGGTTTCCGTGTCCAGACCAATAACCTGTCGATTTGCGAGTTGATCGACGGCGCGGCGGAGTTGTTCCGGGGTGGTGACGAGTTCGTACTGCGTGTTCATGGGTCAGGGAGATTTAGCCACAAACATGAGGTCAGTACCACTCGCGTGAGCGAGTGGGACAAACACTGCACTCGGAATGAGTCCTTATCCCACCTGCTGACGCAGGGTGGTACTGACTGGTAGAATCGCAGGCAATCAGTGCGTCTCAATTCGGCATATTTCTCCGGAAAACAACTTTGCCGGAGGCATGCAACAAAACGCGATGATTTGACGCTATCTGAATTGAGGAGATGTTTATGAGAAGCGTAATCAGACTAGCCGTCCTGTGTACGGCTTTGCTATTCACAGCGCAGCTCGCGGCTCAGGATGCGACCGCCAGACTTGAGCGGCTGAGACAGGAGCTGAACGAAGTTCAGTTGAAAGAAACCGAATTGCGCGCGCGGCTGGCACAACTTAACGAAGCGATCAAACCCGAAAATATCGAGCGGTCGCTGGCTGGTGTGGGCTCGACGCGTCCGGAAGAGTTGCGCGAGCATCGGCGCAAAACGTTGACAATCGAAAGAGACGGCGTCGCGAAACAATTGCAACGGCATGAAGAGCGGCGCATGACTCTGGAAGCTGCCATTGCCGCTGCGGAAACTGAAGCTTATCACCGTAGTGCTCAGCCAGCGTCACCGGCGCAAATGTTTGTTTCAGCGAGCGCTGAACCATCGCGTTTGTGGGTTGCTTTACCGGTTGGACTCGCTGTTTTGTTGGTTGGCGGCGCGGGGGCGATTGTGGTCGTCCGAAAGAGATCTCGTAAGGTCGGATCCGGAAACTAGCCGAACGTGTGGGACGGGAAAGCCTCGGGGACGCGCCACCCTACCGACTTCTCACGTCAGTGCTTCGCGCCGATTAGATATGTCACCGGCTCGTCACCGGGTACAAAAGCCGAGTGCATTGTGTTGGCAGGAAGATAGTCTCGATCGCCGGCCCGCAGCCTGTAGGTCTCGTGTCCCACCCGCAGCTCAAGTTCACCGCTGAGAATCCAGTGCGACTGATCTTCGGAATGAGAGTGCGGACCGTACTTTGTTCCCGGCGCGTCAGTCCATTCGAACACACTGTAACCTTCGTCTTGCAGCAGCGCGCGTAATTCCGCGGGATTGGGCGGGCTCGCCTCGCCCCAGTGTTCAACTTCAATGTTCATGATTTGAGTTTAGACCTAACGTGAGGAGGGTCGGCGATTAGTGTTTGACCGTTGATTGGTCTGCACTGCCGGACGACGCGCGGATGAGGATGACGAGGAAAACCAACCTTGCCACCAGCCTACTGCGCCACCCGCAACCAGCATGAAGACCAGCGCCATCGCAAACGCGAATTTTAGTGCCAGTCGCAGCACGCGCTTCGCGATGATCAGGAAAATCCCGCCGACAATGACGAGGAGGAAAAGTATTGCAACTGTTGTGATTACGGATTCGTTCATCACTGCTCACTGCTCACTGCTCACTGCTCACTGCTCACTGCTCACTGCTCACTGCTCACTGCTCACTGCTCACTGCTCACTGCTTTCTTGTATTCGGCCTTGACCGTGGTTTTGATGTTCCCGCGGACGTTAAAGTCGCCTTCAATTTCTACCTTGAGCGGATCGCACGCCTTCACAAAATCTTCGAGGATCATGTTGATGACGTGCTCGTGAAAGACCTTCACGTCGCGAAAAGAGTTGATATAGAGCTTCAGACTCTTCAGCTCTATGCAGCGCTCGTTCGGAACGTATTCGATTCGAATCGTGGCGAAGTCGGGAAAGTCTGAGAAGGGGCAGACGCAGGTGAACTCAGGAATCTCGAACTCGATCTTGATTTGCTTGCCGGGGAACTCGTACGCGAACGTATCCAGCGGATAGAGCTGCATCTCTTCGCGCGGGGTTGATTGAATATTCAGGCCTTGTTGGTTGGGTGCGGATATTGGCGCGCTCATCACTGTTCATAATACCCGCGCGGGGCTTGAGAATCACTGGTCGAACGGCCGATGGTGAAAAACTTAATAAGAACCAATCCGGCGACAAACCCACCGATGTGCGCGGCGTAGGCCACCCCGCCCGCCTGGCTACCGGAACCGAGCATGCCTAGGCCGTTGATGATCTGGAACACGAACCACAAGCCGATCGCGACAAACGCGGGAACCGGGGTTATGAAATACGAGATAAGTACCGTCACCTTCTTCGTCGGAAAAAGCAGCAGGTACCCGCCAAGCACGCCGGAAATCGCGCCCGATGCGCCCAAGCTGGGAATCAGCATGCTCGCTTCCTGCGATGCAAACGCGACGGTTGTGAACACATGGGCAAGACTCGCCAGCACGCCACAGACCAGATAAAAGATTATGTACCGTACGTGGCCTAGTCGGTCTTCGATGTTGTCGCCAAAGATCCAAAGAAAGAGCATGTTGCCGAAAATGTGCGCGATGCCGCCGTGCATGAACATCGAGGTGATCAGCGTGAACCAAACCGGAACCAGCGTCGGTTGCAGGCCAGGTATTTCCACGACTTGCCCGGTGACCGGATGCTCGAGCGTTCGATTGGGTGTGGTGATGTCGCGGCCGCTGATGATTTCCGCCGGGACGGTTGAGTATGCGTAGGTGAAATTATCGTTTGAGCCGAGCCCTTGCAGAAATACGAACACCAGTAGATTGATGCCGATCAAAACGTAGTTTACGAACGGCGTCGTGTGGCGATCTGTGTTTTCGTCACCTATCGGAAAAAGCATGGCTCAATCAGCGTATCTTCAGCGGGAAAGTTGCGCAGGCTGTTTCAGTCCTGTGTAGAAATCTTCATGCTGCCCATCGGCATGCTGTACGCCATAGCGTGCGTACCCGACCTAAGTCGCCCGCCCGACTCCCGCGCGGACAATGGCCGGATCATGAGGCTTTAACAGCTCATAACCTTCCGAGCGCGCGACGTAAGTTGCCGCGGTGATATCTCCGGTTACATTCAGAGTTGTGCGGCACATGTCCAGGATGCGATCGACGCCAAGAATGATCGCAATCAGCGCCGGATTGACGCCAATCGTCACCAGGACGCCGATGATGAAGGGAATCGACCCGGAAGGAATTCCCGCGGTACCCACGCCACCGAGGATCGCCAGATACACCACCATCAACTGTTGGCCGATCGTCAGATCGACCCCGGCAAGTTGCGCGAGAAACAGGACCGTCACGCCTTCATACAAGGCGGTGCCGTTCTGATTCGCCGTGGCGCCCACGGTCAAAACGAAGCTGTTGATTTCCTGCGGGACGCCCAGGTTCTGTTCCGAAACACGCAAAGCCGTCGGCAGCGTTGCGTTCGAAGATGAAGTAGAAAACGCGGTGAGGATCACCGTCTTGATGCGCCGGAAGAACTCGATCGGCGACAGGCGCGACAAGAGCCACACCGACAATGAGTACACGCCAAACATGTGCAGAGAGAGTCCCACCAGCACAGTGACGACGAACCATCCGAGCGCCTGCAACAGGTCAAGACCGAAGCGCGCCGTGTTATTGAACAGCAGGCACGCGACCGCAAACGGCGCAAACTTCATGATCATCTCGATGATCTTGGCCGTGATTTCATAGAGCCCTTGCATGAAACTCAGGAAAGGCGCGGTTACGCTTATGGGCAGAAGCGTGACGGCAATACCGATCACGAGCCCGAAGAACATCAGGTGGAGCATGTTCGGATTGGCGGGCTCGGTTGCCTGGCTGGGATTTGACGGTACGCCCGAGATTGCGGCGAAAGGATTCGATGGCACGATCGTCTCAACCACCTGCATCAGAGGCGTTTTAACTGTGGCGCCCTTCTTCGCTGCCTCGACCTGCTTCGTCGCATCTGTGCTGTAACGTGTTTCAAGCGCCGCCCGGGTTGCAGGATCGACGCGCGTACCCGGCTTGATCGTGTTCGCCAGCGTCAGGCCGATGACCACCGAGATCGCCGAAAGAATTAAACAGTAGGCAAACGATTTCACTCCGACTCGCCCCAGTTTTCGGATGTCGCCAATGCCGGCAACGCCGACTACCAGAGAAGCAAAAACCAGCGGCACCACGATCATTAACAGAAGGCGAAGGAAAAGCTGGCCGATAGGATTTGTGAAATGATCGATCACCCAAGCGACGCGCGGATGGTCACCTCCGAAGATCGCATTGACGGTAACGCCGGCAACGACACCGACTGCCAGCCCGATTAGAATGCGCGTGTGCAACGCCAGGCCTTTAGGCTTGTCCGGTGTTTCCGCGTCGAGGTCGGTGGTCAGCTCGCGTTCAAATGCGTCGGCATCGAGTTTCGCTTTGGTTGGTTTGTCTTTTTTATCGGCCATGTCGTTTTCAGCCTCGCGTTTGGAGTTCGACTCTCACGCCCTCTCTAGCGAGCACCACGCCAGATGCTCGCGCGGGAACCCCGCTTGGTCGGGCTACTGCCTACAAGCTCACTGCACACTGCACACTGAGTACTATCGTCCCCACTTTAATTTGTCGCGCAGCAGATCAAAGTAGTTCCGATTCTTGGGCTGCACCAGATTAAAGCTGGTCTTGCTTTTGCGAATGACGACGCGATCACCGGCGGCCAAAGGGAAACCAACCTGACCATCCAGGGTCAGGGCGACTTCTTCCTTTTCGGTCTTCAAACGCACCTCGATCAATGAATCGTCAGGTACAACGATGGGCCGGTTCGAAAGCGTGAACGGACAGATGGGCGTGATGACGACCGCGTTCATCGAAGGAAAAATAATTGGGCCGCCGGCCGAAAGATTGTAGGCCGTCGAGCCGGTCGGCGTCGCCACGATCAGGCCGTCGGCGCGAAATGAATTCACGAATTGTCCATCCAAATATGTTTCGATCTCGATGATGCGAGCGAGGGCCGACTTGTTAACGACCACGTCATTCAGCACGCGATTGCGAGTGACAACGTCGTCGCCGCGACGCAACTCAACCGACAACATCAGGCGCCGTTCCACTTTGAAGTCGCCTGCGAGGATTGCCTCGAGGGCAGTGAACAGTTCTTCGATGCGAAACTCGGCGAGATAACCAAGTCCGCCATAGTTCACACCCATGACGGGCACTTCGGTGTCGCCGATGAGGCGGGACGTCGCGATCATCGTGCCGTCGCCGCCGAGCACCAGCATGAGATCGACTTGTCGCGCAATCTCATCGTTCTCAATGATCGGGACGGCGCAGCCGGTTTCGTGCTCGATGCGCTCATGATCGAGCTCGGGTGTTCCGACAAGGCTGACGTTTAGTTTATTGAGCCACTCAGTGAGGCGACAAAGCGTGGCAAGCGCATCCGGCTGATGCGGTTTAACGACAACGCCGATGCGTTTGAGGGCGGGCATGTCGGTCTGCGAGTGCCTAATTAACCACAAAATTGAGGTCAGTACCACCTGCGGTAGCGGGTGCTTGATCTTCCCTATCAAGAAGCCTGGTTCACCATCAGCCCAAAAATAGATGTTTGTTCGTGACGGCTTGGATCAACGACCCGCGACCGCCGGTGGTTCTGACCTCACGTACAGCGCAAGGAATTCCACATTGCCGTCGGCGCCTTTAATGGGAGATTCGATTACACCAGTGGTTTTTAGGCCGAGCGATTCGGCAGCCGCATTGATTTCCTCAACGACGCGCTGATGCTGCGCGGGATCCTTCACGATGCCGCCTTTACCGATTTCGCCTTTGCCTACTTCGAACTGCGGTTTGATTAGCGCGACGATGCGACCGGACTCGGTCAGAAGGGGAACAACCGCGGGCAGGATCTTCGTCAGAGAAATGAAGGAAACGTCGATCGTCGCGAGAGTGAACTGCTCATCAAAGTCGGACGGTTTGAGGTAACGCGCATTGACGCCCTCACGCACCGCCACGCGCGGATCGTTGCGAATTTTCCAATCGAGTTGATTGTGACCGACATCAATTGCGATCACCCGTCGCGCACCGTGCTGCAAAAGGCAATCAGTGAATCCGCCTGTTGACGCTCCGACATCGATGCAGAGCAGGCCATCGACGTCGAGCTTGAATTCGCGCAGGGCGGCGTCCAGCTTTAATCCGCCACGACCGACATAACGGGATGTCGCCTCGTCCTTGATTCTGATGTTTAGGGATTTGTCGAAAAGTTCTGAGGGCTTTCGGACAAGTTGCTCATCGACCAGCACCGCGCCGGCCATTACCAGCGCCTGGGCCTTCGTGCGTGAATCGGCCAGACCACGATCGACGAGAAGTTTATCAATCCGCTCGCGCGGCATGCGGTCATCGTATCAGAATGAGATCTCAAATTTGAGATCTGAGATCTGAAATCTGAGACTGAGATCTAAAATCTGTTTTGAGATCTCTGGCCCTCCCTAACGGTCGGGCTTCCGACTCAGCGCCGCGCGCCCTGCATCACCGCCCGCGGCGAGTCGATCAGCGACAGCTCTGCCGCGCACGGTTTGCAAAGCCAAACCAGGACTCTTGGGGCATCGACCCAATAGAACGGAGATACTTTGGTGGCCATCTTCACGGCGTCGTCACTTTGTAGTCGCTGAAGTGCCTGAATAAAGAATATTCCGTTGTAGGTGTCGCCATCGGTTCCGCTGTCACGGTGGCAGCATTCGCGCTCATAAAAAAATTGCCGCTTCATAGGGGTGCCTTCCTCTCGCGCCGCACCGCGCGAGCACACGAAAATCCGGGTCAGTCGGGCTGCTTATTAAATTGAGGAAGGGGCGGGCGAACCAGGAAAGGGCAAAACTTGCTGTACGCCTCAGGCGGCATAATGCCACGCTCGCCCAAGGCGGTCAATACTCAAATTGTTGTGACTGAAATGCCGACGATTTGACCGTGAAAGTACGGGCACCAGGCCACTCAAGGATTTGGACCGGTGAAGAGATCCTCGATGCTGCTGGCGGTGGTTCTTCGATTTCGTCTCATGGGAGTCTCTGAATCTGCCGGCTGCACCCTGCGCTTTCGGACGAGTTTGGCGGCGTCCTGAGTAGGTTCGCGTTTGACTGCGGCAGGCGGGGCTGGTTTCCGATCTGCGTCTTCTCGTTTTGCGATCTTTGGCGCCTCGTTTTTAGGAGCCGGCCCGTCAGCGGGTATGACTGAAGATGTTTCCGGCTGAACCGGAGCCTGAGTCTCCGTGTCCTTTGCGTTCAATTCCGGGGCGATGGCAACCAGAGGCGGATCGGTCTTGGCCGGCGTCGAAACATTTGGCAGCGCCTGCTGCTGCGTAACGGACGGAGTCGTGTCACGCCGTCGCTCAAAATAATTGACCGCGATGGCGCCCAGGGCGCCGCACAAAGTTGACGCCAGCAGCAGCGGCAACAGAATTAGAACCTTGCGTCGTCCTTCGGTTTTCCGAGCGCCTTGGATCGGCACCACCTGCCGCGCCGTGGCGATCGTCGCATCGTCATCGAAATGCGGCGGCGGGAGTGTCAACGGAACTTCTATTCTCGAGGTGCTCATTTCATCACGGACGCAACGGTCCGACGCGTTTAGATGCAACTCTAAGGCCTCACGTTTCTAAGTTGTAAAAGCGTACTGCGGTTTGAGTTGTGAGGGTTCTCACAGCGATGGGAGCGCTCTAGTGCGAGATTGTGGGCCCGCCCGCTACTGCAGGTGGTTCTGACTTGGTGCCGGATATGGGGTCAGGCAATGACCTTATGGTGCTGCGCGCGGCGATCGTCGAGGACGTCAACGGCTTCTTTGACGCGCGTGTAAATCCCATCCGAATCGAGGCCGTACTTGGCGAGCAGTAGTTTCGCATCACCATGCGTCACGATGCGGTCGGGAATCCCCATGCGAACGAGGCTGACCTTGTCCTGAAGTCCGTTTTCTTCCAGCAACTCGAGAATGGCGGAGCCGAAGCCACCCGCCAGGTAAGCTTCTTCCACGGTGACAATCAGGCGTTTGGTGCGCGCCAGCGCCAGCAGTAGAGCACTGTCGAGCGGCTTCACGAATCGCGCGTTGATGACGGTGGTTTCAATGCCGTCCTTCGCCAGATTCGCAGCGGCTTCAAGCGACGGATGCACCATCGAGCCATACCCGACGATTGCTACTTCGCCGCCGTCCCGCAGCAGTTCGGCTTTGCCGATTTCCAGCAACTGCGGCGGCTGATCGATGGGCACGCCCATACCGTTACCGCGCGGGTAACGCATCGCCGCGGGGCCGACGTGCTCGATCATCGTGAACATCATGTCGCGCATTTCGCCTTCGTCTTTCGGCGCCATCACCACTATGTTCGGAACGCCGCGCAGATACGCGATGTCCAAAAGACCGTGATGCGTCGGGCCGTCGCCGCCCGCGATGCCGCCGCGGTCCAGGCAGAACTTAACGTTCAGATCCTGGATGCAGACATCGTGGACCAACTGATCGAACGCGCGTTGCAGGAAAGTCGAGTAAATCGCGCACACCGGCTTCAGTCCTTCGACTGATAATCCGGCGGCGAAAGTAACGCAGTGCTGCTCGGCGATTCCGACGTCAAATGATCGCTCGGGGAACTTTTCCAGCGCATCGCAAACACCGGTTCCGTCCGGCATGGCGGCGGTGAGGGCGACGACCTTCTCGTCCCTGGCCATCAACTCGCACAACGTTTCGCCGAACACTTTGGTATAGGTTGGCGCCTTGGCCGCCGACTTCACCGGCTTGCCTGTTTTCAGATCGAAAGGACCGGTCGCATGCCACTTGTAGTAATCGTTTTCCGCTGCCGGGTGGCCTTTGCCTTTGGTCGTCAGCGCGTGAACGATGACGGGGCCGTCTTTGATTTGCTTGGCTTCGTTGAGCGCTCTGACCAAAGACTTGACGTTGTGTCCGTCTACGTAGCCGATGTATTTGAAGCCGAGTTCATTTACGAGCGCACCCGGCAAAACCGCCGAGGCAATCGCATCCTTCATCGTCTTCGCCGCGTGATGCAGCGCTCCGCCGAGTGCGGGAATCGAGAGTAGCGTCTCTTCCACTTCGTCTTTGAAGCGGTGATAACCATGGGCTTCGCGAATGCGATTGAGATAACCCGTCAAGGCGCCGACCGCCGGCGCGATCGACATCTCGTTGTCATTGAGCACGACGATCAGACGCGTTTTCAAATGACCCGCTTGATTGACGGCTTCCATCGCCATGCCGCCCGCCAGCGATGCGTCGCCGATCAATGCGATGACGTGATGATCTTCGTTTTTGCGGTCGCGCGCGATTGCCATTCCGAGCGCGGCGGAAAGGGAAGTAGAGGCATGGCCCGCCCCAAAGGTGTCGTACTCAGATTCATCGCGGCGCAGGAAACCGCTGATGCCGCCATACTGCTTCACCGTCGGCAAAAGGTCGCGGCGCCCCGTCAGGATTTTGTGCGCATACGCCTGGTGGCCGACGTCCCAAACCAGCCGATCGTGAGGCGTATCGAACGCGTAGTGCATCGCCACAGCCAATTCGACAGCGCCCAGAGAGGCTCCCGTGTGGCCGCCGACACGCGCCATCGTTTCCAGAATGTGCTGCCGAATTTCTTCGGCGACTTCTTGTAATTGATCGACTTTCAGCCGCCGCAGGTCTGCGGGCGATTCGATGTTTTGAAGCAATTTCATGCGCGCGAGATTGTAAACGGTAACCTGACGTTTCGCTATCGAAAACAGAGTAATGCCCAGCCAACCGTTGACGCAAGCGAGGCGCACTCCGTCACTGGCATGTGGCAAGCCACACTCAATTAGTTTCGACCCTTTCGGCCCGCCGCGCGTCTAAGTGCTCGCTGAGGAGCCTTCATTTGGTTTCGGCCCAAAATGCGCCGAATGAACTATTAGGTAAAAGGAGTAATGAAATGTTTGAAAAGATAAGACTTTCGAGCGCGGCGCTGATCGCCGTGCTAAGCGTGTCGGGGGCAGTTGTGGTGGCTCAGGACCAACAACCGCCCACGACTGGCACTCCCCAAATTCAGAAACAGAATCGAGGCGATCGGTTAGAGCGCCGCGGCAAACGGCGTGAGATGCGGGGCCAAAGGCTCGGCGCCGGGTTGCGCGGGCTCGATTTAACTGACCAGCAGAGAGAACAGGCGCGGGCCATCATGCGCGCCAACTTCGAGAGCCACAAGGCGCAGATCGAAGAGCTCAAACAACTGCGTCAAAAAGGACGTGACGGGTTGAGTGACGCGGACAAGGCGCGGGCAAAGGAACTGCACAATCAACTTCGCGAATCGAGGATGAGCGCGCGGAACCAGCTGTCTTCACTGCTGACCACTGAGCAGAAGATAAAGCTAGAAGAGCGGATGAAGAATCGCCGCGAACGCCGCGAGCGATATGGCCGGAAGGGAATGAATCGGCCTATCTAGTTCTTCACTTCACGACAACACACGCTGTCAGGTTCAGAACCTGGCAGCGTTTTTCTTTGGGTGCGTAACGCAGGCGGGGCAGTAGCCCGACCGTCAGGGAGGGCTTCAAACACATGATTAAAAATGAGCCCTCCCTGACGGTCGGGCTACTGCCCCGAACAGCAAAGCGAGTTACACCACCAAGTATCACTTGCCTTCACTCGCAATGAAATCCTGAATTCTACTCTTCAAGTCATCGCGGGCTTCGCGAAAAGCTTCGCGCTGCGCTTCATCGTCGCCGATCACGACGGGATCCTTGATGCTCCAGTGAATTCGTTTGGCGTCCCCGGGAAACGTCGGGCAGTACTGCGCGGCGTGGTCGCAAACCGTAATCACGTAATCGAACTGCGTTTCGAGAAATTCATTTAGCGACTTGGAGCGATGATGCGAGATGTCGATGCCCAGCTCTTTCATCACCGTAATCGCGTTTGGCCGGACGTAACTCGGCACCAGACCGCCACTGAAAACCTCAAATCGATCGCCACCGAAGTGACGGAGTAAACCCTCTCCCATCTGACTGCGCGCGACGTTCCCGGTACACAGGATGAGCACTCGTTTCTTGTCAATCATTGGATCTCCTTCGTGGCTCGGCCGCGATAAGCCACCGAGCAAGCAGCGCGGCCGCCCCAGCGCCGAGCAGTTGAGCTAAGACAAACATTGGCACATCAGCGGGCCGGATGCCGGTGAACGTATCGCTCAACGATCTAGCCAGAGTCACCGCCGGATTCGCGAACGACGTAGAAGCGGTGAACCAATACGCGGCAGTTATGTACGCCGCCACCGCAAATGCAATCATGCGCGGTTGGAGCGTCGCGCAAATTCGAATCACAAGCACCAGGCCAAGCGTGGCAACAAACTCGCTGAAAAACTGCGCTGGGCCGGTGCGCGTACGCGAAGAAAAAAAGATCGGCGGCAAGCCGAACATCAGATTTGCGGTAACGACTCCGCCGATGGCGCCCACTATCTGCGCGAGCACATAAACGACCGCGTCACGCCAGCCGATCTCGGAATGTAAAGCGAAGCTGAGCGTAACCGCCGGATTTAGATGCGCGCCCGAAATCGGTCCGAGAGTCAGAATCAGTGCGACCAGGGCCGCGCCGGTGGCGATGGTGTTAGACAATAGCGTCAGCGCGACATTACCGCCGGCCAATCGCTCAGCCATAATCCCGGAGCCAACTACCGCCGCCAGCAGCATCGCCGTGCCGAGGATTTCCGCGACCGCACGTCGTGCCAGACTCACCGCGCGATTTCCACCGGAGCAGGCGCGCAACAAGACGTCGCAGGTTGCACATCCGCGTCTGCCGAAACTGCTACATCGGTGCTGCATTCGCACGGGGCCGTTTCGGCGAGATTGTCCTGCAGGACCACAAAGACTTCCCACTCGTTGCCGTCCGGATCGCGCACCCAGGTTTTGTCCTGCGTCGCGTAGCAACAGTTCGTCTGCATTTCATCTCGCGTCAAAAGCCCGGCTTCGTGCCATTTTTGCCGCGTTGCCAGCACATCCTCAGTCGAGCGCACCTGAATACCCAGATGCGAGAGGGCGCCGCGATTCGGCACGCTGCCCTGGTTCAGAGTGAAGTTTAGCGGCGGGTTCTGAAGGTCGAATTTCGCGTATCCGGTGCGAACCTTGCTTGGCTCGATCCCAAACAGCTTTCGATAAAAGTCGATGCTTTCCGTCACGTCTCTCACGTTCAACGCCAAATGAGCCTTCAAGGCATTCACTGCTACTCCGTTTTCAATGTTGCTTTCCATCGCAATCCTCCTCTAGAATCATATTCGCGTTCGCGAATGTGAAGCCGATGATAGCCATGCAGGACATATCTGTCAAGCCGAATATGAGCGACTGCCGCACCGAGGGGATGACGGCTGACGATTGGTCTGCGGTGCGGTCGATTTATCTGGAAGGAATTGCGACCGGCCAGGCGACTTTCGAAACGGCGGCGCCTTCGTGGGAGATGTGGGACGCGGCGCATTTGCCTTTCGCGCGACTGATTGCGCGCGATGATCGGGCCGTCATTGGTTGGGCCGCACTGAGCCCAGTATCGCGACGCGAGGCATACAAGGGCGTCGCGGAAGTTAGTGTCTACGTTGCCGAGAACAGTCGCGGCCAAGGTGTAGGGCGGACGCTGCTCGACCAACTGATTCAAGATTCGGAGCAGAATGGAATCTGGACGTTGCAGGCTGCTGTGTTTCCTGAAAACGCCGCGACCCTCGCTCTTCACAAACGCTGTGGCTTTCGAGAAGTTGGCCGCCGGGAACGGATCAGTACATTGAATAACATCTGGCGCGATACGGTTTTGCTCGAGCGGCGCAGCGAAACAGTTGGAGTGAATAAATCAACATGCGTTGACCACAGAACTGACGTTTAGAGGCGGGCTACTGCCCACCGCTTTCCGAATGAGTCTATGAGCAAGACTTACGACATCGAGAATCTTTTCAAAGCGCTTGCCGATCGCACGCGTCTCCGGCTGATCAGTTTGATTGGCGATTCGGAAGTGTGTGTCTGCTTTCTGGTAGCAATTCTTAAGACCAGCCAACCGAAGATTTCGCGGCACCTTGCATACCTGCGCCGCGCGCAGATTGTGGATGCGCGCCGTGAAGGAAAATGGATGCACTACCGCCTGATCGATCCACCGGACGACCACGCCGCTCGTATTTTCCGCGAAGTGCGCGCATCGCTTGCCGAATATCCTGAGTTGCAGCGCGACCGGGAGAAGCTCATGCAGATCTGCTGCGCACCCCAGCTTCCTGTGCAACTGCGCCACGCGCCAAAACCGATCGAAGTCGCCGCCTAGTCTGCTTTCCCATGACCGCGCTTGAACACAATAAATACCTAGCCATAGGCTTTGGGATCTTCGCAGCGTTATTCGGACTTACATTCTTGCTCCTGATGTTCGTGACCCTCGGCGTCTTCGTCGCTTTGGGTATTTCTTTCGCGAACGAAACCGGCGACGCGAATCAGGCCGGCATCGGAGTTTTGGGCGGCGTATTTACGGTTGTCTTTTATGTTGTCCTGGGCTTGCTCCTCGTGTTGCCGACCGCGGTGGCCGGCCGCAAACTGTGGAAATTGGGGCGCGGCGCGCGCGGCTGGGGCATCATCGCCGCCATTCTGGTCTTCTGGGCTTTTCCGGTAGGAACGTTCCTGGCGATTTACGCGCTGTGGTTCCTGTTCAGCACGGAAGGGCGGAAGTTATACGCCGGTGTGAAGCCGACTCTGCCGTGACCTACCTTGACTTTGATTCTTCGCGCCTTAGAATAACTTTTCACGGATCGCGCGGAGATGTGGCCGAGTGGCTGAAGGCGGCGGTTTGCTAAACCGTTATAGGTCAAAAGCCTATCGCAGGTTCGAATCCTGCCATCTCCGCCAGACTTTATTCAGTAGTCAGTGGTCAGTTGTCAGTAGTCAGTTGAACGCGCTTGTTGCTGGCTTCTGTTTCTGCTTGCTGGCTATTTTTGTTGTTAGCGAAGGTGGCGACCCACAACCAACTGACCACTGACCACTGACCACTGACAAACTGACAACTGACCAATGACTACGAGAGTTCGCTTTGCTCCTTCACCAACTGGCTATCTGCACATCGGCGCGGCGCGTTCGGCGCTGTTCAATTGGCTGTACGCACGCAAGACCGGCGGCAAGTTTCTGCTGCGCGTCGAAGATACGGATCTCCAGCGCTCAACAGACGAATCGACACGTTCGATTATCGACGGTTTGAAGTGGCTTGAGCTCGACTATGACGAAGAGATAGTTTTCCAATCGGATAATGCCGATAAGCATCGCCTCGCGGCCCGGCGTCTGGTGGAAGAAGGCAAGGCTTATCGCGACTTCACCCCGAAAGAACAACGCGATGACAAAGGGATTAAGCAGGACATCGCCGACCGCGCCCGCGCGCACGCCGCCGAAGGCCTCGATCAGCGCAGCAATCCGTATCGCGATTTGCCACTGGCAGAGTCGGATGCCCGGGCCGAGGCGGGTGAGCCCTTTGCGATTCGATTGAAAGTCTCGCGTGAAGGCGCGTCGCGCTTCACGGACATTGTTTACGGCGAGCAGGAACGCACTCATTCCGAAATTGAAGACCTGGTGCTGCTGCGATCCGATGGCCATCCGCTTTACAACCTGTCGGTCGTGCTCGACGACATTGAGATGGGCATCACTCATGTGATTCGCGGCCAGGACCACCTGACGAACACTCACAAACAGATTCTGCTGTATCAGGCGTTCGGCTCGCCTGTCCCGCAATTCGCGCATTTGCCGCTAATCCTCGCGCCAAACAAGGCGAAGCTATCCAAACGAAAGCACGGCGAAGTTGTTTCGCTCACCACTTATCGCGATCGGGGCTTTGTGCCCGCAGCTTTTCAGAATTTTCTCGCGCTGCTTGGTTGGTCGCCGCCGGACGAAAAAGAGGTTCTGTCGCGTGATGAACTGATCGAGAAGTTCTCGCTGGAAGGCATCGGCCGCGCGAATGCCGTCTTCAATTTTCAGGAGAACGATCCGCGGCACTGGACTGACGACAAAGCGCTTTGGATGAACGCTGAGTACATTCGCACGATGCCGCTCAGCGAATTGCTGCCGATGGTTAAGGAAGAACTGCGGGCGGCGAGACTTTGGCGGGAAGAATACGATGAGGACGAGCGCGACTGGTTCGAAAAAGCGGTTGAGCTAATCCGCCATCGGTTCTTTACGCTCAAGGATTTTTCTGCGCAAGGGCGCGCCTACTTTTCAGAAGACTTCGACTTTGATGAAGCGGCGGTGAAGAAGAATATTTTGAAGGAGCCGCGTCTGAAGGAGCTGCTGCCGTCGCTGGCCGACCGCCTGGAAAATATTGAGCCGTTCAATGCGACGACTGCCGAAGAAGCCTTGCGGGCTTTCTCAGATGAAGCCGGCGTGAAGGCGGGTCTGCTGATTAACTCTTCCCGCACAATGCTCACTGGCCAGGCCGTGGGTCCATCGATGTTTGAAGTCTTCGATATCATCGGCCGCGACCGTTCCGGAACGAGGCTGCGCAGCCAGGTGCCGTGGCATGAGTTCTCGTAGCATAAGCTTCAGCCGGTAACTCGGTACGCACGCTTCCAGCGTGCTTACTCTTTGGCGATCAAGCACGCTGAAAGCGTGTTTACCCTCTTAACGAACACGGAGCAAGTCTGGGCCACTCCCATCCCATAAATAATTAGCCGCAATTCAGTTGACTTAGTTTAGAATCGTCCCGCACCGTGCCCCCGCGGCTTTTAACTGAGGATTATATAAATGAAAAGACTCTTCGTGGCAGCTTCAGTTCTGATCTCATGCACCGGTTTCGTGTTCGCGCAGAACTCGAATTCATCAACCACCGACCCGAACATGTCCCCTACCACGCGTGAACGCCAGGTGGCGCCCCCGCGGCCGTCGCCGACCCCCAGGACCGTCACTAAAACGCCGGCTTCTGATCCGAAGCCAAGCGCGACTCCACGTCAGGGAGCAACGGGCGCGGTCTCACCATCAGGCTCAGTGCTGGCTGCCTTTAACAGTCTGCTCGATGGAATTCGCCACGCGGATGTGAAGGCAGCAACGAACGCGTATCAGAACACACCGCGTCTTCTGCTCTTCAACTACAACGGCACCGTGACCAAAGGTTGGGACCAGCTCAAGGCGAACCGCGAAGCATCTTATCCGCAGATGAAAGACGTGAAGCTCGACGTCCGCGATGTGCGGGTGACGATGCTTAGCCCCACCTCGGCGTTTATTACCTGTCAGTGGACGCAGTCGATGACCTTCAATGGAACTCCTGAGACGGACAACGGCCGGATGACGATCGTTTTCCGGAAGATTGGCAAAGACTGGAAGGCCGTTCATCTGCACACCTCGCCGGACAGCACGACTGCTTCGGAGCCGGCTACGCCCAGGCCTTAGAGCATCAAAGTAGTTTATTGACATAGGCTGTGCCCACGGTTATAAGCGGCCGGTTACGTTCCTGCGGCGCCCTAGAGCCGTTGTCCGTCGTCTTTATCTTTTTCGGGGAGGGAACCTCCACCTCAGCCATGCACGCACTATTGGTGGGTTTGGTATATCTCTTATGACGGTGGAGAGACCTGGACACCGACGGGAGACATGTTCTATGCGGGCTGTTTTTTAGACGATTTAGCTCAACGAAGAATCCTGAGAATCCGTGGTGCAAATGAGAAAGCCGCTCGCGATCGGTCGCAGAGCGGCTTTCCGGTGTACTGTTGGGATTGACCTGGGCTCCGGACCTTCGGAAAGAAGGTGTCACGGTGACTTACTCAGGAAAGCAATCCGAACAACCGATTGTATCCTGAGGCTAGGTCTCAGCCACCTCACTGTGATTAGAACTCATATATTTTTAGATCACCTCCTTTCCAGTGTTATGCGGATGATAAGAAAGAAGTGCGGAGCCGTCAATAAAAAATTTTTGGATCGAGAGATGACTCGCTCTCAGTGTCTCTGTGAATTCTCTGTGACTCTGTGGTGAATACCTTCTTCGCGATATTTTCACCACGGAGGCAAACAGAGGAACCCGCGCACTCCCTAAGGGTCGAGCTACTACCCCGCGCGAGCAAACGCTAGCTTGCCGGACACATACACGCGCCACGGATGCTCAACGCCAAAAAAGTACGGCAGTTCGCGATAGTCGCTACAGTCGTGAATCACGAAATCAGCGCGCTTGCCTTTTTCCAGCGAGCCCACTTCAGCACCGCGCCCGAGTGAGTAAGCCGCATTGATGGTGGCGGCGGTTATGGTCTCAGCCGGCGTCATCTTCATCTGCGTGCAAGCGAGCGAAAGAATCATCGTCATGGAAGGCGTCGGCGATGAACCGGGATTAAAGTCTGTCGCCAGCACGACCGCGAGACCCGCATCGATCATTTCGCGCGCCGCGGGATAACCCTTCGATCCGAGCGCGTAAACCGAGCCGGGCAGAAGCACCGGCTGAACCTTGGCGGCCTTCAACGCACTGATTCCCTCTGCATCGGTGTGCTCGAGATGGTCCGCGGTGGCCGCATTCAGTTCCGCCGCCAGTTTCGCGCCACCTGACAATGAAAGCTGATCCGCGTGGACGCGCAAGCCGAGCCCGTGACAGCGCGCGGCCGAGAGGATCTGCCAGGTTTCATCATTTGTGAAGACATCTTCTTCGCAGAAGACATCGCAGTATTCCGCAAGCTTCTCTTCAGCGACGCGCGGCAGCATCTCGTTGATCAAGAGGCTGACGTACATCTGCCGCCGCGATTTGTACTCAAAAGGAATATCGTGCGCGCCGAGAAAAGTGGGCACGTAATTGAGCGCCGTATTTTCGTCGAGCTGTCTGATCGCACGCAGGATTTTCAGCTCGTCTTCCAGCGTCAGGCCATAGCCGGATTTCGCTTCGACGGTGGTCGTGCCACACCGCAGAAACCATTCAGCGTAATGCTTGCCGGCTTTTACTAAATCGTTCAGCGAGGCATTGCGGGTGGCGCGGACGGTTGCGCGAATGCCGCCGCCGCCGCGCGCAATCTCGCGATAAGTCGCTCCGGCAGTTCTTTGTTCGAATTCGTTCGCCCGGTTACCGGCAAAGACGGGATGAGTATGGGCATCGACAAAGCCGGGCAGCACCACGCGCCGGCCGGCGTCGATTACTTCGCAATCTGAATCAACGAGAGCTTCTATTTCACGGCGGCGTCCGACGGCTTCAATCCGATCGCCGCGGATGAACATCGCGCCGTCTTCAATAATCGCAAGCTGACGCAGATCGCCGCCCGTGCGAGGCCGGTGGGCGCCCGCAACCGTAACGAGCTGTGCACAATTAATTACGGCAAGCGAGTTTGACAAGTCTGGACGTGCTTTTCAGTTTTCTTTGTAGAGCGCCGCTCCGGCCAACGTGGCCAGAATGTAAACAACCAAGCCCCAGCCGATCGTTATCAGAATCGAGTTCACCGGCATACCAAACATTAGTCCATGTAAAACTCCCGTATACAGGTAAATGCCGAACCACGCGAACAGAGCCGCGATGATTGCGGTTTTGGGACCCGCGCCGAACCTCGGCCTGATCGCCGCATATCCGAACACGATGACGATCCCCAGCAACAGAGTTCCGCCGACCGCCGCGATCAAGAAACTGGGCCCAGGGTCCCTAAAATTGTGCTCGGCAAAGAACGCCTTTGTCTGCGCGCCCAAAAGGACATCGTGCAGAACGACCTCTCCGGCGTTCAAGATTATTCCGGTCACCAGACCGCCAAGCAGAACGCGTCCAATGTTAATGTTCACTGGGGTCTCCTCCTGAGTTCACTGTGAGTCGGTTTCGTCAGCGCGAATCGCGATTAAAGGATTGCGCCAAGTCTACTCCAAACGGACCGGTGGGCGCCCGCAAGGGTAACCAGCGGTGAATAATTAAATTATCGCGGGTGAGTCGGCAACCCTGAAATCCGTCACACTTCTTTGTACAGCCACGCGCCGGCAATCGCGGCGATTACGTATTCACCCAGGCACCACCCGATCGCGATCACCAACGAATTGGTTGGCTGCTGGATCAGTAGTCCGTAGATTATGGAGCAATAGAAGCAGACGCCGAACCACATCACCAGCGCTGCGATCACCGCGGTCTTAGGGCCGGGTCCCATGCGCGGGCGGATGAGGGCATACAGCCAAACCATTACTATGCCCAACAAGAACGTGAGACCGATCGCCACGGCCATGAATAACGGGGCCGGTTCGGTAGGGAAGTTGTGACGACTCGCCCATTCAACCATTGTCGCGTGTAAAATCACTCCATTCAGCACGAACTCGCCGATATTCAGGACGAGGCCAGCTACGAGACCGCCAAGAATCACGCGTCCATAATTCATCTTTGTTCTCCTATCGGGTAAAGAGTACTGAAGTGTCCCGCTTGCGCGCGCGTTCTATCACAACGGCCAGACGAAAACCAGCGTTCTTCCAATCGGCCGCGTGGGTTGTAATGGGCTATCCGTCCGACGAGAGAGACAATCCAGCGGCGGCCTTCGAAGAACGTTTGCCGCGCACGGCGTAAAGGACGACGCCGATGACGTTCGCAATCAAAACTACCGCGAACACCTTCAAGGCGAATGCGCGCGGCTGGGCCACAGCTTTGATGGGAAACATTGAGTAGAAGCCTGCGATCAGGGAGACGATCAAGCCGGATGCTGAGGCGATCTTCAGCCACAGCGGCGCCTTGGCCCCGAATCGTCGAATCGCGACAAAGGGAATGGCGAAGAGTACGACGTAAATTAACGCGTAGAACATCGTCGCGGCGTTGTCCTGAATCTGGAAAGCTTCCTCTTCTAGTACTCCGATCAGCGGAAGCAGGCTGAAAGCCAAAGTGATCACGCCGACAAACAAAATGGAATTCACCGGCGTGCGATATCGTTTGTGAAGACGGCTAAACCAGTTCGGGAGAAGATTGTCCCAGCCCGCCACCATGGGCAGACGCGTGTTGCCCGCGAAGTAAATGCTCATCAAAGCGATCTGTCGCGCGGCCACGCCGAAGATCGTGATCGATACAAGGGTCGAAACCCAGCCGAACGAATTAAAGCCCAGACTAAGCACCTGCGGTATCGGACCGATCAGATCAACTTGTTCCGGGGCGACGAAGGCCAGCACTGAGGCAGTTCCCAGCACGAACATCACCACGATGATCGGCGCGGCAATCAATACTGAACGGCTGATGTTTCGCGCCGGTGCGCGACACTCACCGGCGAGGATCGCGATGTATTCAAAGCCGGAAAGCGCGCCCACCGCCAGCTTGCTGAAGACGTTGATGTTTTGACTGCTGACTTCCGGCAAGCTGGTCGCGAACGGATGGTAGTTCGCGAGGTTGCCGGTAATAAAGGGAAGCAGGATCAGGGTTGCGAACGTCACCAGCAGGAACAGTCCGCCGACGTTCTGCACCCACTTGCCGAAAACCAAACCTCGACGCGATGCCGCAATGATCGTGATCGTTAAGGCGACACAGACGCCGATCGTCATCAGCTTGCTATCGTGCATCCACGCGGCCCGCGGACCAATCGCGTAGGCAATGTTCTTCTTAATGATCAAGCCGATGCCCGACATTACTGAGATGCCAAAGATCCAAAGGTTCCACGCCACCATGAACGCGATGAAATCGTTGAACGCGACCTTGGCCCATTGATAGACGCCACCTTCAAGCGGCGCGAGGCGATTCAAAAAGATCACGACCGCCGCCAGAGGCAGATAGAAAGTGATGATTGCCAGCACCCAGTACGCCATCTGATGGCGTCCGAGTTGCGCGGCCCAGCCCACCCAAATTGTGCCGACGACAAAGACGACCTGCGTCAGCACCAGATCGAACAGGCCAAGTTCCTTTTTCAGCGACGCGCTGCGCGCTTCTACCTGGTGTTCGACGGTGGCGAGATTTGTCTGCGTTGTCATGAATCGAGGGACGGATCCGGTCGCATCCACCACCCCACGCGGGCTGCCCGCGCGGGGATCCCGGCCGCTCCCGGTACTGACTGCCTATGCGCTCGAAGTGTGATCGTGAACGATTCGCCAACCGTTCTTTGTTTTCTTGAACAACAAAGTGAATCGTCCGCGCGGCTCGTCTTTGGTTTGCAACTGCCAGCGGCCAAAAACGAGGGCGGCGTCTTTGCTAAGAACCGTGATCTCAACATCGGAAAACGTCAGCACACCCATCTTCTCGCGCGTGTCGTAGCTCTTTTTGTAACGCTCGAGCACAGTCTGCCAACCGCGGGTAAGGCGATCCCCGGAAATGAAAACGATGTGAGGTGACCGCTCGTAGCCGTCCATGTAGCCTTCAATATCACCTCGGTTCCAGGCTGCGGTTTGCGCGTCGAGGACGGCGCGAATTGCGGCTATTGGTTCGTTATTCCCTCGATTCTGAGCGAGTGCCGGGATAGACGCGGTGACAATCGTTACCAGCAGAACGGATTTGAGAATTCTATATTTCATGGAAGCGATGGAGGCTCCGTAGGAGCCAAAATGTTTATAGACTGGGTGAACCTTAAATTCAGTACGAATCGGCGCGGCAATCTATCATGCCGGGCCGATTCGTACTAGGAAAAATTGAAAGGTTCAGGTGCTAAACATCTCGCCCCTGACGGGGCGAACACCGTCGAAGGTTGACTAGAAGTATCGGTAATGCCCGGTGATCTTCCACGCGAACAGAACATCTTCCATGCGCGTGCCTGATCCGATGTTGTGAACGATGAGATAACGCTGTGAAGGTTTGTACCAAACGTTGGTGACAATGCCGACGTGATCGACGCCGCCGCCCAGATCCCACGTCACGATGTCGCCGGGAAGGAAGGTATCGGCGCTACCGGTCGTCGCCATCTCTTTGCCTTTGCGCGCGAAGTAAGTTTGCAGGTTCGGCACGCGGCGATGATCGATGTTGCGGTCGGTGCCGCGCAAGCCCCACTTCGTCGGGTACGCTGAGAAGTTGCCTTTCATATCTTCGTGAACTTCTTTTTGCAGATCGATGCTCGCCGTCCGAAACGCGCGAATGATGACGTCTGAGCAGACGCCAGTCTCGATCGGCACGTCGCCGTTCGGGTAATCGAGCTTTTGGTAAGAAGGATCGTAGCTGGTCGTCTTCCCAACCTGATTCGTCGCGCCGTCAATGATTAGTTTGAGGTTTGGCGAGCTGTTCGCCGCCAGCGCGCGCACTTCGGTTTGCTGCTCAGGCGGTTTCAGCGGCGCGATTGTTCTCGCGACTTGTTGTTGTCCACAGGCCGCAGCGACGGCAAATGACGTCAGAAGGAGTGCAGTAGAGAAGTGCTTCATCATGATTCGTTTAGACGCCGGAATTGTCCGCGCGTTCCCCGGCCGCACAAGTGAGGCCTCTAAACGAACATGACGCGCTATTGGACTGCTTTTTGCCTCAACCATTCGCTGATGTCGTGCCGCATCGCGGGCGATATTTCATGCCCGGCATCGTAACTCCGAAATTCAACGTCTTTCGCGCGCTGTCGCAACTGGGCCGCGTAGTTGGCCACGCGTGCTGGCCCATAAAACTCATCGCGCGCGCCGGTGAGATGAAAAATTGCCGCGCCGGTTTGCTTGTACGGCCCACTTTCCCAATCTCCGGGTAATCCGCCAGAGATACCAATCACCCCGCGTAGCACGTCCGGATGCGTGAACGCGAAGCGGTAATTCAACGCGCAGCTCTGCGAAAAGCCGAGCAGGAAAATGCGGTGCGCGTCCGCGGTCCCTTCGCTGACGAGCGCGTCAATCATGTCGAGCACTCCACGATGATGAACTGCGACTGAGTCCTCAGGATGGAAATTAGTCAGCCAGCCAAACCCATAGCGCAGCGGTCCGCCTTTTTCCTTCGGTTCTCGCAGATGTTGATGAGGCCCTTGTAAAGAAGCGATGGCGAAACCTTCCGGCGCGATCAGCTTCGCTTCACGCAGCGCGTGCCATTTGCTCGCGCCATAACCATGCAAAGCGATGAGCAGTGGCGCCGCTGCTGACGCCGCCGCGACCACGTCGTAGTAGAGTTTGGTTTGCGAGGTGAGCGTCCGCTCAATCGGCTGCGATCTTTCGTCGTTACTCATCATTCTTAACGCGATATTTCGCGGTAGTGAGCCGGTCGACCAGTATCCAGAGGTAGCAGATTAGCAAAGGAACAAAAAGCGCGACGGACAACAACGAAAGCAGGAATAGAATGCCGTACGCAGAATCGTTTGGCGATGTGTCGTCAATACCGCCCATAAAGTTGAACACGACCCGTTCCAAATTGAGCATCGCCAGGGCAACCACGATTATTGTCAGCGGCAAGCCGGCCGCCACGATGGTGGGGAGCCATTTAAGTTGTCCCGACCTCCTTAGATAGAAAATCAAAAGAGCTACACGCCAGGTCGCGACAATCGCCAAAAGCCACGCATTAATTGTGTTCGCAAATTCAAGACCTGCAAACTTCTCAACCGGGATTGCGTAAAGCGCGGCCGGCGGCGAAACGAGCGAAATGAAGGTGAGGACTTTGAGATACGTCCAGTTCCGCGGACCCAGCGGCCAAATGACGAGCCAGAGAAAAAGAGACAAGACAAAAATGTAGATGACCGAGCCGATACCGAGATGTTGCAGCAGGCCGACGCGCGGATTGTCCCAGTAGCGCCCCACGCCAACGAGCCAAGTGCAGAAGAGCCCGATGGCAAAATGTCGCCAGCCGATTTTCGCAAGTTCTGATGATGAGGCGCGAAAGCAGATCAGCCTTATCATGACGCCCAAAGCATCACGCCATCTTTGTAATTCAGACTTGGCTTGAACGGCCTCAGACATGCTCGCGGCTTATATCACGTCGCTTTGACCCAGACCACGTTAGCTTTGCATTCACGATGAGACACGGCTACGATGCTGGTCATACGAATTCAAAATGCGCGCAACGATGACCGCGCTCCAAAGAGGCTAATAAGATGAAATTTCCGGGCGGACTTAACATTCAGCAGATGATGAAGCAGGCGCAGCAGATGCAGGAACAGATGGCGCGCGAGATGGACGAGATGCGCGTCGAAGCATCAGCCGGAGGCGGCGTCGTTAACGTGACGATGAAGGGCGATCACGAGATCCTTTCACTGCGCGTCGATCCGGAACTGGTGAAAGAAAACGACGTCGAAATGCTTCAGGACATGATTCTCGCGGCAGTGAACGAGGCCAATCGTAAAGTTAACGAAGCGATGAAGAGCAAATTGGGATCGATGTTGCCGCCTGGGTTGGGAAATCTCTTTTAGTTTTGCTTGAGTGACTTTGTTCTTTGTACTTGGTGCTTTGTACTTTGATCTCTGTCTCCACCTGCCCTTAACGAATTCACTCGAATCTTAACCAGGACAACAAAGCACGAAGCACAAAGTACAAAGCACCAAAATCAGAGATGCTTGATTACGCCGAACCCGTCACCAAACTAATTGACGAATTCAAACGCCTGCCGAGCATCGGGCAGAAGTCGGCGCAGCGGCTCGCATTTCATATCCTCCGTTCGACCGAAGCCGATGTCGAACGTCTGATTGCGGCGCTTCACGAAGTTAAAGAACGCATCACCGAATGCTCGGTCTGTAATAACCTCACCGATGTAAATCCCTGCGGATTCTGTGCTTCGCCGACGCGTGATCGTTCGCAGATGTGTGTGATCGAGCAGCCTTACGATCTGCTGGCGGTGGAAAAAACACGCAGCTACAAAGGCCTCTATCACGTTTTGCACGGCGCGCTTTCACCGATTCGCGGCATTCGTCCGCATGATCTGCGGCTGGAGAATCTTTTGCTGCGGCTGAAACCGGAAAACAACGATGGCGTCGAGATTCGAGAAGTGATCGTGGCCACAAATCCAAACACCGAAGGCGAAGCGACGGCGAACTACATCAGCCGTTTGCTGAAACCCCTCGGCGTGCGCGTCACACGCTTAGCGATGGGCATGCCGGTGGGAAGTGATCTTGAGTACGTCGATGAAGTAACGATGGATAAGGCGCTGTCGAATCGCCACGACATGTAGAGGAAAGGCGGCAGACGGCTTAAAAGTCAGAACCGCCTGCGGTAGCCGGCGGTTTAATTAGGATGGCCGCAGTCCGTTATATGAACGAACCACCACCCGCTACCGCAGGTGGTTCTGACCTCAACTTACTGCCTTCTGCTTCGTGCTGCTGCCTACTGGCTCAATTAGAAGCGAACGAGTTCTTCCGGCACGCCTTTCTTGCATTCCACGCAATCCTCAGCCCGGTCGTAGAAGTGCTCTTCAAATTCGACCAGTGATTTAATCGGAACGCCGCCGATGTTGTCCGGGGCAGAGGTGAAGCGGACGATAGCGCCGCAGCCGATGATCGGCGAGCCTAACTCTTTCACCAGTTCTACCGTCTCCTCAATCGCGCTGCCGCTGCGGATGATGTCGTCGACAATGATGCACGGATTGATGTCGCCCTGGTTCACGTATTGGCGGAACGCGCGTTTGTTAGTCGCACAATCCTGCTCGGCCCAATAGATCTGCTCAGCGCTCAGCGCTTCGCGCACGCCGAACGCGACCGGAATTCCGCCTGAGCTCGGACTGATGACGGCGACCTTCGGCAATTGGCTGGCGATGTCGCGTTCGACACGGAACTTGCGGCTGAGCGCCACCGCCAAAACGCGGGCGGTGTCATAGAGCCGAAACGCCAAAGGCATCTGAAAGTAATGCGCGGTGTGTTTGCCGTTTGGATAAACGAAATGACCTTCACGGAACGCGCCGGTCTTGCGCAGAGCCTGCATGACCACTTCGGACGAGGGAATTAGCTGGACACTTGGTGCCGCCATCTTCTTCTCCTGGTGAATTGTGATGAATTGCGAGGCGTAGAATACATCATTCTCGGTGTTTTTCTATAATATCGATCGCGCGCTTGATCATTCGACGTTGATCCCGCGACAGATCGTCCGGCAAGTCGTCGGGAGCGAACCAGGCGGCCTTCCTGATTTCGAAACTGCTCGGAGTCGGTTCACCCTTCGTCGTGCACGCGAAGTAAATCTCAACCTGACGCGGTCTTGGCAGGGTGCGCGCGAAGAGAAACTCAACGTCCGCAACTTCCAAAGCGACTTCTTCGTGTAGTTCACGACGCATGGCCACCTCCGGTTGTTCGCCTTTGTTGAGAAAGCCCCCGGGAATTCCCCAGCGACTGTCTGGACGAAATTCGTGTTCGAGCAGCAGGATGCGGTCCTGCTCATCGAACACAAACGCGCCCGCCGTAACCGTGAATCGCCACTGGCCGAGACGCACGGCGCGGCGACGAACCACGCCCGGAAGATGACGAAAGATCGAACCGAAGACTTTCGCGAGCACGGGCGAAGGATAGCATGCTCGATATCCGCCTCTCATTCACACCGTGCTTCAGCGCGGTGCTTGTGCAAGTGTGTGAAAGTGGAAACCGTTTAAAACGGTTTCTGCCGAGATACTGTTGCGGTGGCGCAGAGGGGTTTGGGGAGAGGTAGGACGCGCGCACACCCCCCTAACCCCTCCCCGTTTACGGGGAGGGGAAACCGAAGAACGAGAAGTTAATCTGCGTCAAACAAACCAGCACTTGTATTCCAATTATGATTTGACGCGCGTGCTTGCAGTCATTAAGATTTGCGCGACGTTTGGAATTGGATCGCAACTAAGCCAGCGAATCATCAATGTCAGCAAACATCACCGAAACTGCCGCAACGAACGCCACGCCGCCTCGCGTTCCGAAACACATCACGAATGCGCAGACGGTCTGCAACGAACGCAACGAAAAGAACAAACTCTGTAATGGTCATCTGAAACAGTTGAAGACTGCGGGTGAGTTGTCAGATGTTCACCTGCGCGGCGATGACGTGCTGTTCAAGTGTCAGATTTGCGGCACGCTTTACATGGGCCCGCCGCTGGGACACGTGCGCGATCCCGAGAAGCAGAGCCGATTTGTCGAACATGAGTTGGCGGCATTGCTGCAAGCCGCCGGTGGCACGATGCCGGTCATCAAGAAGAATGACCGGGGCGTTTACGTAATTGTCGAACCTGAAGGCGCCGCGCCTGCGCACGGCAAGCCGGCGGCGAAACCCGCTGCCGCTGCAGCTCCGGTTGCGACTCAGAAACCTTCGGCGCCTGCGGCTCAAGCGGCCGCGGTTGCGGAAAAGGCGATGGCGCCTCCGCCGGCCGCAAAACCCACGGGCGATCCGGATCGAACCCTCAATACCAGATCCACTTACTCTGGCTTTAAAGACACCGGACCGGTTGCGGGAGAGTCGAAGGAGCAGAAGATTGCGCGGCTAACCCAACTGGCGGAAGCTGTAAAGAGACTACGTGAAGAAGGTGGCGCGCCCGAATCTGCACCAGCAGCAACTGTGGTGGATTCTTCGCCTGCTGCTGATGCGCACCGTCCGGCCGCAGAAGCACAAGCCGCAACCGGCGCCGCTTCAGCCGCTCCTCTGAGCGAAGCCGCGGCGACCGCTTCACCAGTTGCCGGCGCGGAAACACCTGCCGATCTTGCGCCGGATTCAGTCGCGCCAGCGACACAGCCGACTTCAACGTCATCACACGCACCGACGGGCGATCCGGACCGCTCGCTAATGACAAGAGGAAGCTATGCAGGTGTGGTGGATACCGGGCCGGTTCCGGGCGAGACTCGCGAACAAAAGATCGCGCGCTTGGCGGCGGTGGTGGAAGCTGTGAAGCAACAAAAAGAAGGCTAATCGCTCTGCTTCACCACCAGGCCCTCACGCGCAACTTTCCACTTCAAAACTTCCGCGCCTTTTTCCGAGGCTAGCGCGCGTTCAAGTTCCTGCTTCCGTTCAGGCGGACAGAGAAATGCGATGCAGCCACCGCCGCCGGCCCCGCAAACTTTTGCTGCTTCGGCGCCGTTTGCGAGCGCTTTCGTCACCAGCGCATCCATGTGCGGCGTCGTAATTCCCGGTGAAAGTCGCTTGCGACGTGGATAGGCGTCGCGCATCACATTTGCAACTTCAGCCCAGTCGTTCGCCGCCAGCGCCGCTCGCATGCGCGTGGCTGCCTCGCGAATACTCTCAAAGATTTGAAAGAGCTCGGCGTCACCGTCGATGTGACGTTTGAAGATGTCCCAGTTGTTGATGCCAGAGTTGCGTGGCTCGCCGGTGTAGCAGATCACAAAACGCCGTTCGATCTCTTCGTGATCGATGTTCAAGTGTTCGCGTTCCATCCCATCCGGCCGAAAGTGAATGCAGGAAGCCGAGCCATGGAACGCCGGATGATAATCCTGAAAGCCGGCCGGGACTTTGATGACAGTGGTTTCGATGTTGGCCGCGATGGTGATGAACTTCCGCTGGTTGTAACGATCGCCGACCAGCCGGTTCAACGCGCCAATTAGCGCGATTGCCAGCGCTGACGAGCCCGAAATGCCGGCACCGGCAGGAGCATCACTGTTCGCAACCAGATGAAAGCCCTGGGCGGGCCGGAAGAAGTGAACCATCTTCGACACCAGCTCAAGCCGCTCGTCCCGCGCAAGTTCATCGATACCGTCCACGGTTGTTTCAAAGCCAACGCCGCGATCGCGCGACTCGAGAATGACGCGCTTATCGTCGCGCGTTTCGATCCGGACTGATGCCAGCAGCGAAAGCGCGAAATTCACCGTCATCGCTCCCGGATGAAAAAGATAGAGCGGCCAGATGTCGATCGTGCCTCCCGCCAGGTCAACGCGGGTTGGTGCTGATGATTGAATGATCATAGAAAAGCGGTCTTAGACTTAGGTCTTGGGTCTTTGGTTTTTGGTCTTTGCTTTATTTATATTCCGCCAAGGCGGCCACCACGATCGAAGAACAAACGCCAAAGACCAAAGACCGCTTATTTCAAGTGTATCTTCTCGCGAATTTCGTCTTTCAAATCCTTCAAGCCTTCGATTGCGGCATGTTCGATCTCGTGTAGTTTTTCAGGCTCGGCTTCTTCAACTTTCTTCGAAAGCCAAACGCGCTTGACCAAATAGAATCCGAGGATGCCGACGATGACGATCACAAGCAGTGCTTTGCCCAGTCTTCGGAAGTCGCCGAGCAGGCCCATGACGGCAGTACTGAAGAAAAATCCGATGCCGCTGAGAATCAGCACCCAAACGAAACAGCTGGCGAGCGAAAGCAGCAGGAACCGCACGTACGGCATGTGCGCCACGCCGTAGAAAGTGCACGACGCCCAGCGCAATCCGTAAATGTACTTCGACAGAAAAATCGATAGGGTGCCGAAACGATCTGTCAACCGCTGCATTCGCTCTTTCGCGCTGCGGTAAAAACGAAAATTCCGCACGCTCTTGCCGAACGCCCGGCCGGCGAAATACGCGAGATTGTCGCTGGCCACACCGCCTAGAGTTCCCCAAAGCAGCACCCTTGCGAAGCTGGCTGTCGCTGAATCGCCGAAAAAAGCGCTGTGCGCCAGCACGCCTGCCAGCAGTAGGGTGATATCGCCCTCGATCATGACGAGGAAGAACACCGCATAAACGCCGTAGTCGTGAATGAGTTGGGAAAGAAAGTCGAGGCTGGTCATGGGCTAGTGAGTAGTTCGCCGTGAGCTGTGAGCAGTTCGAACCGAAATAGCATTCGCATTGCAGCGACTGGCAGAAGAGCTAAAGCTCTCAACTGCTCACTGCACACCGTTCACCGCTCACTGTTCCTCCGTTTCCTCCTCTGGTGGGGGCTTGACGACCAGCACGGGGCAACTGGCATGTCGGACTACTGATTCGGCGGTCGATCCGAAAATGATTCGGCCAAATCCGGTGCGACCGTGCGAAGAAATCACGATCAAATCCACTTCCTCTTCAGACGCGACGCGAACGATTTCACCGGCCGCATCACCGTGCACGATCACTTCCTCGACGTTGAGGCCGGTGCACTCTTCACACTCAGCCAGCTTCGGCAATTGACGCTCAGCCGAATCTTCGAGTTGCTCACTGATGTCTGCGATCGGCATCGGATCAGCGAGCCCGGTATAGCCGACCGCGGGCACTACCGGCTCGACGACGTGAACGCAAATGATCTGCGCGTTTGCCGCGCGCGCGATGGCCGCTGCGTACGGCAGTGCATAATTCGCACAGCCGCTAAAGTCCGTTGGCAGCAGGATCTTCTTGAGTCGGGGAAACTCTGAATTGGTTTGACTTGCCGCGACCATTGAATTCGCGGGCAATTCTACACGCACCAGACGCCGTTTGACAGCCTAACACGCGTCGCTTAAGATCGCCGCGAAATTCCTGCCCGCCCTAGTTCATTCGAAAGAACCTGTACCTATGTCTACCCCCTCGAATAACTTTTTTGCCGGTGTGGAAGTCGCGCCGAGCTTGATGCGCGCGGCGGTCGTGTCCGCGGACGGCAAAGTCGTCGCCAGACGCGAAGCGCCTTATCAATCTGACACATTCATCTCAGACCTTGCCGCGCTGGTTGCGACTTTGCGCGAAGCCGGCGAAATTCAACGGGTCGGACTGGCCGTACCGGGTCTCGTCAATCGGGACGCTGACCGCGTGCTGCTTTCGACCGGCATGCCGTCGTTTGTCGGCGCCGATCTGCACGCGGAATTGACGAAAGCCATTGGCACGAAGCTCGAGCTTGAGAACGACGCGAACGCGGCGGCCTACGGGGAATTGCACGCCGGCGCGGCTCGCGAAGCTCTCGATTTCTTTTACATTTACATTGGCGACAATGTTGGCGGCGCGTTCATCGTCAACGGAAAGCTTTGGACGGGCTCGTCGGGATGTGCCGGCGAAATCGGCCACACCATGATCAATCCCGACGGGATCCAGTGCGAGTGCGGGAACATTGGGTGCCTCGAGACAGTAGCATCAGCGCCAAACATTGCGCGCCGGGCTCGAGAGCGTCTGAATCGCGATTCGACCTCTTCGCTGTCACGGCTCGCGATCCGCGACGACTTTACCGCGGCTGATCTGGCTCACGAGGCGACCGAAGGTGACGACTTCTCGATCATGATGATCGAACGCACGGGAAAATTCATTGGCACCGCTGTCTCGGGGATTATCAATCTGCTGAGTCCGCAGCGAATTGTTCTCGGTGGCGCGGTGATGGGTGCGGGCGAGCTGATCCTTGCGCCGATCATGAAGGAAGCCGGCAAGCGGTCATTCCAGCCCTGCTTCGAATCGACGAAGATCGTTGCCGGTGAGTTGGGTGTCGATGCGGTTTCTGTGGGAGCGGCTTTGTTAGCGCGCGACACTTAGACTGCTCGTGCGATCCCTGATTGTTTAGAGTCGGGCTACCGCCCGACGGCTGG
The DNA here is from genome assembly GCA_036277115.1 of Pyrinomonadaceae bacterium. Lineage (NCBI taxonomy): Bacteria > Pseudomonadati > Acidobacteriota > Blastocatellia > Blastocatellales > Pyrinomonadaceae > Pyrinomonadaceae bacterium. Next base: position 226,202 of record DASUNM010000002.1, read on the forward strand.
CGGGCAGTGCCGCCTCTAAACGTCTCGATCAATAGTCGCGGAAGCTGCTATACAGCCAGGCCGTCCGCAGGTGATAGACGACAGTCATCGCGATAATTGCGCTCTCCATCACGAGCAGCGCAATCAAAGGAGCCCACTTCCTTTTCGCCCGCAGTATCGCGGGCAACGGCAGAAACGAGCTGGCCAGCACAATCAGAATACTCAAGCCGCCTAAGACAATCGCGACAATCGAGAAGAGAGTTATTTGACCGGCGACCTCGGAAACTCCGGCGCCTGTTGATTGGGGAAAGATCGCATTCAACAGAAGTGATTGCGCGTACCACAACGCGAACATCGGTACGAGGCCGAGGATTCCCGCAATCAGGTAGTACAACGCGGAAGGTGAGGCCGTGGTCGTCGTCGTAAACAATCGCACCAGACCAATCACCACTCCGGCAGCGCCGACGAAAATGGCAAGGTAAAGAGTTATGAGAATAGCGAGGTTCGCCTCGGAAATACCTGCCGCAACGGCGCCGATCCCGGCCCCTTCGGCGTTGCGCATGGCGCGCAACACACCCAAAAGAAGCATGGCACTGACCGCGGCGCCGAGCGCCGGCAGGGCGTATGAAAATGCGGAGACTACGCGCGCGATGATACTGACGCGCGTGGGTGTCGGTTGCTGTGGTTCCTCGGGTGTCATGACTATGGAGTTGCCGCCGGCATGTTGAATATGGCTTCGCTTACCGGCGCGTTGAGTTTCATTTCGGAAAAAGTGCGTGTGGAAACGGGATTGCCGACTTCGATAGACGACACGCGCACCGTGAAGGGGAACTTCACGCCATCCACGTCGCGATAATCTTCGAAATCGATCTGTTCCGGAATCAGTCCCAGCAGCGTCGCCATGTAAGAGATCCGGCGCAACAACAAGCCTGTTTGAGTGTCAAAGAACAATCGCTCTTGCCGGTTGTCGGCCGTCGTGCCAATCACCAGGTAAGCTACGCGGTCGCCAATCTTCTGGTTGCCCCGGGCACGCATGCTGGTGAACTGTTCTTTCAGGCGGATGTGGCGTAACAAGCCCATGGAGTTCTGCAACTGTGCTACTTCAGCAGGTGAAAGGGGTCGCACGCCTTGCGGGCCCTTCTCCCAGCCGGCGCTGCCGTTGAATCCGCGTTCGAACGCGCCGCCCGGAGTCATCGCCTTGATATGAAATTTGTCCGGCGCGCCTTGCGAAATATCAATTGTGACGGTGCCGTTCGGTTGAGCCACGGCTCCCTTGACCGTGCGCGTCTTGATCTTGTCGACGTTGGCTTGGCCGCCAATCGCCGTAATGTAGTTGTTGTAAATTGTATCGGCGGTCGGAGACGGCGGTGGACTCTCTTGTGTGGTACCCGGAAGAGTTCCCGCTGCCCCGGGTGTCGGAGACGGAGTTGCGGGCGGTCGCGGTAATGGAGTCGGAAGCGGCAGTGGCGGCACATTTACCGGATGGTTTTGTCCGCGATGACAAGTGAAGCAACTGATCTCGCTCGCGCCGGGGAAGCTTTGCTTGTGCAGGCCCATTACCATCTTGATCATTTCGCGCGCGGTGTTCTTCTCCGGTTTGTCATCGAGGGCGAATCCGTCGCGCCCCTTGTCAGTAATGTGACAAAAGTTACAGCGTCGCCCCAGTGACGCGGACATGAAATTCATCACCGGGATCAACTGTGAGTCCGGCAGTCCGGTTAATACCTTGATGTTCTTTCGCGTCTGCTCGACCGGTTTCTCCTGGGGCGCAACGGCCGCGGCGCCAAACTCGGCCTGCGTGTTGCGGTTTGAGATGACGAACACTGCCATAGCCGACAGCGTTAGGGCAGTGAGCTTGAGAACAGTTCGCTTCATCTTGGCGGCTCCTCGACCGGATTTTGGGGTGGAGGGCCAAGATAGTTGAAAGTCCAGGAAAGCGCAAAACGAAAACGCCCGGCGTTAGCCAGGCGTATCAGCTGGAAGCGCGGACATCCTGTCCGCCCGGCGGGCGGTAGCCCACTGCTAAACTATCCAACGTAACTATCGCTTCGCCACCCGGCGCGCGTGATTCGCTTTCGCCCTCATCAACGTGTCGAACGAGTGATAAATCTGGAGATACATCTGCGTCTCACGTGGAATGAGGGTTTTCCAGCCGGGAATGCCGCCGCGCCGGATGTAACCAGGAATCTTCGCCGCGTTTGAGTTGTAGCCTGCCGCCATCAACTCATGCGGAGTGATCTGCTTTGATTCGAGTCCCGCCCGCACTTCTTCATTGGCCACGAGATCGTTCCAGGTGTCCTGCATGTAGAGCAGCATTGCTTCGAGCGCGTTGCCGTGATTGCGCATGCCCAGCACGAAGTCGGGATTCAGCCCGATGGCGCCGTGACGTTCGCGCATCAGCCGGTACGTCCAGGGAATCATCTGCACCATGCCACCCGCGCCGGCCGAACTCACCGAAAAACGATATGTGTCGAGTTCATTCAAAGCGTACAGCGAATAAATCTCGTCGTAGAGGGCAATCCGGTTCTCATTGCGGAAGCGTTCGTGATCGACGTGCTCGACGATGCAAAGCTTCTTCGCGATTTCGACCAGGTGCGGTGCGACCGAAAAGTTTTTGGATTTCAGACGCTTAGCCGCGAGGTCAACCATCGAGTTGACGTAGGACTGTCCCGATTTCGTGAGATCGGCGCTCAACAAAGCCGGGTGCGCGGACGTGTAATAGGCCATTTCGCGAAAGACGCCTTTGCGCTCAATCGGATATTCAACAACCAGCGGCATCAGCGCACGGTTCTTCTCGTCGAAGATTGTGACGGCTGTGTTGACGCCATTTGCCCGGAGAATGCGCACGGTCACCGGCAATCCGAGGTTCGAGATCGATGGCAGCTCAGATCCCTTTTTCAGGAACGTCTCTTTCGGGATACGGATTAGGTGAATGTGCGAATTGTCCGGGATCATCGCCGCGATCGTCACATAGAACAGCGCCGGAGAAGTCATTGCCGTGGGATGCGGCCGGCTCTTAAACATGCGCTTCGCTTCGTCGATGCGCGCACGAACTCGGTTGGGTGCTAAGCGGTTCCCATTGGATTTGTTTGGACTCTCAACCGCGGGCTTTTGGGCCGGTTCCTGCTTTGCACGTGTGTGATTCGCGACGTTAACCGGTTTGGGCTTTGCCGAAACGATTCGCGGTCGTGTTTGCTGGGCAACTGATTGAGCGGATACGCTGACGAAGGCGGAGAGTACGAGCGTGACGATAAAAAGGGTCGCTGGAGTTTTCATGATTGCTTGTAACCGAGGGGAAATGACTTCGCGGGAGTGCGAAGCTGGGAACTCAGATTCGCGCACCGGCAAGTTGGTTGTCAACGACTTTTTTTCTGGAAGATCGTGCACTAAATTCCAAAACTTTTATGGAAAACCACGCGTGTGCTTCCAGAAAGTTTTGTGGAAAACGCAAGGCCCGTTTCCAGTTTCCCTGGGACTGAATTCGTCGCGCGTTTCGGCTTTTAAATTACGCGAAGATCGCGTTCGGCGGCAAATAAGCAGGCGCCTACTGGGGTCAGCGGGCAGGGTGGGAGTTTGCCCAAACCTACAAAACCAAAACCAGAACAACATCGACACGCAGTGTCTGGTGCGCTTTGTCTTTCCAGCCGGTTAGTCCTCGGATCGTACGGCGATTCAACGGCACATATCAATCTTACTGGCTGTCACGCAAGCCGTATACGTCGCAAGGACAGCATCATATTCCTCAGGACTCTGCCACTGCGCATTGATATACGTATTCAAACAACTTTCATACGTCAGTTGCGCGTGGTCGCATTCGTCAACCTGTAGCGGCTCGCAAGTCATCTCCGCAGCGCTAAACATAGTGATCTCAGCTGCTCCGAGTGCTGCGAGTCGATCTGCGTTACATTCGCTAACGCAGTCTGCAAATCCTGTTGGGTCGTGTGGTAAGAAGTGTCCACATTGTGAGTCACAGCTTTCGGGACTGCCATAAAAGTAACTCCAGCGAGCTGACATGTAACCCCACTCTGCACTCAGCCAGTTGTCCCACGCTTCGGTGCAGGTCGTGGCGCCAACGCGAGTGGCTGGATTTCCATTTCCCATCCCCAGGACCGCGAGACACGTCAAGAATAGAACCGTTGTCCTAATACGGCTTCTCGTTTTCTGTTTCATTTTCTTCTCCTTCAGTTGAGGGTTGAATGACCGAAGGCTGGCGGTCGGAGACATCGGTTGATGTGCGGCCGGGAGCCAGTTTGTGGCCGCCACTATAATGGCAAACACGCCGAAGTCAATTAGTTTTCTTTGCTAGTACGCCGTGAAAAGGGGATTGGCGGGAGACTGAATTTATCAGGACAAGGTCTAGTCGGTTTTCTTACTGGGTTCCTCCAGTTTTGCGACGCGTTCATTCAATTCTTTGACTTGATCTCGCATCTGCGGCAAGCGTCCAAAATGAGCATTCAGGCGCTTGTATTCGTCCAGCGGCTGAATCGGAATTCCCCACCAGACGCCGGGGCGAACAATTTTCCCCGGCAAGATTCCGGCTTTCGAGCCGATGATGGCGCCGCTCTGGACGTGAATGTGATCGCCAAAACCGACCTGACCGCCAATGACACAATCGTCTTCGATCGTGACGCTGCCGCTGATGCCGGTTTGCGCGGCGATTACCACCCGTTCGCCGATGTCGCAGTTGTGGCCGACATGCACCATGTTGTCGAGCTTTGTACCTTTGCCGATGCGCGTGCGGCCGAGCGCTGCCCGGTCGACACAGGTGTTGGCGCCCAACTCAACATCGTCTTCGATTACGACCGTGCCGATCTGCGGAAACTTGTGATGGCTGCCTTCGTCGCGAACGTAGCCGAATCCGTCAGCGCCGATGACAACGCCCGCGTGCAGAATCACTCGGTCGCCAATTGTCACATCGTGGTAAATGACGACGTTCGGATGAATTACACAGTCGGTCCCGACGGAGACGTTGTCGCAGATCGTGACGCCCGACAGGATTTGAGTGCCGCCGCCGACCGTGCTGTGATCGCCAATAGTCGCGTGGGGTCCAATAAACGCGGTCAGGGCGACATCAGCAGTGTCGGCAATCACCGCTGATGGATGAGCGTCCGACTCCCGGCGTTTCGGCGGATGCAGGAGTTCGGCCATCAAAGCGAACGCCAATTTCGGCTTCTTCACTTTGATCGCACATGGCAACTCTAAAGCGGCGCCTTCCGGGACAATCACACACGAGGCGTTCGAGCTCGCCGCAGCTGCAAAGAACTTCTCATCCGCAACGTAGGCGATGTCGCCTTCGCCCGCAGCCTCCAGGCTGTTTACGCGGTGAATCACCACCTCGCCGTCGCCGATGACGGTACCGGCAACGTGGTCTGATAGTTCCGAGACTCGTTTCTCGTTTGCAGCCATGAGAATGGATCGTGAAGCGCAGATAGTACAACGCAGTGCCGAGAACCGCGAACCAGCGGGTGCGGTCGTTGTGTCCCAATTTCAAAATCTCTGTGGGACTCTGTGTAACTCCGTGTCTCTGTGGTGAATTATCCTTAAGAAACTACCACCACAGAGACACCGAGGGCCACAGAGCACGCACAGAGAAAAGCAAATCAGCACACTACAGGTGCAGGCGGCCGGCGCATTTGCTAATCTCAACGGGTTTTTCATCCACATCGCACCATCGTGAGAGATTGATGTCACACAAACTACGCTTAGCGGGTCTCTCTTTGGCGGTCTTAACTGCGTCTCATTTAGCCACCGTCCCGCTGTTTGCGAACTTCGCCCAGCGGCCAGCCGCGCGCGCCACCGCCTCGAGTTTTCGCGTCGTGGACACTGCGACTTCGACCGGCGGCAAACTCTACATTACCGTCGCAGGACGTGAACGTAAGATCTACAACGAAGCGTTTGAGGCGTGGCTAATCAACGACGGACAGGACGTCGTCTTCTCGAGTCACGACGGCGCGGGAGGTTTCGAGAATGAAGGCCAGTCGCTGCGGATTTACAACGTTGCGACTCGCTCCATCCGAAAGATTTTGTCTGAGACCGTGGGAATAGTTGCCGTCCAGGAAGTGAAGACGAGCACCGGGGCTACGGCTTTACTCGTCGCGATGGGGGACGGCGGGCTCGGCGGATCATACTTCGCCGTGGTTGATCCGAAGCGCGGCGAGGTCTTCTTTCGCAGGTGGGCTGAGGTCACGGCTATCAATGGTGACAACATAACGCTCGCAAATTATCGCGCCGACGATTTTGAAGCGATCAACGATGAGCGAGGTTGGAAACCGGGACCGTCTAATCAGGTGATTGCGAAAACCAAAGTCACCCCTTACAAGATTGAAACGCACGACCTGAAACGGTTGCTTCGCAATCGAGTGATCTACAACCGGCGTCCAAACCTTAATGCTCCGAGCCGGTCACCGAAAGCACGTACAACAAAGATCTATCTGTGGGATGCGAACAGTGACAAACCCGACATCCAGCTAGTCGCCGTCACACGACGAAGCATCGGTGAGAACGTGCTTGAAATGACGATGGGTTGGCTGTTCGGCACGACTCTTTCAAAGGAAGAGGAGGATCGGGGGCTGACTCTTCCGACTTTTGGAATGAGACTGGCCGGCGTGACGCTGAAGGATGGCGTGGCTTTGATCAAGTTCTATCAGCCTGAAGGAGCCACGAACTACGGCTCGCAAGGGCCGTTCGTTTTTGCCAAAGCGATCGAGATGACGGCGCGCCAGTTTCCGACCGTTAAGAAAGTTGAAATCTGCGCGGTCGGCGACACATTGATTGATTCGCAACTTGAGAAGCCGTTTCCGAAGTGCTCGAAATGACCGAGTTAGCCCCATTTCCGAGGAAAAAGGGCAATTGTTCCGACTCCGAAGGGTTTTTGTCTTGCTATGATCGGCGAGCCAAACTATCATGAGGGCTATCGCCGATGTCTCATATTCTTGATTTGCGGCGACTAATACGTGGTTTTGCGCCCTAATAACCCCGGACGCGCGTGAGTGCGTCTGGATTGCGCTGAGGAGTAGCTTTCATTGTTTAGCGATCAATTTCGTCGAGGCGAGTCAGATAAAGGCAAAATGCCTGGTGTAACCGGGTCGAAAGTCGTCTCGGCTCTGTCAGGTGTTGCCTGGAAGGCTTTTCAATCCGTAAACCGCCTTCTCCCCGAAGGTGAAGCCATCCGGCCCAAGTGGGCGCCGGGGCCACTGCTCAAATCCTACGAACGAAGCGCGCCGCCGCTTGGCTTCCCCAGAGAAACCGATTCGCTGTGCCCGCGTTGCGTTAAGGAAGTGCGCACCGCTGTGATTTCCGGCGAGACCACGCTCGAGACGCTGATGCACCAGCATCCCGGCGAACTGAAAGCGCAGATTCTGGAAGAGAACGGCCAGGTCATCATGCGGAAGACTTGTCCGAAGCACGGCGAGTTTACGGACGTGATGTCTACCGACCCGGCATTCCTCGAGCGAATTGAATCGTTGTTCTTCGGTCGAGACTTTCGCGCTGCGGAAGACAAAGACGTACATAAGCACGGCACTTCAAACATCAAGTTTGGACGTGGGGCGGTGTTGACCGTTGACCTGACGAATCGCTGCAACATGATGTGCGATCCATGCTTCATGGACGCGAACCAGGTGGGATACGTTCACGAGCCGACCTTCGAAGATACGAAAGCGATCCTCGATCGCGCTGTCTCGTTCAAACCGCGCCGCCAGGTAATCATTCTTTTCTCGGGTGGCGAGCCGACGTTATCGCCTTACTACCTCGATGCAGTGGCGTACGCCAAGAAGACCGGCTTCTATCGAATTCTCGCCGCCACCAACGGAATCCGGTTCGCCGAAGATATTGAATTCTGCAAAGCTGCAAAGGCGGCTGGTCAGCACGGCGTCTACTTGCAGTTCGATGGCGTGGGCGAAGAGAAAAACAAACATCGTGGGGTTGGCAATCTGTTTGACGTGAAGGTGCGCGCGATCGAGAACCTGCACAACGTAGGAATCAAAGTCACGCTGGTCGTCACTATCGTCAACAGCATCAACAACGATGCGATTGGACAGATCGTTGAGTTCGCGGCCAAGAATATCGACAAGGTCCAGACGATTGCTTTCCAACCGGTTTCATTTACCGGCCGCGATGAAGACATCTCAGACGAGATGCGAAGCAAGTGGCGTTACACGCTCGCGGGCATGACGCACGATTTAAAGGACCAGCTCGGCGGACGTATTCAACCGCTGCGTGATTGGTTCCCGCTCTCGTCTTATTCGGCGTTCACCAGTGTGATGGACATGCTACAGGGTGCGGATGCGCCTTGGGGCTGGTCGTCATGTAATTGCCATCCGAACTGCGGCATCTTCACCCTCGCCGTGGTGAATAAGCAGACGGGCGACTTCCGATCGCTGTTCGAGTTTTTCAACTACGAACAGTTTATGAAGGACGTCGCGGTGATCACCGATACGGCGCGCGGCAAGAAACTCTCGTACGCGCAGCTGGGCATGGCCATCATGCGCAATTTCGACGCGAGCAAAGCGCCGGAAGGCTTTCCGATTTCGCAAATCATTAATCTGTTCAAGCCTTCTTCGACGAATTCAAATTCGGACCGCAACGATCGCATGACCAGCGCCGGCCAGGACACCCTGGCTGACAATTGGCGCGTGCTCTGCGTCGAAGGCATGTGGTTCCAGGACCTGTTCAATTACGATTTCCGGCGCACTGAAATGTGTGTGATTCCATACGGCACGCAGGAAGGCGAGATTTCATTCTGCGCTTACAACACCGGCGTCGGTTGGCGGCAGATTATCGAGAACATGCACAAGACCGCGAACCTGTCAGAGTGGTACAAAGAAAACGAACGCCATCCGGTTTATGCCGCCGGTCATAACGTGCCGAATATTCCGAAGAAGCATTCGCTGAGTTTGCCGATAATAAACGCTGTACTCGCCGAAGACATCGAAGAGAAGCCTATTAACATTTCTCCCTACCTGGTCGAAGAACCGCAGCCGGAACAAGAGGCTGTGGGAGTCTAGTTAGAGTTAGCCACGCTCTCTCCAGATTTATCTCTCCTCGTTCAAGGCGACTCTCCCCGTTTTTCTAAAAACACCGAAGTACCTGAAACGCAAGATCGAGGACGACGAGAAGAACCGTTAGCTCGCTTTGCGTGGTATTCGGTTTGCCCTTCCCGGGAAGGCTTTGAGATTTCCCCGGGAGGTTCGAACTTTGAAAAGAGCAATTTTCCTAACGTTACTCTGTTTGCTGACAGCGTCGGCGGTGCGCCCCCAGAGCGCTACCGAGACATCTGGCGCAGCAAATCCTGTCCAAGAGTCGCCGGCGGCCACCGCCCCAGCGCCAGGACCGCAGTTTCTCGAGGTGAAAATCCCTGCGGGAACAGCGCTCGATATCCAGGCCACGCACGACGTTAGTTCGAAGGACGCGAAGCTGGGCGATCTGATTAGCTTTCGCGTACTGGTGCCGGTCAAGATCGGCGATTCGATTGTGATTGGCAGCAACGCGCTCGTGACCGCCCAAATCGCCAAAGCGAAACGCGCCGGGCACTGGGGTAAGGCCGGTAAGCTTACCTGGACGATGCGAGACGTCGTCGCAGTTGATTTGACACGCGTGTCACTGATGGCGAATCCGGATTTTCCCGGAGGTCAACAAGGAGTGACGGGACAGAGCCACGGCGCCGAAGTGGCGACGAGGACGGCAGTGATGGGCGCGTTGCTGGCCCCGACGATCGTGGGAGCGCCGCTCGCCTTGATGCATGGGTTCAAGCGCGGCGAACAAGCTGTGCTGCCGGAAGGCAAGCGCTTCGTTGTTTACGTTCAGAAGGACACGATTATAAAAATCCCAAACGAAACTAAGGTGCCGCGCATCGATCGTTGAAACTTCGGATCTTCGGAAGAATTAGCTTCCACCATTAATCTTCAATAGGACGTATGTGTCCTGATTGAGAGATCTTTCATTGGCGACGTAACTCTCATTCACACCTCGCTTCAGCGAGGTGTTCAGAGGAAGAACCAACGCTGGTAGCCGTTTCAACGGCTTAATGGAAACGGTTAAAACCGTTAACTTGGGGAGTGGCGTCGCAGCCACTCGCTAAAGCGAGGTGTGAATGAGAACACGAACTGGCGAATCCGGTTCCAATTCTCTTGCAAAAAAAATGGCGCGATTCCCGAGGAATGGGGAATCGCGCCGTCAAGTCACCCGCAGGAAAAACTTTTACCGCTGAGGCACCGGAGGCGGTGCGCCCTGGGGAACGATCCACAATTCGATCATCCAATTCTCTCTCGCCCCGCCCATCGTGACGGTGAGGCGGCTGGCGTCGATGCCGCGCGAATTAACCAGGTAATCGGAAATTCGCGTAGCGCGCTCTTGCGCGGCGTTTGATTTCGCCTTCCGGGCTGGATAGACGATGATGTAGGCCTGCGCGCCCGGCTCGTTCTGCATTTGAATCGCGTAGTTGTCTAACCGAGCTTTCTCATCGTTACGCGCGATGTCGTAATACTCATCGAACTTGCGCGGCTTGAGGTCGATCGGCAGTGAAACTGAGCAACTCGCCGGGCAAGGCATTCCGTAACCCTCAACATCCAACGTCGCCCGAATCGTCTGACCAGCTAAACCGGCCGTATCAACGGTGATGCTGGTTGTGCCCTGACCGCTGATGATGCGGCCGGCGGTGATCGTCCAATTGTAAGTCGGGGTCACGTTGCCCGAGCCGCCGCTGACATTCGCGCTGAAGGTCACCGGCGCATTCTCACTCGCGGAGTCCGGACAAGATACGCTGACCGTCGGGCAGCTGGGCGGTGGCAGAGGCGGTGGCACCACCGGACACTCAGTCACAACCACGGCTACCGAAGAAAACGCTGCGCAGTTTGGATCACCTTCGTCAACGTCGACGACGGCCTGGTAAACACCGGGTCGCGCGCCGGCCAGGTCCCAGGTGACGTTAGCGCCGGTTCCGGAAATCCGGCCGCCGTTGGCGGTCCACTTGTAGTTCATGGCGTTTCCGGAATTCGACCTCGCATTCGCGTTCAACCGGACGGTCGACGCGTCGCCTTCGCAATTGCGAACGACGGATGGTTCAGCCATCAGGGAGAGCGAAGGCGCGCCCGCGCCGCGCGTTCTCTGCTGCGCCGCCGACGACGTCGCGAATACACCGATAAGAACTGCGGCGACGGTACCAAACAGTAAAGTCTTGCGAAGTATCATGTTAAGCCCTTTCATCTGGCGGCCCGGGCAATTGAGCCGCCGGCCTTCGATTTGCGCAGCCGAAGCCTCCGCGCCTCTGGAAACCAGAGATAACTAGCAAAATAAAAGAGCCAATTGCGGCCGCATTCCAAACGGGCTGGGCTTTCGGAGACCGCCCGGCTGTAATAAAGTCTGAGCCCATGCCCACCGTCCGAGTGCGCCTGCCGGCGAAATCAAAGACTTACGACATCCGAATCGGCGCCGCATTGCTGGGCGACCTGGGACCGGCGATCCGCGAAAGCGGCGGCCAGACGGCGCGCACCGTCGCAATCGTCTCCAATCAAGCCGTTTTCAACTTATACGGCAAACCAGCGATCCGCAGTCTGCGAAGCGCGGGCTTCACTGTCAAGCCTCTGCTCGTGGGCGATGGCGAGCTTCATAAATCATTCCCAACTCTTGATCGGGTCGTTGGATTCCTTGCCGAGAACCGGCTTCAACGGAGCGACGTCGTCGTGGCGCTTGGGGGTGGGGTGGTCGGCGATCTTGCGGGCTTCGCCGCAGCCGTTTATCTGCGCGGCGTACCGTTCGTGCAAGTGCCGACGACACTGCTTGCGCAAATCGATTCGTCGGTTGGCGGCAAGACCGGAATCAACTTGCGATACGGAAAGAACCTGGCCGGCGCGTTCCATCAGCCGGCTCTGGTTATGATCGACACAGACACTTTGCGCACGCTGCCACGACGCGAGCTGACTGCGGGGTTCTGCGAGATGGTGAAGCAGGGTGCGGTCGGCAGCCGCAATCTGTTCGATCAAACTATGCGGCTGCTGCGCGCGGGTACGCACTCCTCCGGAGTGCTGCAAGCCGGAGGCATGCGTACCGACCTGGCCGCCACCATCGCGGCCCACGTTCGCTTCAAGGCTTCCATTGTCACCGGCGACGAACGCGAGGACGTTTCACGCACCGATCGGCGCTCACGTCGCATCCTGAATTTTGGCCACACAACGGCGCATGCGCTCGAAAAAGTCACGGATTACCGGCGCTTCCGTCATGGCGAGGCGGTCGGTTACGGAATCCTGGTCGCAGGCGAGCTGTCAAAAAGTCTAGGCATGCTCCCGTCCCGCGAGTTAGAATTGTTGCGCGAGGCGGTCGCGTTGTGCGGGGCGCTGCCGAGCGCTGACGATCTCTCGGCTGTTCAGATCACTAAAGCGATGACCGCCGACAAGAAGGTCGTTGAAGGGAAATTGAAATGGGTCCTGCTTGAAAGGATCGGCAAACCCCGCATTGTTGATTCCGCGGAAATCAAACCGAGCGTTCTTCGCTCTGCTCTAGCCGCAGGCTTAAGATCGAAATAGTTTTGCTATGAAAAACCAAACACTTCACCACCGAGGCGAACGCGGCGGCGCGCGCCTGAAGCTCATCATCTTTCTGGCCATTGTCGCGATCGCCGGTTACGCCGCCGTTATGTACATTCCTGTGGCCGTCGACGCGTACTATTTCAAGGACGCGATGCAGAACAAGGTGAACCTGGCGGCGGCCCAGGGCTACGACGGAGCCTGGCTCACCGATCAGATTTCCAAGAGCAAGGCCGACCACAATGTTCCAGACAACGCGGTAATCACGCCCGCCCAGAAAGAGGGGCGCATGGAAGTGCGCGTGCAATTCACCCGGCCGATTTCAACCCCCGTTTTCACCTACAACTATGAGTTCGATTACACCGCCCAGAGCACGACGTTTCTGACACCGAAATAGTTCGAGAGAGTTCGCTTTATTCGTTTGCACCCCTTCAGGGTGCCGAACTCTACTCTGGCGTTCCGGGGGCTGCGCTTCGCTGCGACCCCCGGCTACTCTCTAGCAACCCTTCGGGTTGCAATCCTGTTGTGCCGTTGACCGGCCGAACGAACACTCGTCGGGTGCCTACACCCTGCTGAAGCGAGAGGGGGGTGCATGAGGCCTGACGCGCGCCAGGCTGACGCACGAATGGTTTCTTGCTGGATGGCGGGGATTGCCATATCCTCTCGCCGCCATGAAGAAGAAGAGCTTTATCGTAACAATCGCGTCTTTGATCTTTGCGACGGCCTTTGCAGCTTCGGCATCAGCCCAAAACAAGCTTCGCTTCGAGATTTCAGTTCCTGCCGCGAGCAGCGCGAAGCCTCTTGATGGGCGGATGCTTCTCCTCATTTCGAACAACAACACGCGCGAGCCGCGGCTGCAAATTTCCGAAGACCCAACCACACAGCAGGTCTTCGGTATCGACGTCGATAGTTTAAACCCCGGCCAGACCGCGACGGTCGACGCCGGCGCCTTCGGTTATCCGGTCAGATCGATTTCGCAATTGAAGCCGGGCGAGTACTGGGTGCAGGCGCTGCTGCACGTTTACGAAACCTTCAAACGTAAAGACGGGCACACCGTGAAGCTGCCTATGGATCGCGGCGAAGGCCAGCAATGGAGCCGCGCGCCGGGAAATCTCTACAGCACGCCGCTCAAGCTCACCATTGATCCGGGCAAGGATGCATCGATCAAAATCACTCTCGACAAGATCATTCCGCCGATTGAGCCACCCAAAGACACGAAATACATCAAGCACGTCAAGATTCAGAGCAAGCTGCTCACTGAATTCTGGGGACGGCCGATGCACATTGGCGCGCACGTGCTCTTACCCGCAGGCTTTGACGAACATCCGGATGCGCGTTACCCGCTGGCGATTTTCCACGGGCACTTTCCGGCGGACATCGGAAACTTTCGCGAGACGCCGCCCGATCCAAATCTCAAACCTGACTACAGCGAGCGCTTCAAACTCGAAGGCTACAACCGCATTGTCCAGGAACACGCGCATCAGTTTTATAAAGAGTGGACCGGGCCGAACTTTCCCCGCATGCTGATGCTCGAGATCCAGCACGCGAATCCTTACTACGATGATTCGTACGCGGTGAACTCGGCTAATCTCGGCCCGTACGGCGATGCGATCACTTACGAGTTGATTCCTTACATTGAAGAAAAGTTTCGCGGCATCGGTAAAGGCTGGGCGCGCTTCATGTACGGCGGATCGACGGGCGGCTGGGAAGCAATGGCCGCGCAGGTGTTCTATCCCGACGAATACAACGGCGCGTACATCGCGTGTCCCGACCCGATCGATTTTCGCGCCTACATGGTCGTCGATATCTACCGGCATAAAAACGCTTACTACATCGACGATTCGTGGAAGAGAACGCCGCGGCCGGGCAAGCGAAACTATCTGGGCGAGCTGGCAGCGACGATCGAAGACATGAATCACATGGAGCTGGCCTTGGGAACGAAGAGCCGCTCCGGCGGGCAGTTCGACATCTGGGAGGCTGTCTATTCGCCGGTGGGCGCCGACGGTTATCCCAAACCCATCTGGAACAAGCTGACCGGAGAGATTGATCGGTCTGTGGCTGAGCACTGGCGCGAGCATTACGATCTTGGTTACATCCTGAAACGCGATTGGCAGAAGCTTGGGCCGAAGCTCGCCGGAAAACTTCATATCTATGTGGGCGAAGCAGACAACTATTATCTAAACAACGCCGTGTACCTGGTCGAAGACTTTCTCAAGACGACGAAAGATCCTGCATACGGCGGCGAAGTCGATTACGAACCTCGCGCCGAGCACTGTTGGAACGGCGACCACACTCGTCCCAACGCGCTCTCGCGACTGCGCTATCACCAGATGTTCATGCCACGCGCGGTTGAGCGTATGTTAAAAACTGCACCACCGGGAGCGGATTTGAAGAGTTGGCGGTATTGATAGCCTGCGAGGCAGGCTCCCGTCCGCTCACCGGACTAAAATGCGAAGAGGATTACGCCTATGAATGTCAGGCCACTTACCACTGCTGAAGAGTTCCAGCGTTATGTTGACTTCGGACAGGAAGTCTATCGCGACAATCCGCATTGGGTCCCGCCAGATGCTCATCATCTGACAAAGATTCTGGCCGGTAGAGCCGGCTTCGGCCCCGAGCTGCAGATCCAGCCTTTCTGGGCCGAGGACAACGGCCGTGTGTTAGCAACGGTCACGGCGGCGACGAGTCCGGTTTACGACCGGCACTGGAACGAACGCATGGGCCATCTTTTCTTCTTCGAGGCGTTGCCCGATCAGAATGAAGCCGTAGAGTCGCTGCTGCGCGCGGCGGGTGACTGGCTCAAGAGCCGAGGCTGCGAGGCGGCGCGGCTGTCGATGCTGCCGGGAATTCAGATGCCTTACACCATTGACGCTTCCGACCAGGTGCCGACCATCTTCCACACTTTTAATCCCGCGTACTACCACAGTTACATCAAGAACGGCGGCTTCGTAACTGAGAAGGGCGTCGTCCAGTATCAGATTCAATTCACTTCTGAATTGGCTGAACGCTATCGCGAAATGGTTGAGCGCGTGACCAGCTCGGGAATCTCACTGCGCTCCTGTGACTTCGAACGGCTGGAACAGGAGAATGAAGACTTCACAAAGATCTTCAACGAGACTTTCAGTGCGCATTTCGGATTCATGCCCCTGCCGGTTGAAGTCATGCGCGGCCTGACGGTGGAAATGAAAGATCTGTTGGTGGCCGACTTCATGGTTTTCGCTGAGGCGGACGGGCAAACCGCCGGCGCTGTTTATTCGCTGCCCGACCTTAACCAGGCGCTTCATCCGATGCGAGGCCGGAGCATCGAAGAAAACTTCGCTGAGTTCCAGCAGCACCTTGCGAAAGTGGATCATGGCGTCCTCCTGGTTATCGGCGTGAAGAAGGAATACCGAGGGCGTGGTGTGAATCTGGCGCTGGCTGCTAAGAGTTATCTCGCGATGATTGAGCGTGGCTACAAGACTGCCAGCTACACAGTGGTGATGGATGATAACTGGCCCTCGCGAAAGACCGCAGAGAAACTCGGCGGCCGTGTAACAAGAAACTTCGACATCTATCGGAAAGAATTGAATGCCATGCTAAGAGTCTGATCGCCGTTTCACACAGGGAGAAGGAAACCCGAGCCCTATGATTTCCGGCGAATCTTCATTTTTTGGTTTCAACGTTTCTGCTTTAAACGAAGTATAGGTATTTGAAAGATTGCATTTGACTTTGGGAAATTCGAACCCGGACCACTGGAGTCATTCAATGCTGGTTAGTTATTCGACGCTCAGAATACCTTTCGCCCCCCTCTTACTTTTACTGCTTTCCACGAGCTCCCTGGCTGCCGATGTCGAAGGTAGTTGGGCTGGAACTTTTATTTCGCCCGGCAGTCTGGCAGCGATCCGACTGAAGATTACAAGCCAGAAGGACCGGGCAGACTCTAAGCTAATCGTGAATGTCTACGGCCAGGAAAGCGTCGCACCGGTTCAGAATTTCGTCATCCAGGGCGCAGACGTTTCCTTTCAGGCAGAAGTATTTAAAGAGCAAATTAAGTTCTTCGGTAAGTTCCAGAACAACGCCCTGAGCGGTTCGATTGAACTTGTTGCAAACGACCGGCCCATTTCGGGAAATTGGAACCTGAGAAGAGTCGATGATTCTTTTTTGAGCAAATCGGCTGAGTTGGCGCCCATTGTTCCCAGGGGCAAAGTTGAACTCCCAAAACCAACCGGTCCATTTCCGATTGGCAGACGCACTTTCCATTGGACGGATGAAAGTCGGGCGGAGGCAATAACTCCCGACGAAGCAGATCGACGCAAACTGTTTGTGCAATTGTGGTATCCGGCCAGATCGAGCAATCGCGGTGCGGCGGCAGTTTACTATCCTGATGTGGAAGAACTACAAGCCAAAAACCCTAATCTCAACGTCCTTCGCGCGATCCGCACTCACGCAAAGGCAGACGTTCCACTAGCTAAATCCAAAGCGCCGTTACCGCTGATCATTTTTTCACCAGGTCTTGGAAATAGTATTTCCAGGTACGCGACGATCATTGAGAATCTGGCCAGTAACGGATACGTCGTAGCGGCAATCAATCATGCTTACGATGCGGAAGACTTCAAATTCTCTGATGGTGTGATTATTCGTTACGAAACCAGTCTGTGGGACAAACCGGTTTCGGATTCCTGGACGGCTGACGCGCGAAAACAGTTTTTCGATGAACGACGCTTAGGGTGGGCGCAAGACACTTCGTTTGTGATTAATCAATTGGACAGGTTAAACCGTGACGGATTTTTCCAGGGGAAGTTGGATATCGCCAACAGCGGTGCTTTAGGACATTCGTTCGGCGGCCAATCAGTAACGATCGCTTGTGCTGAAGATCTACGGTTAAAGGCGTGTGCGAATCTTGACGGTCTGGCCCAGGGCAATGCCTTCCTGCCTAACTCGAAAGGCGAGAATTTAAGACAACCCTTTTTATTCTTCACGAAGAATTCGGTTGCAACTGATTATGAGCTGACCATCATGGGCCTTAATCGGAGCGAATACGATGCGAGAGACCGCCGCCGAATGCTCGAGCTTTGGAAACCTGCTCTCAAAGACCGTTTAGCGGTCCTCAAGCAAGGCGCTTACTTCGCCGTCGTTCGTGGCGGCACTCATAGAAGTTTCAGCGACATTCCTTTGCTCGAAGCAAATCCAACGAATGAGACGCTCGCCGAACGACAGTTCCGGGCAAAAGTCATTAACGAGTATATTTTGGCTTTCTTTAATAAATTTTTGCGAAAAGGGAATTCATACTTGCTCGACGGTCAAAATCAAACCCGTCCTCAGGTTGTTGTGGAAATTCTGAGAAAATGACTGAAACTGAATACTGACTCCCGCTTCGACCACTGCTCAGCCACTGCGATCGATTGGGCGCCGCATCTCGGCTAAATCTTCATTCATATGGCAGAATAAGCGGGTGAGATATCGCGTTAATTTGCGCACGCTCATACTGACACTCTCAGTCTGGGTTTTAGTTCTTTCATTTCCGCCAAGTCCTTCCGCTCAGTTGCCGGACCAAGGCTCTTTAAATCGGCAACGTCAGGTGGCGCCGCATGCTCGGTTCACGTCGGGCAACAGCGCGCTGAACATTCCCCTCGAGATCGATAACAACATCATCCTGATGCAGGTGGCCGTGAATAACTCAAAGCCGCTTCGTTTCATCTTCGACACCGGCGCGTCGCACACGATACTTCATTCGCGGCGCGGGTCCGAATTAGGATTGAAGCCGGAGGAACAAGTGAGCGGCACCGCGACTGGTGGAGCTATTGAAGGCAGTCTTACATCGGGCGTTTCGTTGAAAGTTGCCGGCGCTGAAGTCTCGAACCAGCAAATTGGGATGATCGATTTTCCCGTGCCACCCGGGTTCGAATTCGACGGAGTGATCGGTTATGACTTCATCAATGCTTTCGTGGTTGAGATCGATTACCTGAAGAAGATCATGAATCTGTACGACCCGCGAACTTACTCGTACAGAGGCCGCGGCGAAGTCATTCCCCTCGTCCTGGACGATCGGAGAATTCCTCTGGTGCATGTCACGATCACACCGCCGAAAGGCGCTCCGTTCAACGCTGTACTGGGAGTGGACACAGGCGCCGACCGCGCATTCATCTTTAACAATTCGGTCGTCACGAAACACGGATTGGTTGCGGCGATGACCGAGATTAAAGAGAGCACCGGTCGTGGCGCGGGCGGTGAGCAGCAAATTGTGGTCGGGCGAGCCAAAACCGCTCAGCTGCGTAAACTTGTTTTCACTAATCCGACAGTCGGACTCGTACGTCATCCGGAACGTGACGGCGCGGCTAAGGAAGGTGACGGCGTGATCGGCGGCGAGATCTTTCGCCGCTTCAAAGTAATCATCGATTATTCTCGCCGGCAGATGATTCTCGAACCGAACAAGGACCTAAACGCCCCCTATCCCATTGATCCGGGTGAGTAAGGCCGCGGAGCGGGCGTCAGCATAAAGTCTAGCACCCCAGCCGAGCTGCTCGGCCAGGGGCCCCGCCCTGGGGTGAAGCGGAGCGGAACCCGAGGATCAAGTCACCGAACGCGACGAGCCCGCGCAGCGGGTGACAGCCCTGGGAGTACAATCATATGCGAATCGTTTCGCAGCAAATCCGCTGTATGTTTTGAATGCTAACGCAATTGAATATGACGATCGCAACGTCTGATGTTAGGCTGTCGCCCGCTCCGCGGGCTCGCGCGAATGTTTGCCGACGCTTCCTGGGGCTTGCGCCCCAGGCTTTACGCTGACGTCCGCTCCGCGGACTTCGTCGAACGGATATATCACTTGGCTGATGCCTGTTATGGACACTTACCTGGACAGCAAACTTTTCCTGCCGCTAATCCTCGGCACCAATCGGAAAGACAGAAAAAGTGTCTTCGTCGCGAATTGGCTGCACGGTGAGATGGAAAAGCGGCCCGAGATCGAAACGCAACTTTTCGATGTGATGGATTTTGCCCTCCCGCAAGACGACTACGGAACCGGAATCAAGGATGCCTTTCCTGAATGGCGAGACGCGATCAATCGCGCCGATGGACTGGTGATTGTCACGCCGGAATACAACCACGGCTATCCGGGAGCCTTGAAAAGCGTGCTCGATCTGCTGCTCAAAGAATACGTCCACAAAGCCGTTGCGCTTGTGGGCATCTCGGGTGGGACTTTCGGAGGAACCCGCGTCGTTGAGTCGCTGGTGCCGATGGTGCGCGAGCTGGGTCTGGCCGTGACGTTCGCCGATCTCAATTTCCCGAAGGTGCACGAGAAATTCGATCAGAACGGCGTCTTACTGGATTCCGCGTACGGGAAAAGAGTCAAAGATTTTCTGGATGAGCTTGTCTGGATGAGCCGCGTCCTGAAATGGGGACGCGAGAACCTGCCGTCGAAACACCATCCATTGCAGGACGCTGAAGTAGCGAGTTAAGCGGTCCACTGTGAATTGCGATGGCAATTCAACTCGATCACATAATGATTCCGTCGCGCGACAAAGTCGCCGCTGCCAGGCTGCTCGGAGAGTTGCTCGGAGTGCCGTGGTCGGAAACGACCGTCGGCCCATTCTCGGCCGTGTACATCAATGATGGATTGACGTTCGACTTTGATGAATGGACGGATCCGTTTCCGCTGATTCACTACTGCTTTCGCGTCGGGGCAGATGAATTCGACGCGATTCTTGAACGGATCAAAGCCGCCGGCATAGCGTATCGCAGCAATGTTCACGGCTCGGTCGATTTTCGAATCAACACTTTCAATGGCGGCCGGGGCGTGTACTGGAACGAACCTGACGGACATCAATGGGAGATGTTAACCGTTAGTTACGCGCGCGAAACCTAGTCAGGTTAGAGCAGCTTGTCAGGCAAAAGACCGCCGGGCGGCAGCAGCAAATTCACAATAATTCCCGGCGCAAAATCCATCAACCAAACCGTCAGTTTTGTGATCACAATTATGGACATTAACAATCTTGGTTGGATCATTCCCGTGGCGATTGTCGGATTCACATTCCTCATCCTTGCACTGGTGTTTGGCGCGATGTTTTTTCGCTGGCGAGTCAAACAGCGAATTCTGCAAACCGGCGTGGCCGCCACCGCCACCATAGTCCGACTCTGGGATACCGGAACACGCATCAACGACAACCCGCGCGTGGGCCTGCTGCTGCAAGTTCAACCAACCACGGGCGCTCCGTTTCAGGCTGAGGTAAAAGAAACGGTGTCAATCGTGCAGATGCCCATGTTTCAACCGGGCGCGCAACTGGAAGTGAAGTACGACCCGGCCCAGCCTACGAACGTGGCGATTGTCAGTGTAATCGGTGGCTCGAGCGCGGACAGCGGTCCGGGGTTGATGAACAGACAGCAAGCCGAGCAACTGCTGTCGCGATATCAGGCAGAGAACGAGCGCATCCTCAGCTCAGGCGTGTCCGCGCCCGCGAAGATACTTCAATACATGCCGATGGGGGTCAACGTTAACGGCAACAATCCCGCGGCCAATTTGATTGTAGAAGTGCAACCAGCAGGCGCCGCTGCTTTCACGGCTCAGGCGCACGGCAATGTGATTGCCGAAGCGTCCGTGTACAAGTTTCAGCCCGGTCAGATGGTTACCGTTCGATACAATCCTGAGGACTTGACGGAGATCGCCCTCGAACGTTCAGGTTTGTGATGCGCGTTGGTCGCGGTAAGGAGGACAACATGCTCGTAAACTTAAATACCAAGAGACGAAATTTGATGTTCGTCCTTATGTTGCTGGCTTTTGGTTTACCCGGCCTGGCGCACGCGCAGTTGCGCGACAAACCGTGTCCGGTTCTGTACAAGACCTACAAAGATAACCGCGAGACGAATCCGGACGTCGCTTACGAAGCTGCGTCGGAATTTCTGAAACGATGTAACAACACGGATCGGACCGTGAAAGCTTGGATGGATGCGTACGAAAAATCGGCGTACGAGGAACCGGCTAAGAAAACTGAACCTTTGCCCCCCGCAGCGAGAACTACCGAAACGCCGGCCGAGGCTCCGATTGTTAGTCCCGGCCGCTACTACGCCTTAGTCATCGGCAACAATTCCTACCGCCATCTGCCTAAATTGGAAACCGCAGTCGCTGATGCGCGCGTAGTCGATTCGATTTTGCGCGAGCGATACGGCTTTGAAACGAAACTCATATTGAATGCCGGCCGGCAGGACATCTTCCAGGCGATCAGTTTCTACCGGCAGAAACTCGATCACAACGACAACCTGCTGGTCTACTACGCGGGTCACGGTCACTTTGATCGTGAGGCTGATAAGGCATACTGGCTGCCCATCGATGCGCGGCGCGAAGATAGCGCCAACTGGGTGAGCGCCGACGACATCACCAGTAACGTCAAAGCCATTCCGGCCCGACATGTTTTGATAGTTTCAGACAGTTGTTACTCGGGCACGATTTATCGCAGCCTGGGATTGGCAGTCGGAGAAATTTCTGAGCGCGACCGCTTTCTGCAAAAGATGCAGGCGGGGAAATCACGCACCTTGATGGCCAGCGGTGGGAACGAGCCGGTCGCCGATGGCGGTGGTGACGGGCATTCGGTTTTCGCGCGAGTGTTTCTTACCGGACTTACGAAAATTGAGCGCAACAGTTTTACCGGTGCGGAACTGTTTCGCGATTTTGTTCAGGAGCGGGTGGCGGGCAAAGCAGATCAGACCCCGGAATATAATCCGCTGCGGAACTCAGGCCACGAGAGTGGCGATTTCGTTTTTGTGCGCAAGCAAGCCGCCAAAAAACCATAGAATACCAACCCAACGATGCCGGATCCTCAAATCTCTCTACTTCTTGATTTGATCGACCAGGCGTTCGATCATCGCGCCTGGCACGGGACAAACCTGCGCGGCTCAATTCGTGGATTGCGCGTTGACGACGTGACGTGGCGACCCGCGCCCGGCCGGCACAACATTTGGGAAACCGTGGTGCACGCGGCTTATTGGAAGTACATCGTGCGTCGCCGAATTCTCTCGGAAGCGCGTGGTTCATTTTCGTTGGAGGGCTCGAATTGGTTTGTGCGGCCGGCGGATGGCAAATCGACTGAGGCTGATTGGCGTGATGAGGTGAAGCTGCTGGTCGAAGCGCACCGCAGCATGCGCGCCGCCGTGGCCGGAATGACCGATGCGCAACTTAAAGTCACGCCGAAAGGCAGCAAGGTCAGCAACGACGCGATCATCATGGGCATTGCATCTCACGATCTTTATCACGCCGGCCAGATTCAGTTGTTGAAAAAGTTGAGGAGAGCGGAAGATTAAGGCGCGCCTCAATCTCGGTCCGCTCTCCTGGCCTTTAGAGGTCTTTTCGGTGCGACGTCCTCAGAAGCGCGTCGCAGCGGTTCCCGTTTTACGGAGTGGCCCCGTCCTCGTAGACCACTGGCATCCCGGTCGTATTGTCGCCCTGCACCATCACATGCGTGGCCCAGACACGTTGAGAGCGCAGAATGCCGTTACCAAAGACGAGGCTGTCGGAAACAATGATGCCGTCGCCAATCACGACGCCGTCTCCCAAAAGAATCCCATCGCCCAGCACGACCCCGGTGCAGAACAGTGTGCCGTGACCAAGGACACCGCCGTTGCTTGTCCAAATGCCGTCGCCGATCACGACGCCGTCACCAAGCAATATGCCGTCCCCGATCACCACACCGTCACCAATTACGACGCGGTCCCCGATTACTACGCCGTCGCCGATTACGACACCATCACCGATCACAACGCCCTGCGCGTAATAAGTCTTATATTTTGTAATCAGACTCGTGCCGGTCGCGTACCAACGCGGGAAGAAAATACCGCGCGCCCAGGTGAATGTGTGGCCGGCAATCGTGGTTTGCGGGGCCGGCAAGGTCGTTGTCGTCAGCATCGACGTACCGGCAGGTGTAGTGGCGGTCAAGTCCGTGCGCACGAGCTTGGCGAGCTGCACTGCTCCCTGGACATTCAGTTGGCCGGTGCCCTGCTCGAGCATGTTGTAGCCTTTCAGAGGCTGCGACGTGTACTGAAGAATCATCTTCACCATGTTCGGTGTCAGCTTGGGGTTTGCTTGAAGCAAGAGAGCTACGGCGCCCGCAGCCACTGGCGTGGCCATCGAAGTTCCGCTCAACAACATGACTTTGTGATTAGCATTGCTGCCCGGTGTGACTTCCAGCAAACTGTGCTCTCTGACAATCGAATTATTCAGCGCCTCGGCCCCAATCAGCTTGTTGCCCGGAGCAACGATGTCCGGCTTGATGACGTGGTCGTAAATTCTACGACCATCGACCATCTGAAAACTTCGGGTCGGCCCGCGTGAGCTGTAGGTTGTCACTGCGTCATCGGCGCGCGATTCCGTGTCAAAGGTGTTCGAGGCTCCGATAGTTAGCGCTGTGGGTTCGTTGGCCGGGCTGTGAATCCGACCATAAAACTTTTGTCCGGTCGAGTCAGTTCCATCGTTGCCGGCCGCCGCGAGCACAACGATGCCCGTGTCTACGAGCTTCCGTACGGCGAGGCAAAGCGGGTCGATCCTGTACGAGTCAATTGCCGGCGCGCCAATGCTGAGGCTGACAACACGAATCCGATATTTCTGATAATTCTTTTCGCCGAGCGGCTTATTCGGATCGACGGGCGCCAAAATCCATTGCAGGGCATTGAGAACGTTTGAGGTTTTACCGATGCCTTGTGAATCAAGCACTCGCAGATTGATGATCTTTGCCTCGGGCGCGATTCCCGAGTACGCGCCGCTAGCGATGTGAGCCGGCGCGGTCGCGAGTGACGCCACGTGCGTTCCGTGCCCGAAGGGATCGTCGGTGCGGTTCTCTCCGGTGAAGTCTTTTTGAAAGGCGATGTCGCCAACGCCGTGGTGGTCCTTGTCGATACCCGAATCAAGGATCGCGATATTCATGTCCTTCCCTTTAAGGCCGCTGTTGCCGTTTTGCAAACGCATATCGCGGGCGCCGGTCGCACCCTCAACGAAGCCGAAAGATCGAACTTCCTGATCGGGCGAGGCGACTTCGACCTCATCGAACCCCGCGAGTTCTTCCACTACAGAAGCGGGAAGCTCGACGGCTATCGAAGAAAACTGTTCGAACTCACCTTTTACTTTGACGCCGTTGCGTTTGAGCAGCGTCTTTAGCTCGCCTTTGGGTTTCTCTTTGAGTCGGAGGATTACGGATACTATTTCGCCGTTCGAGCCGGTGCCGGCCAGGCGCTGGCGCATGGCCTGTGAGATCTTGTCGCCCTTGTTCCTGGCCGATTTCGCCGCGGATCTTTCACCGCTGAACACGCTGAACGCGACACCTGCGGCGACAGCGATTAAAACCAGGAGCATCGTCAATCGAACGGTTTTGGTGGGTTTGGCTTTTTTCATATCTCCTTCGGGAACTCCGATTGCCCTCTGCCGCCGCGCCGGCACTTAGTCTGGTAAGTGCACGCCTGCTACTGCTTTCGCGAGCAGCACGCTCTTCTCGCTGATACTTGAAAGATCGCGCTCGAGACGTCTCGAGTCGCAGCACACTTTGCGAGTGGTGTGCCGTGCTGGAAAGTGGCAAACCTTCGATTTCTAAGGCGTTCCCGCATCGTTAAAGGTTTCTCGTTGGAGGCGGCTGACCGATTCGTTCAAAAAGACTTGACCATCACTTCAGTTCGACGCGCGCTACGGCCGTTTGTTGACCGTTGCGGCAGGCTTTCAAAAAAGCGAGCGCGCACTTTAGAATCTGCGTAATTTCGGTTTAATGACTTCCAACCGAAGTGACTTGCCGGGTCGCCACGCACCATGAGATTCGAAGTTATTGCCGCATTCATTCTCGGCGCTTTGCTCCCGGTACTGGAGACTTGCCGTCGAGGCGTCGGTCACTGGACGGTCGAGTTCACGACGATGTTCGAGGATTACGTGGCTGGCGCGTTGCTGCTCATCGGCGCCTGGGCGACGTATCGCGCGCGTTCATGGGGAGCGTTGTTTCTGTTGCTGGCGTGGGCTTACTTCACCGGCTTAATGAGCAGCAGCTTCTGGTATCAGCTCGAAGAAACCATTAAGCAAACTTCATCCGAACCGAATAACTTCATAGTGGTAATTGTGAAGTTTTTGTTGTGGGCCACCTCTGTCACCGCGTTGTTTCTTTCCTTCCGGAGCGCGTCGCGCAGGTTCCGGCTCGGCACGCAGGATTGAAACTCAGACGTTCGCCCTTGCGTAAGTGAATATATCCACCTCTTAACGAGACCTCCGATGTACTGCCCGAATTGCGGAAACCAAAACTCACCTGACCAGAAATTTTGCCGATCGTGTGGTCTGGGCCTGCAGAAGGTCGCCCAGACGCTAAGCGAGCAACTGCCAACGAAGCTCGACGTGTCGCTTCAGCAGAAGAAGGAACGGTTTGAGAAGTTAGGCGTCGCCGCATTGAGCATTTTCGGCGCCGGCGTCGCCATCCCGCTTCTTTATGGAATCTTCTACAAAATGATGTATGCGCAGGGAAAAGTGATGGCGGGACTCGGATTGCTCGCACTGATAATTGTTTTGGGTTGCGGCTTACTCTCAGTGATTCTGTTTGCCAAAGCGAACGAAGTGAAAGAGACGCCGGCGAACCGGCCAACACCGGAACCAATAGATTTGAAATCGGCTGATACTCGTGAGCTTCCCGAGTACACAGCCCAACAAACTCCCCCATTCAGCGTGACTGATCGCACCACAGAATTGCTGGCTGAGGAAACTAAAGCCCAGGCCAAAGGGAACGGTTAGGACCTCAACGAGCGGGCAAGATCATGAAAAAGCTCTTATCTGAGAGAGACGGTTTCAAACCCGTGTTGTTGGAACGCGAGCCCGGCGTCCAGCGTGAACGTACTGTTTTCCTGATTTCTTAAGCCGTTGGTGAGCCCAATGAAACTACGCGTCATTCCTTCGATCGTCGTGCTTCTGCTAGTTGGTTCGTCAGCACTCGCGCAACGGCCACCTGACATACCTCTGAATCCAGCCATCAACCGGCAAGTTGTCGAAGGCGCCATCCGGGCCGTCAACAAGTATTACGTTTCAGCCGACGTGGCCAAGCGCGTTGAAGATAATCTGCGGGAGCGATTGCAAAAAGGCGAGTACGACAAGATTACGAGCGCGTACGATCTGATGGATGCGCTGGACGCACACATGCAGGGAGTTAGCCGTGATCGTCACCTGGCACTGGCTTACAGCTATCGTCCTGAACCCTTACTCGAAGGCCGTGACTTTGACCCGGAAACTGCCGCCGAAAAAACGGAGGGTCGCACGGCGGCTCGTGCGAGAAACTTTGGATTTGAAAAGGTCGAGCGTCTGCCGGGGAACATCGGATATCTGGAAATGAACAGCTTTGTGCGCCCGGAGTTCAGCGGCGAAACGGCCCGATCAGTCATGGACTTCGTCGCGAATACAGATGCGCTGATCATCGATCTTCGCAGAAGCAGCGGCGGGTCCGCTGACATGGTGTTGTTCCTCGCGAGTTACTTCTTTGATGAGGAGCCGTTTCATCTTGGCGACTGGTTTGTGCGGGCGGAGAATCGAACGCAGCAGTGGTGGACATTGCCTTACGTGCCCGGCAGCCGTTACGTCGGCAAGGACGTTTACATCCTGGTCAGCCGCAGATCCTTTTCCGCAGTCGAAGGTCTTGCCTCGATCCTTCAGCATCACAAGCGGGCCACCATCGTCGGGGAAAAAACGAGCGGTGGAACACATCCGGGAAGAATGGTGCGGGTTCATCCGAACTTTGCGGTCTTCGTCCCGATGAGTTGGTTTATCTATCCGACCGGGACGCCTTCAGTTCCCATTGACCGGCCCGTTTATCCGACCACGAAAACCGATTATCAAGGCACGCCTGTGACGCCAGACATCGCGGTTCCAGCCAATCAAGCGCTCAAGCGAGCCCACTTGGAAGCTTTGGCTAAGAAGTTAGCGCGAGAGCCCAGCCAAAAAGATCGTCTGGAACCGCTTATTCAGGGATTGAAAAAAGAGTTGGAAGAGATGACTCCCAAGCCGTAAAGCACCCCCGGGAGGCCCGGGAATCTTGTACGCACCGGAGGCGGTAGCCCGCCGCTAAACAGAGGCTGGAGAAGGGTTGGTCGCGAAGGCTTTCAATTGCACGAGCGCTGCCGGAGCTTCGGCGAGCCAGGTCGTCGGACAGACCCCGCACCGAGTGCATTGGTTCACGGAAGGGCAGGGAGCCGTCGATGCAGCTTCGTGAGAACGTTC
This sequence comes from Pyrinomonadaceae bacterium, assembly GCA_036277115.1. Lineage (NCBI taxonomy): Bacteria > Pseudomonadati > Acidobacteriota > Blastocatellia > Blastocatellales > Pyrinomonadaceae > Pyrinomonadaceae bacterium. Next base: position 253,883 of record DASUNM010000002.1, read on the forward strand.
ATGTTCGCGTTCCATGAAAGGACGCGACAGGCCTGAGTCCACAATTTCCCAGGGGAGTACTTCATCATGCGCGCGCGTGCGGCTGGTGTGAAAATGCGCGTCGATGCCGGTTTCGCGGAGCGCGGCTTTTAGGTCGCCGTCGAGCCGGGCCGAAGCTTCAATCACTGGCGCAATACGCCGATCGCCGGACGAGAACAGCGCCTGTTCATGCGCGATACGTGCGGACATCGCACGGACTTCGACGTTGGGAATGCGCGCCAGGTTCTTGCAGACCCACTTCAGACGGCGCTTCATTTCCTTTTCATCGCAAATCGCTTCCCATTGAAACGGCGTATTCGGCTTTGGCACGAGGCCGTTCAAAGACGGAATAATCTTACCGACGCGACCGAAGCGCTTGCCGGCTTCGAGCATGCGATCCTTGATGCGCTCGACCAGCTTAACCATCTCTTCCAGGTCTTCATCAGTTTCCGTTGGCAGACCGACCATCAGATAAAGTTTCACCGTCAGCATGCCGCGATCGAAAACCGCGCCACAGATATCGACTATCTCGTCGTTCGTCAGGTTCTTGTTGATTACTTTGCGCAGGCGATCTGATCCAGTTTCCGGCGCGACCGCGATCTGCTGGTCCCGCGACTCAACCAGGGCGTCCAGCAGCTCTTCCGAAATCTGATCGAGCCGCAAAGACGAAACCGAGATTCGATAATCCATCGCGCGCAGGCCTTGGAGGATTTCGCTGATCTCCGGATGGTCGCAGACGGCAGTCGAAACCAGGCCAATCTTGTCGGTTTTCGCGCGCCATGTTTTTGCTTTCGCCAGAATGTCTCGCGCCGGCACCACGCGCGGCGGCCAGTAGTTGTAACCGGCCCAACAGAAGCGACAGCCCTGCGAACAGCCACGCGAGATTTCAACCAGGAAGCGATCACCCATCTCGGCCTGCGGCGCAAAGATCGTGGTCGAAGGCGCGAAGACTTCGTCGCGCTTGAGCTGCGCCACCAGGTCGTGTTGCTCGCGTCGAATGGCCCGGCGCAAACTGCCTTCTTTCGGACTCTCTGCGGAAATGGCCCGACCGACACGCGGCGGCACGCCTTCTTCAGTGGGAGTGTAGGCGTTTACCGTTTCGTCATCGTTGTAGCTGACGAAGTAAAGCGAAGGCACGTAAAAGCCGCGGCCCTCTCGCGCCAGCGCCAATAAAAGTTCCGCCTTCGATTCGTATTCGAAAAGAGCGTCAACCAGCTTCGGCCCGAGAATCTCGCCTTCGCCAACGCCAATCACATCGGTGAAGTCGGCGATCGGCTCGGGATTCAGAAACGACGCCGCACCGCCCATGACGATCAGCGGATCCTGCTCGGTCCGGTCTTTTGACCACACCGGCACGCCGCTCATTTGCAGCATGCGCGCCATGTTGACGTAATCAGTTTCAAACGAAATTGAGAACGCGATGACGTCGAACTTGCGAACTGGCGATTGCGACTCGAGTGAAAGCAGCGTCGTCCCCGTCCGTTCGTATTCCGCGAGTTCGTTGATCCTGCTCTCGGGTTTTCTCTTTTTGACGTTGTAGCCGGAGCCGTTGCGTGAATACTCTGAACCGCCGTTCGGCACGCTGCGCGCTGAAGAGGAGTGTTCCTCGACGGAGAAACCTCTGGAACTGTCCGGCAGGAAAACTCTCTCGCACGAAACTTCCGGGATGTTATTGAAGAGTTCGTACATCGCCTGAAAGCCAAGGTTCGCCATACCGATCGAATAGACATTCGGATAGCAGAGCGCGATGCGCAGTTTCGCGCCGCGCTTCAGCACCCAGCCTTCTTCGCTGGCGAGCTTTCGTTTGTAGCTTTCGACGATTTTTTTCATACAGGTAGTGGCACAGACATCAGTCTGTGATTCAACCGGGAAATCACAGACTGAAGTCTGTGCCACTCAATGCTAATTATGCTGTACCGTTTCCAAAAACGCCTTGAGTTTCCGTGAGCGTGAGGGATGGCGAAGCTTGCGCAGGGCCTTAGCTTCAATCTGCCGGATACGTTCGCGCGTGACCGCGAAATGTTGGCCGACTTCTTCCAGAGTGTGTTCCGAGCCGGTCGTGCCCAGACCAAAACGCATCTTGATCACTTTCTCTTCACGCGGCGTTAGGGTCGCGAGCACTTCGTCCGTAATCTCGCGCAGGTTTGACGCCACGACTGCGTCCGAAGGATTCAGGATCGATTTGTCTTCGATGAAATCGCCAAGGTGCGAATCTTCCTCTTCACCAATCGGCGTCTCGAGCGAGATCGGTTCCTGCGCAATCTTCAGGACCTTGCGCACCTTCGAAACCGGAATGTCCATCTTCTTCGCTATCTCTTCGCTGGTTGGTTCGCGCCCCAGTTCCTGCACGAGCGCGCGCGAGGTGCGAATCAGCTTGTTGATGGTTTCGATCATGTGCACGGGGATGCGGATTGTGCGCGCCTGGTCGGCGATCGCGCGGGTGATTGCCTGGCGAATCCACCACGTTGCGTACGTCGAGAATTTATAGCCGCGCCGCCACTCGAACTTGTCCACGGCCTTCATCAGCCCGATGTTGCCCTCCTGAATCAAGTCGAGGAATTGCAGCCCGCGGTTGGTGTACTTCTTGGCGATGGAGACGACGAGGCGGAGGTTGGCCTCGATCAGCTCGCGCTTGGCCTGCGCCGTCTCGGCCTCGCCGGTGACGACCGCCTGGAGCGAGCGCTTGATCTCGACCGGCGAGACGTGGTGCTCGGCCTCGACCTGCTGGAGCCGCTTGCGCGCGTTCGTGATGTGGCGCTTGTAGTCGCGCTCCTCGTCGGGCCGGATGCGCTTCCTGCCCAGCTTCTCGGTGTTGGTGTTGATCTCGTTCTCGGCGATGCGGATCTCTTTGGCGACCTTGCGGATGGCGTTGATGAGCTGCTGGCGCGCCTTCTCCGTGAGGTTGAGGAGCTTCATCTCCTGCGAGATTTCGAGCCGCATCCGCGCCACCTTGCGCCGCAGCCGGAGGAGCTTCTTCGACTTCTTGCCGCGCAAAAGCTTCTGCTCGGCCCGCAGCTTCTCCCACTCCTTGAGCCCCGCCTTGAAGACGCGCCGGATGTTCTCGACGCCTTCGAGCGTCCACCGCAGGTATTCGTCGGCCTTATCCTCCTGGCCCGTCAGCTCGGCCTGCTCGGAG
>DASUNM010000003.1 GCA_036277115.1 Pyrinomonadaceae bacterium
TTCTGAAGGAACTATGATATGAATTTCTCGTGGATATTTCATATTTGGGTCATCAATACAAGGAAACCAATACCTCGATTCTAATGCTTCGCCTTGGGTCCAAGCTTGAAAAGAAGATTGTTCTTTATCATTTGATATAAAGTGAAACCCGCTACGTGGTGAATTAATAGTTGGATTATTATTACCTTCTGTTATATAATATCCCGTAGAATATTTAATAGTCAAATCAATTTCCTTATCTTTTTCTTGAATTTTTTTAAATTGTATAATTAATTTGTCCTCTTTTTCTTTTATTAAGAGCCTATCCGAAAACCCCTCCTCTCTTATATGTTATCCAAGCAGAGGCAAAATGTAATATTGCCATATAATTATCTTCTTTCTTTTCCCATCTAATCAACAATCTTCTGAATCTGTTCATCCATGAATGTGTTCTTTCAACAACCCACCTTCTTGCTCTGTATTTTGGTATTATTCTTCTTCTCTTCTTCTTTTTGTTACCATTATTGTAATCTTCTCCTCTTTTGCAAATATGCATAGTATAACCATATTCTTCAAGTAACTCATATACCTCAGGATAATCATAACCCTTGTCAAGGCAGATATGTTGTTGTTGTAATTCTCTTGATGATGATGATGATGATGATGGTAATGGTCTATGTATCACCATACTCAGAAGAGTTGATCTTGTCATCTTCATATCATGTCTATTAGCACCATCTATTGTGATTCCAATAGGAATACCTTGACCCTCTACCAAGAGACTACGTTTGGTGCCAGATTTACTTCTGTCTGTAGGATTTGGTCCTGTACTTTTTTCCCCCAAGCGGTGCTTTGGTTATTGCACCATCCATTGACTGCCATTTCCAATTTATACCAATTTTTTTATCGTATAATTTTAAACCATCAATCCACATTTGTTTGAATACACCATCTTTTCTCCATTGTTGAAACCTGTCATGTACAGTACTAGGTGCACCAAGACTTCGTGGTAATGCTTTCCACTGACATCCAGTACGTGTTATATAGAATATAGCTGTCATGGCTTTTCTATCATCCATTCTAGGACGTCCACTTTTCTTCTTACATTTTTTCTTTGGTAAAAGAAGGATAATCCTGTTCCATAATGAATCTGGTATTTCATATGATGAATCAATTCCAGAAGTTATAGATATCAAATAAATGATCTGATAAAGTTTAAGATAATGGATACATTTAGCTTTGTCTAAAGATTCTGTTACACCATAACTAAAATACTACAAACTGTTTTTCGGATAGGCTCTTAG
>DASUNM010000004.1 GCA_036277115.1 Pyrinomonadaceae bacterium
AACTACGGCGCGGTAGCAGTTGGCGCGACTGTTTGCAGAAACTTCACCTTCACGGCCAGCGGCGCGTGCGGCGGCACGATCACGGCTTCGCTGCAACTCCAGGACGGCGCGACCAACCTCGGCACCGTCACTTACACATTCACTCTAGGCACGCAGGCCGTGGCCTTCACACAGAATTTTGACGGAGTGGTTGCACCGGCTTTGCCTGCCGGTTGGACCGCCACCGTCGTTACCGGTCCTCCGGGCACCGTCAACTGGGTCACTTCAAGCGCCGGCACTCCCGCTCCTCCGGCTGACACCGCCCCCAACAGCGCCTTTATTAACGACCCGGCAGTCGTTACAGATGTCGTGCTTGACACCCCAACGATCGCCATCACAAGCGCTACGGCGAGGTTGACTTTCAGGAATAACTTCGATCTTGAATCCACCTTCGACGGCGGCGTACTTGAGATCGCTATCGGGGCGGGCGCTTTCACCGACATCATCACCGCAGGCGGCAGCTTCGTCGCTGGCGGCTACAACTCCGTGATAAGCACGGCTTTCGGCTCTCCCATCGGCGGTCGAAATGCCTGGTCCGGCATATCGGGCGGCTTCATCACGACTACCGTAAACCTGCCTGCCGCTGCCGCAGGTCAAAACATCAGGCTGCGCTTCCGCCGTGCGACCGACAACTCAGTCTCGCAAGTAGGCTGGAGAGTTGACACCATCTCGATCACGGATGGCTTCCAGTGCTGCACAGGCGGTGGCGGCGGTCCTTGCGCGGAGAACTTCGATTCGGTCACGCCTCCGGCTCTGCCGACAGGGTGGACGGCCACGACGGCCATTGACTGTGTCAACTCCAACCCGTGGGAGACCTCTAACGCGGGCGTGCCTGCTCCTCCGGCTGACACTCCGCCAAACGCGGCGTTTGTCAACGATCCTAACTGCATCTCGGATGAGCTGCTCGACACGCCACTGTTCGGAGTAATCTCAAACACGGCCACCGTAACCTTCAGAAGGAATAACAACCTCGAGAACGGTTTCGACGGCGCAGTGCTAGAGATATCGATCAACGGCGGGGCGTTCCAGGACATCATCGCAGCAGGCGGCTCGTTCGCCGTGGGTGGCTACAACGGAGTTATCAGCGTCAACTTCGGTAGCCCGATTGCTGGTCGAAATGCCTGGACCGGCAACACCGCCGGGTTCGTCACGACGACCGTCAACATCCCTGCCTCGGCAAACGGCGGCAACATCAGGCTGCGCTTCCGCCGCGCGACCGACAGCAGCGTCAGCGGTCAGGGCATCAGGATAGACTCGCTCACCTCGACCGGCACCAACTGCGGCGGGGCGGTCTGCGACTCGATCACCTGCCCGCCAAACCAGACCCAGTCGAACGACCCGAACCAGTGCGGAGCGGTCGTAAACTATCCGCCTCCGACCACAAGCGGCGTCTGCGCGGCTCCCACCTGCTCGCCGGCCTCCGGCTCATTCTTCCCCGTAGGCACGACGACCGTCACCTGCACGACTACGGGTCCGCCTCAGCGACAGTGCACCTTCACCGTCACTGTCGTTGACACGCAGCCACCGACTATCACCTGCCCGGCTCCTGTGACAGCGGTCGCGCCGGCAAGCTGCCCGATAGCCACAACAGCGGTAGGAACATTCCCGCCGCCGGTTGCTACGGACAACTGCCCCGGAGTGACTGTGGCGTGCGTGCCGCCATCGGGGACACCGTTCCCGGTCGGGACGACAACGGTGACGTGCACGGCCACCGACGCATCAGGCAACACGGCGACCTGTTCGTTCGCGGTGACTGCGTTCAACGTCTGTCTTGAGGACGACAACAATCCAGGCAACAGGCTGTTGATCAACACGTTCACAGGACAGTATCAGTTCTTCTGCGCCAACACGCCGACGCCGTTCACGGGCTTTGGCAAGATAGAAGGCAACCGGCCGGGGTCGTGCTTGTTCGGGCTGACGCACAACACGCCTGCAACGCGAGTGAGGGCGAACTGGAGCACGAACACGAAGTCGGG
>DASUNM010000005.1 GCA_036277115.1 Pyrinomonadaceae bacterium
CGAATCCCGAGGCTTCGGGATTCGCTCCACTCTCGATTTGGGGGAGGGTGCAATCGCAAGCTATAAACATTCGGCGCCTACGGCGCGAAGTCCATGTCAAAGATTCTCCAGCTGAGACAAGCGGCACGCGCAATCTTTGACGAATCTTTGCGTGCAGTTGACCCAGGCGCTGCCGTACGCCGCGCTGTTCAATTCAAGGGGACCACAGTTTCGATCGGGGACCTTGACCTTAGTAACCGATGCATTTACGCAATCGCCCTCGGTAAAGCTTCGCTAGCGATGGCCGGTGCCCTCGATACCATTCTGGGGAAATCCCTCACGGGTGGCCTGCTGATTGATCCTCGGCGCTTCACCCTCGATCAGGAAATTTCACTGCCGAAACCATGGTTCTGCTGCACTGGCGGACATCCCTTACCAACCGACGGCAGCCTGTTCGCTGCGGAACAAGCGCTAAAACTGCTGGATCGCGCCAACACGGAGCGCGCGCTGGTGATCTTTCTAGTCTCTGGCGGCGGCTCAGCAATGATTGAGTGGCCAATCAGTAGTGAGATCAATCTCGGCAACATCCGCATGGCAAACAGGACCCTGGTTGGCTGCGGCGCTTCGATCACTGAGATTAACGCAGTGCGGCGAACATTTTCCTTCATAAAAGGAGGACGCCTGGCGGGCAAGGCGCCGAACTGCGACCAGATTACTTTGATAGTCTCAGATGTGCGCGCAGGCGAAGAGTGGAACGTCGCTTCCGGTCCCACACTTCGGCCGCCTAAGAACGCTCCGAAAGGGCAGGAGATTATCGAGCGCTACCAACTAAGGCCTTTGCTGCCTGAGCCGATTCTTCGCGCTATTGATTCCGATGACGGAACGTTGCCTTTAGACAATTCAACGAATGTACGAAAGCACTTTGTGCTTCTCGACAACGACACCGCGCTGGAAGCGGCAGCCACTGCGGCGCGCAAGCGCGGGCTGACTGTCGAAATCGCGCGCGACATTTCCGACGAACCGATAGAGGCTGGCGTTCAGAAGCTTCTGAAGCACCTCAGCGAACTAAAATCGAGTCACGCCGGAGATGTTTGCCTGGTTTCCGGTGGCGAGTTCTCCTGTCCCGTCCGCGGTGATGGTCTTGGTGGCCGAAATCTTGAGACAGCCCTACGTTTGGCTATTCTTGCCGAGGAACATCGGGATCAAATCGGCGAGTTCGTGGCGCTCTGCGCGGGAACCGACGGCATCGACGGTAACAGTCGAGCTGCAGGTGCAATCGTTGACAGCACCACGATTGAACGCGCACGCAGAATCGGATTAGACCCGACCGATTTCGTGGAGCGCAGCGATGCGTATTCTTTTTTCGTAGCGCTTGGCGATGTGATTACGACGGGTCCGACGGGAACTAACGTTCGTGATCTGCGCATTCTGTTGGCTGGCCGGATGTGAGTTTCAAGTGAAGTTTCGAGTTTGAAGTTATGTCAGTTCGCAAATTAAAACTTGAAACTTGAGACCAGAAACTTGAAACCGTTTCACTTGACTCACTTTGACGCGGCGGCTATAAGACTACCTATCGTGCAAGCGATCGAAGCAACCGAACCGAAACCCGCGGATTCCGACTTTCGACTCACCTTCCAGGCTTTAGCTGAAGCGCTCAAATCAATGACCGCCGTCCCGGCGCTGGCCGACGTCTATCGTCTGGTTGAAGGCACGGACATGTCGCGGGAAGAAGTCGCGCCTTATCTCGGTTTCAAGGCCGGCAACTACTCGCGGCATCGCGTAATGAAAAATGATTTTGTCGAGATGCTGGTGCTGTGCTGGAAGCCCGGACAGCGGACGCCGATTCACGATCACAACGGCTCACACGGCGCGGTGTTTGTGCACAAAGGCATCATGTGGGAGACAATTTTTGAGTACGACACCGAAAAGGGATTGCAGTACGCGTCGCATCGCGAGCTGCGCGCCGGCGGCCTCACCGGTTCAGAGATTCCCGACATCCATCAGCTCGGAAATCCCGACGTATCGGGACGCGACCTCGTCACCATTCACATCTACGCGCCACCTTTGGGAGTTTTGAAGACTTATAAGCTGGGCAGCTCGACAATCGAATCCTACACACCTGCCGAGCCGGATTTTGTTTAGGCGCATCAGGGCACGAACGTGCCAACTGTCAGATTCACTCCATCGGTCACCACACTAATCGTTCCCTTCTCTCCCGTCGTCATGACCTGTGCGCCCCTCGCTCGCCAGCGTTCGACAACTTCCGGGCTGGGATGACCGAAGATTGAATGGCGCCCGACGGAAATGATCGCGAGAGTTGGTTGCGCGGTGGCGACGAACGGCTCAGTCGAAGAGGTCTTGCTCCCGTGATGCGGGACTTTAACGACATCCGCTTTCAGTCCCGCTCCGGTTTTGACGAGTGCGGCTTCAGCTTCCTTTTCAATGTCAGCAGTAAACAGAAAGGACTTCTCGCCAAAACGAACGCGCAGCACGAGAGAATCATTGTTACGCGAAGGCGAGCCGGCAGTCTGAATCGGTCGCGGCCACAGCACGTCTATCAAAACGTTTCCGGCGCGAATCACATCACCGGCGCCAACAATTTCCAGCGGAACCCGCGCGTGGCGCAACCCCTGCACAAACTTTGCGAACTCCGCATCATTCTCCGGCGCGCGCGCCACGATGGCGCCGCGGACTTTGAAATTGCGCACGATGTCGTTGAGGCCATCGATGTGATCTGCATCGGCATGGGTCGCGATGAGATAATCGACGCGATCCAAACCTCGCGACCACAAATACTGTGAAACCACCTGCTCCCCGATACTGCGGGTGTCGCGTTCAATTGCTGGCTCTCCGTCTTCGCGGTCATTTTTTGCCCAGCTTAAGTTCGGCTGGCCACCGCCGTCGATCAGAATCGTAGTTCCGTCCGGCGCAGTGAGGAGCGCGCTATCGCCTTGTCCAACGTCAAGAAACTCAACGCGCAGTCGTCCATCAGGTGGCGTCGCGCTGAACGGGTGGACCACAACAACCAACAAAGCGATTGCCAAGCCGATCGCCGCCGTCTTCACCGTTCGCCGGTTAACTCCAGTAGACGCGTGAGACCGCAACGGATTCCATTTCGACAAGGATCCGACTAAAGCCGCCAGCAAGATGAAGTACACGGCGTAAACGCCCGCCGCCAACCCGCTGTAATGCGGCAGCCGTATTGAACCAAGCCCCAAAACCGAAAGCGGATCGATCGCATGAGTCATCAACCAGTTCGTTTTTTCGGCAAACAGGACCAACAGTCCGCCCAGCATCGTGCTGACTTGCGAGACGAGCACGGCAGCCAACGCGGTCAATGCCAGGACCACCATCAAGACGCCGACAAAGATGTTCAATAGAAGTGACGCTATTGATACGCGATGAAAGTACAAAATCATCAAGGGCAACAGAACAATTTGCACGCTCGCCGAAATAACGATGGCCGACAAGGCGTAGCGCAGGATCTTCTGAACCCGCCAGCGTTCCAACTTCGCGGCAATCGGAGTCCTGAACAAACGATACTGGATGTTCGACGCGGCCATTTCAGCGCGCCATTCGCGTTCGCTCCAGAACAGCGCTTCGGATAATGTTTTCAACCAAGCCGAACACCGCGGCGGGTACGGAGTCACCATCGTCGGCCGCCACGTGCCAACGCGTCGCATGGTTTGCAGCAACGGCAGCGTTACACAGACGATGGCAACCACCGATAGAAACGTTAATTGGAACGAAGGATTGAAGAGATCGAGGGGATTCAGCACGAGCAATACCAAACCAGCGCCCGCAACCGTGTTCAGCGAATTCGCGCGCCTAGATACGACCGGAGCGAAAGCGGCGAGCGTGAACATCAGCGCCGCCCGGGTAACTGAAGCTTCGGCGCCCACGGCGATCGCGTATGCCCACAGAAACAGTGCGGCCAGCAGAAACTGAAGCAGCTTCTTTTGAGTTACCCGTCGAACGATCAGAATTGCCACACCCGCGATAAAAGCGATTTGTAGTCCGCTAATTACCAGGATGTGAAACGTGCCACCCGCGCGAAAGCGTTCCGCCGCCCCGGCTGAAATGTTGTGCGGGTTGCCAAGCAGTGCGGCATTAAGAACGCCGGCCGTCTCTGCCGAGAACCTTTGCTGAAATTCTGTCTGCAGGCGCGCGCGCCAGCTGTAAACCCAGGCGAGCGGCACGAACACTCGTTCGTCATCCATTCGTTCAACCAGCAGCGGACTCTTAATTATTCCGGTCGCATCGTAGCCTTTGCGCTCGAGGTATTCGGTGAATTGCGAGACTCCCGGATTACGAAAGTCATCTTCGCGATCCAGCTTGGTCATGACTCGCAGGCGCGTGCCGTGATGCAAGGCGAGCGCGTCGTATTCCTGCTTACGCTTTTCAGTTGAAGTTGGAACAAGGAGGAAGACAGTGCCGGAGGCATCACTTTCGATGGCCTTGAACGCAACTCGCTCGACCCGCATCGTGAGATAGAAACTGTGCGGCGCCGGTTCAGGTTCGCCGATGACTACGCCCACGATTTCGACTGGGTCGCCCGGCCCGATGGCGCCCTGGTCGTACATCGTCGAAATACGATTCGCAGCCGGCGGAAGGTCGGTTGAACGCACCAGCACCATCCCGGTGCAGAAAAATGCGATCAGCAGTGCGAGCGTGGACGCAAACAGCTTCCCACCCTTGAGCGCTAGCAGACAGACGATCGATGCGGCGACGGCGACGGGCAGCACAATCGCAAAAGATCGACTGTTGAGCTTTGCGTAGTGCTGAACGACTATCCCGCCGCACAGTGCAATCGCGGGGGACAGGAGGGGAGCGGTAACAAATCGAGGTCGCGGGAGAATCAACATGGACGTCCTCAACCAGTGAGGTGAACAACCGTCTCAACGTGATGCGTCTGTGGAAACATGTCGAAAGCCTGAATCGAACTAATCGAGTAGCCGCCGGCGATTAGCTTCTTCAAGTCGCGCGCGAGCGTGGCCGGATCGCAGGAGACGTAGCAGATCCGTTTTGGTTTCAAACGGACAATGCCCGAGATCACACGCGACTCAGCGCCGGTGCGGGGCGGATCGAGCAGAAGGAAGTCGACGTCGCCATCACAGCAATCCAGCCAATCGCCGACGTCCTGATTTACAACGTCGGTATTGCTCAAACCTGCTTCCGCAAGGTTGCGGCGCGCAAAATCGCTCGCCGCGGCATCGTCTTCAACCGCGATCACATTCGCGAATCGGCGCGCGAGCGGCAGAGTGAACAATCCAACTCCCGAATAGAGTTCAATGGCCGTTTCGCCTCTCGCGTCACCCAACGCAAAGTCGATCAGAGCCGGTACGAGATCGAGGTTCGTCTGAAAGAAACTGTTCGCGTTCAGGTGATAGCGCTCGTCACGAATGGTGCGGGTGATGCCGGCCACGCCGGCGCCCCGTCCGCTGACATCCGCTGCAACCGAAACTTCTTCGTCACCAACAACCGCGCGGAAGTAGCGCGCGTCGTCAGGCAAATCGCCTTGCGTCATCTGCGCGCGCAACGATTCGAGTTCGCTTTGAAGCTCAGGCACGAGCACGGCACACTCGGCAACGTCACACACGTCGCGCGAGTTAGCTTCAAAATACCCAAGCCACCGGCGTACCGAAGCGTATTGCCATTGCGCACGCGCGCGATAGTGCCACTCGTTTGGCGCCGCAGTAATTTCAAATCCCGGGATGGCTTCGATACCACCGACACGCCGCAGACAATCACGAATGATTTCGATTTTCGCGGCGAGTTGTGCCGTGTAGCTTAACTGCTGGAAGTTGCAGCCGCCGCAGCGACCGAAGTAAGGACATGGCGGCTCGACCCGAACAGGCGCGGGCTCGAGAACTTCGACGATTGAAGCAAAGCTGACGCTTCCCTTTACCCGATCGATGCGCACCCGCAAGCGATCGCCGGGCGCGGCCAGCGCAACCATGACCGTCCGGCTGTTGGCATGGGCCAGGCCCAGTCCCCCCGGAAGCATTCTCTCGATGACAACTTCGAGAGTTTCATCGGTCTGATCGTTTATCGGGAGGTTCATCTGGGAAAATGTCTCCCTATGGAAGTTCAACCGCAGCTAACCCAACTTCGCGGGGCTCGTACGATATACAGCGCGCGAACGATACTCCGTTTTCGGCCGGCACTCAAGAGTTCGCGTCGGGCGGATCAGAGATAGAAGAGGCTCAGCCGAGGTACTCCAAAGTGATCGCGCAGACGTTTGCGCAGGAGATTGTCGCGCGTTTGTTCAAAGGTGGCCTTGTCCATGTGACGCTTGTAAGGCTTTATCTGCGAATCGATCTCAGAAAGCATCGCCGCGAGTTCCGTTTCCTTTATGACCGCGCGAATGGAGTCATCGAGCAAACGATCGACCCCCGTTAAAGATTCTTCCAGCTTGCGCGTATTGGGGCTGGCGCTGCTCGAATAGTCGTCGCGAATCTCGGTCAACAACGAAAGCGTGCGAGCTAAGGCTTCGCTGAACGAGTCTTCCTGTTTTCGATCTTGCGCGAGTTGCCGTATTTCATCGAGAGATCGGGCGAGGTGTTCGAGGATTGCGTCGCGCGAAAACGGGGAGGTGTCCGCTGCAGGCGAGGATGTCTCGTCCGCCGGCTCGTGGCTGCCTACTCTGGATTCAAGCCATTCCGCGTACTGCGCTTCGACCTCTTCCTGACAGTACAGAAGCGTCTTGACGGTGCGCTTGTGTTTCTTCGACTCGTACGAATCGAATGAGTGTTCGATGCCGCGCAGCGCGACGTGCAGCGGCACGCCACGCTCTTTCCAACTTTCGATCAAGGCCCAGTCGATTGGGCTCAGCATCAAGTGCTTGCCGCGGCGGCGAATGAAAGTGTCTTCGATTTCTGAGAAGTAGGAAAAGTAGTTCAAAGTCTAATGTCCAATGTCCAACGTCTAATGTCGAAAGTGAAGCCGTTACTCTGCGGACTTTGGACTTTGGACTTTGGTTTTTGGACTTATTGTTCGCTCGTAAACCAACCTCAACCCTTCCAGCGTCAATGTCTCGTCGACTTCCTGGATGAACTTTGAGCCGCGCTCGATCAAAGGCGCGAGGCCGCCCGTCGCAATCACGCGCGGGGAACGGCCAAGTTCATCAATCATCTTCTTTAAAATTCCATCGACGAGGCCAACGTAGCCGTGGTACAGGCCGGATTGCATCGCTTCGACCGTGGCCGAACCGATTACTTTCTGCGGACGCTTGATTTCGACACGCGGCAATTTTGCGGCACGTTCAAACAAAGCGTCGGAAGAAATCGTGATGCCCGGCGTGATCACTCCGCCGAGGTATTCGCCGTTTGCGTTGATCGCGTCGAAGGTGGTTGCGGTGCCGAAATCAACAACGATACAGGGCTTGCCGTATTTGTGAATTGCCGCGACGGCATCAACGATTCGATCGGCGCCGACGTCTGACGCCGGTTCATAAAGAATCGGAACGCCGGTGTTGACCGTGTCGTCGATAAACATCGGTGTCAGATGAAAGTAAGTTTCGGCCATCCGCTTCAGGGTGAAATTTACCGGCGGCACGACTGAAGCAATTGCGATCCCGCTGATTGATTTGAAATCCAGATCGGCAAGCGCGAATAGGTTACGTGCGTGTACACCCCACTCATCAACCGTGCGCGAACGCGCCGTCGTCAGACGCCAGTGTGTCAGCAGTTTCTCGCCGTCAAACACTCCGAGCGACGTGTTCGTGTTGCCAATGTCGATTACGAGTAGCATGAATTTGTGATATTAGCAGGACGGGCAAGATAATGCGGAAGAAGGAGTATTATCAAGCCCAGTCCGGATGTTGTTAGTCTCAGGTTGCTCAGCAATGTAACTGCAAAGGTCGCAGCGCCTGGTCAACTCTGACATTAGTTGTAAATTCTTTGAGGCATACGACAGTCGATGGCGCCCAGCAAAGACATTCAGCCTGTCCGCGAACAAATAAACATGCTCGTCCGATTGTATGAGCATCATCTCGATCTGTTCTGGAGATGGATCACGCTATATGTCACGATCGCCAGCGCGATCAGCGTTTACATTTTTAATAAAGAGATACCGACATCGACCCGGCGTTTATTTCCTATTCTGATTGGCGTAGCTTCATTGGGAGTGACCTTCGGTTGCTTGATCATGTGGTCCTGGCTCCGAGAGTTTGAGAATGAAGTGAAACGGCTGACCTTTGAAATCGAGGCATCAAGCCGTCCCAGTTTCTTAGGACTCAGAATGACGTTAGCCGCCATGATCGTGTCGTTCCTCTTTGCGGTTTTCAGTTTCCTTTACGCAAAGTTTGGCTCGTTCATTTGAGTTTTAATCTTAAGCGCCTCGTCGGACGTCTTCACGAGAGGATGCGTTATGTGGATTATGATCGCCGGCCCCTACCGGAGTGGCGCGAAGTCGGAAGCGGACCGAGAACAGAATCTGGCTAACCTCAACCGGGCCGCGTACGAATTGTTTCGAAAGGGCCACGTTCCCGTTGTGGGGGTCAACTGCGCGCTCCCCCTGATAGCAGTAGCGGAATCCGACGCGTACGAGTCGATCATGATGCCGCTCTCTCTGGCACTGGCCGATCGCTGTGACGCCGTCCTGCGGCTTGATGGCTTCTGCCCCGGTGCCGATGAAGAGGTCAACAGGATACGCAGCCGGGGCGGCGTAGCGTACTACTCGGTCGCGGAGGTTCCCGACGCTAATTGATCGGTCGAACTCGCCATGATGTCCTTTCTCATTCCTGATCGCTTGCCCAGTATCATCGTCCTGGTCGGGTTCTGGATTCCGCCCGCCATAGCTGGCTGGCTCGCGGGAGAGTTTCTTCAGCGAACCACCATGCGTTACCGAGCGGCTGTGACGTACGCAGTCCTGACGATTTTCGTCTTGGGCTACGCGGCAGCGTGGTTCTTTTTCAATCTCAATGCGATACCTCCGTACTTGCCCGGGGCCACCCAGGATCCAAAGTTCGCACCGCCAGAGGCCGTCAAGGGACTCGCCGTCGTAACGTGTGCACTCATACTGCCTGGCAGCGCGATCGCCTGCCTGTTGGCGTTTCGCATCGCGCGCAGGCTCAGGCGCACTTTTGCTGCCCGAGTGTCCGCCTGACCAAGGAACATCAACCGCTCTTGCTTCGTAATGCTCAACGTCACAAGAGCATGGGTGGTGTCCGAATCTACCTTTGCGTTACTTTGCGACTTGGAGTCTTTGCGTGAACCTGCATCTTTTGCAAGGAGCAACTAAGCCCGCCAAGAGACTCGCGGAAAGACGCAATTAAGACACTCCATGATCGTAACGAATGCTCGAACGCGAGCCGCCGGAGGTCTTTGCAACTGAAATGAAATCACGATTATTAGCCACCACTACAGCGCTTTCTTTATTCGTCCTGGCCGTCTGCTTCGCCACGGCTGCCAACATGTCGGCTTCAGCTTCCGACTGGCCTCAATGGCGAGGACCGGAACGGACTGGGGTCTCGTCAGAGACCGGCCTCCTTAAACAATGGCCGACCGGCGGCCCGAAATTGCTTTGGCAGGTCAACGACATTGGGGACGGCTTTTCCGGCCCGTCCGTGGTCGGCACGCGAATCTATTTGGTGAGCAATCGCGGGATGGAGAATGAGTTTGTTCAGGCGCTCTCAACTGAGGATGGAAAAGTTATCTGGACCACCCGCATCGGCAACGTAGGCAATCCGGATCAGAACCCAAAATATCCGAAGGCCCGATCCACTCCTACCGTTGACGGCAACTTCATCTACGCCCTCGGCTCGGATGGTGATTTCGCCTGCCTTGAAGCCAAGAGCGGCAAGATTCGCTGGCAGAAGAGCCTCAGGAAAGATTTCGGCGGCCAGCCGCACGAGTGGGCGTATGCAGAGTCTCCGCTGGTTGATGGTGACCTCGTGGTCGTAACGCCGGGTGGCGCGCAGGCGACGATGGTGGCGCTTAACAAAAAGACTGGCGCAGTCATTTGGAAATCTGCGATTCCCGGCGGCGACCCGGCGGGTTATGCATCGGCGATCGTCGTGCAAGGAGGCGGTCGCAAACAATACGTGAATTTCTTGAGCCAGGGCGTCGTGGGAGTTGATGCGAAGACGGGTGAATTCCTCTGGCGCTACAAGGAAGTTGTCAAAGGCCCAGCCCAGGTTTTCACCCCAGTCGTGCGTGGCGACTACGTGTACGCTGGGGCCCTTGGCATCGGAGGCGGGCTCGTCCGCTTGAAGCCCGACGGCAAAGGAGTCGCGGCGGAACAGGTCTATCTGGAGCGCAGTCTCCCAAACGGTTTCGGCGGAGCGGTGCTAATCGGTGACTACCTTTATGGCACTGAACCGGCGGGGCAGCAGATGGTCGCCGTTGAGTTTACGACGGGTAAGGTGATATGGAAGGCTGATGGTCTCGGCAGGGCTTCGGTCGCCTATGCCGATGGGCTCTTATATGTTCACGCCTGGAAGGGAGATGTCGGGTTGGTTGAGGCAACTCATGAAGGCTATCGCGAAAAGGGCCGCTTCACTCCTCCGGTTCAGCCGAAGTCTAACCAGGGGTCGCCGTATGGGGATACGGCGTATGCTCATCCGGTGATTGCTAATGGGCGACTTTACATTCGGGATTCCGGAACGCTGTGGGCCTACGACATCAAGGCAAGCCGGTAGTCACTGGGAGCGTCCCCCGCATCCCGTAACCATAAACGCGGACATGCCGAGTCGCTTCTACTATCCGCGTTGCGCAACTTTCTCAATTTCATCCGCCGCCACGCGTGTGCCGTCTTCCTGACTCACGGCTTCGCCGACCCTTTTCGCAGCTTCCGCATAACTCGGATTATCAAGTAGCTTTCGCAACTCGCGCGTCGCGGACTCGGCGTCGTAACGCGGACGCGGTAGAGAACGTCCGCAGCCTAGCCGCTCAACTCGCGCAGCGTTATCAAATTGATCGTGAGCGTGCGGCACAAGCAAAACCGGTTTGCCTGAGCGCATCGCCTGACCCGTTGTGCCGACGCCGCCCTGATGAACGACC
Organism: Pyrinomonadaceae bacterium; assembly: GCA_036277115.1. Taxonomy (NCBI): domain Bacteria; kingdom Pseudomonadati; phylum Acidobacteriota; class Blastocatellia; order Blastocatellales; family Pyrinomonadaceae; species Pyrinomonadaceae bacterium. The sequence goes on from DASUNM010000005.1 coordinate 10,983, forward strand.
GCGCACGCGCGCGGTAGGACCTCACTGAAGGGTGCGTACTCGAACGCGGCGATGCCGGCAGGTAAAGAAGCCGGCAGGTTTGGCTCATGGCCAATCAAAAGCACTGCGCGCCGTCCCAGCGCTGCGGCCGCGGTGATTGAGTCGCGATAGAAATCTCGCGCGACCCAAAACGCTGAAGAGCCGAGCGTGAAGACAATCGGTGGCGCGCCGGCGTCAAGGAAGTCCGTCAGGCCCGCCGGCATCGCGGTTTCGCCAAAGTAGTCGCGACGATCGTAAAAAGGAAAACCCGTGATGACCGTATTGGCTGGCCAGTCGGGTTGCTGCGCTCCCAGCAGTTTCGAATACAGCGCTAAAACCTTCGTCGGCGAATGCTGCCCTTCGAACAAAGGCTGCCCGCCACGCGGCAATCCGAGATCGTTGCGCAGGTCATAAATTGGCTTCGCCAACTTATCCAGTTTGATTCTCGCGAGCGCCATCACGCCGCGACCCACCCACGGACTCAGGTTCATGAAATGGTAAAGCCAGGGCCACTGCGGCGGCACGATCGGATCGTAAACTGAAAGAAAAGAGGCCGGCGCGAGCACGCTCGAAACCCAGGGCAGACGCTTCTTCTCGGCGACCATTGTGCCCACGAATGGGAGTGGATGGGTCAGCAATAAATCCGCGTCCTTCGTCGCCGCATCAAGATCGGAATAGATGTCGCGCAGGTGCGGAAGGATTAAATCGCCGATAGCCGCCGGGCCCGTTTTCTGGTCCATCAATTTCTCGATCAGCGCTCGTATTTCCGGCGTGTCGTCGTAAGAAGGCACGTCAGGCCGCACGGGATGGAACTCGATTCCGGCCGTCTCCATCTTTTCGCGATACACCTCAGAGGTGGCAATCAGTGGACGATGTCCGCGCGCTTTCAGCTCAAGCGCAATCGCAATGTAAGGATGAATGTCACCAAACGAGCCGAAGGTCGAGATAACGATGCGTTTGGTCTCCATGGGGTTTTCGATCTTAGTCGCTTCGTCTTCGCGCGGCTCGTCCTTGAGCGACTTTTCGCGCAAGGCTTAGGCGCCGCTATGCGCCCGCAAGGCTGTGACATCACCAGCCCGAACAATCCTAATCTTGCCGTCAGCCGTTTCAATTCGCAGCGCGCCGTCGCTTTCAAGTCCACGCGTGATGCCGGCGAAATGTTCGTTACCCAGTGACACGCGAACCATTCGGCCAAATGCGTAGGACGAGTTTGCACACCACTCGCGGATGGTGTGTTCGCCGCCGCTATCACTGCTGAGCATTTCGTAGCGTTCACTTAGTGCCTTCAGAAGCCCGTTCACCAGAATATCGCGATTGACATCACTCCCGGTCACAGATCGAATCGAAGTAGCTTGCGGTTTCAACTCAGCCGGAAAGTTTTCATCGTGGAGGTTTATTCCGATACCGACGATCGCGGCTAACCCACTTTCCGTTTCAACCGTCTCCGCGAGGATGCCGCACAACTTTCGATCACTCACGCAGATGTCGTTCGGCCATTTGATGTCAACTTTCAAATCGCACGTTCTGAAAAGTGCGTCGTGAACCGCCAGCGCGGCCGCCAGGTTAATTAGCGGCCAGCGCGCCAAATCAAACTTCGGCCGGAGAACAATGCTGAGATAAAGACCGGCGTCTTTCGGCGAGTGCCAGCTTCGATCCAACCGGCCACGGCCGCGCGTCTGCTCGCGCGCGATAATGCACCGGCCTTCGCCGGCACCGGCTTTGGCCTGGCGCATCGCTTCGAGATTGGTCGAGTCGATCGAATCGAAATGAAGAATTTGGAAGGCGCCGATTTGGAGTACGCCGGCAGATTTAGAGTGCGCCGGCAAAGTTCCGACTTGTCGGGGCGACGACGGCGCTTTGGATGGTGGTTGCCTATCCGACATTCACAAGACGAAAGCGCGCCGCCGACTTTCTCTCACTCCGTAGCGATTGAGTGCCAAATGAAATCCAAAGCGGCCTCGAAGCCACCGCACTCCAAATCAGCGCGGCAACTGCTGCGGCATCGACGCGAGCGTGTAGATCAGCGTAGCGACTACCGCGCAGTTCTCCTGAAGGTCGCGCGGATCGATCTTATCCAGAGTGTCGGCCGCCGTGTGATGGTAATGAAAGTACGTGCGCGTATCCTGGAGCGGCGCGAATGTCGGCACGCCGAACGGGGTGAGTACGCTTATGTCCGCGCCCGTGTCTTCTACCAGACGCGTCACACCCGCACCCTGCGTTTGCAGAATCGTCGCCAGCGGTTGCAGCAGCGCCAGAATCTCAGGTTTGCCCGCAGCATAGAAACCCATCGGCCGGCCGGCTCCGGCGTCGGCTTCGAGAGCGGCAAAATGGTTGGCCATCTCGTTCTTGTGATCGTTCGCGTAAGTGCGCGCGCCCATCAGACCATTTTCCTCGTTCATCCAAAGCACCACGCGAATTGTGCGCTTCGGCCGCAGCCGCAATTGCTTGAGCAACTGCACAGTTTGCATTGCCATCACGCAGCCCGCGCCGTCATCAATCGCACCCGTGCCCAGGTCCCATGAATCCAAATGGCCTGAGACGATCACGATCTGCTCAGGATGCTCGCTGCCTTTCATATCAGCGACAACATTGTAGCTAACCGCGTCCGGAAGAGTTTGAGGCGTCAACAGCAAACGCATTCGCACGCGGCCCTGCGCGGCGAGGTCAGCCATCATGTCGGCATCTTCCGATGTGACTGAGGCGGCCGGAATTTTTGGAGCGTCGTCCGCATAACGCATCGCACCCGTGTGCGGCAGCCGGTAATCAGCGCCTCCGGACGAACGGTTTAGGGCTGCCACTGCGCCGAGCCGGGCCGCCGCGCTCGCGCCGGCTCCGCGATAAATCACCGATTGACCGTAAGCTGGACCCGAAAGGCCATTGTCCGCTAAACGCTGATCGAACTTCGCATTAAACAGAACGATTTTGCCTTCGACACGCCGGCGGCCAAGCGCGGTCAATTCGTCAAAGTTGTTCACGACCACAACTTCAGCCATCAGCCCATCCGCCGGAGTCGCGACGCTGCCGCCCAACGCCGTCAATACAACCTTCTGCGTGGTTCCGGGCGCCATGTGCGGATACTCAACCAGCGCTCCGGTCTCTTCGCCGCGCACCCAGTGCGGCACCATCACCTTTTCGAGTTTCACTTCGAGGCCCAGTTTGCGCAGCTCCGCCGCTGTGTATTCGACGGCTTTTTGCGCTTGTGGCGAGCCGCTCAGCCGCGCGCCAATGTTGTTCGACAGATGCGCAAGCTGCCGGTACGCGTAATCGCTCTCGAGCGCCGCTTTCTGAATCGCTTTGATTTCCGAGATCAGTTTTGGATCGTAAGTCGCGGATTCAGGTGGCTGCCGTCGCTGAGCAATGCTGGGCGCGAGCAGCGAACTGACAGCAAACAGGAAACACAACGAATGGATCAGTATTCGGCGACGACGCGAGTTCATGGATTGGGCCTCGGTTGTTTAGTTGGAATCAGATCGTTCGCAGGATAAACCCAATCGAGCGAACCGCGCCACTCAGCAACGAGAGAGTAGCGAACACGTGTGCAGATCAGCGCCAGTCTCCGCCGGGGCATTAGCCCGACCGTTAGGGAGGGCTCCACTCGCGACTTAATGAGCCCTCCCTAACGGTCGGGCTAGTGCCCCGAACCAGCGCTATGCATCAGCAGCAAGCAAGAACCTTTGCACGTTAAAGTGTTCGTGTGAATAATCTGCTCCGCAATAAGTTCGCACGACATCTATCGAGGATCCAAAATGCAGAAAGCTTACGCGCTCATCTTTGTCTGTTGTCTGCTCGCTGGTTGTACTCAGACCAAAACGGAGCCGGTTCAGACGTTTGATCTCTCCGGCGCAACGATTATCGATCTGTCCCATCCGTTCGATGCGCAAACAATTTACTGGCCGACGGAAGACGGATTTAAGTTTGAGAAGGGCTTCGACGGCCACACTCCGCAGGGTTTCTATTACGCCGCGAACAAGTTCGCCTCTCCGGAGCATGGCGGAACGCACATCGATGCCCCGAAGCATTTCGCGATTAACTCGCACACCGTCGATCAAATTCCGTTGAAGCAGTTGATGGGCAACGCGATCGTCATTGACGTGACGAAGCAGTGTGAGGCGAATCGCGATTACCAGGTGACGGTGGCCGACTTTACCGCGTGGGAATCGCAGCACGGAGCGATTCCGAGGGACGCGATCATCCTGCTCCGCACGGGCTTCGCCAGGCACTGGCCCGATCGTGTGAAATACATGGGCACGGACGAACGAGGCGCCGGCGCGGTGGCGAAGCTTCACTTCCCCGGCCTGCATCCTGATGCGGCGCGCTGGCTGACGCTCAACAAATCGATCAAAGCCATCGGTCTCGATACGCCCAGCATCGACTATGGCCAATCGACGCTGTTCGAAAGTCACCAGATTCTGTTCGCCAAGAACATCCCCGCGTTCGAAAACGTTGGCGACATGAGCGCGCTGCCGGCAAAAGACTTTCTCGTGATCGCACTGCCGATGAAGATTGGCGGCGGCAGCGGCGGGCCGCTGAGAATTGTCGCCGTTGTTAAGTAATCAGCCGCGGATTCACGCAAGTCTGTTTTGGCTCTCCTCTCCGCTCGCGGAGAGGGGTTGGGGGAGAGGTTGAACGCGCATAACCCCACCCCTAACCCCTCCCCGTTTACGGGGAGGGGGAAAGTTGACGCCGAAAACCGGCTCTTGTATAAGCTGCCTCGTTTTTCAACGAACACAGAGGACCACACATGAACCGAACTATCGCCGTAGCGCTTCTGCTAATAACCTGCTTCGCCTGTACTAAGAAATCGGCGAATCAACCAGCCACTGCGGGAAATCCTTCCAGCGGCACAATGACCAGCACCGACTCGAAGACCTCGAACGCCTCGACCGGGACAAGAGACTTGAGCGGCACATGGATCGCCAACGAAGGTCCCCGAGTGTGGGAGTTGGTGATCACCAAAGTCGATGACAACACCTGGAACGCCTCTCCGACACTGATCAGTAATTCGGAGAAAGATGGCCTGATCGACTACGGCCCGCCGGGCAGCAAGGGAGATGAACTGGTTATCGTCAGCGATGGCCCAGGCAAGTTCCGCGTGCGCTATGCGAAAGCGGAAAACTTTCACGGCGCGAGTTTCTGGAACGGCACGGGGACCTACGACGATAACAGTTTCAACTTCGCGGGGGTTTACACCGGCAAGCGGAAGAGCTGAACGCCGGCGCCATAAAAGCTGTCCCAGTTGCAACCGCGGGGCGCTTGATATGTGGGTGCCTTCCTCAAACCCCGCCGGCCAGCGCGGCGACTGAAATGGATCCTGGATTTTGTCATAGATAGTAAGGCCTCTTGTGCTGGAAGACTGAGCTCGAAAGTATTGTTTTCTAAGCGCTCGATGAGCCTCAAAACCGCAACAAGAGCCCGCGGAAGGGATTCCACGGGCTCTTGACTGTGCTTACGTTGATCTCAGGTTCAGGCTTAACCCAGCACGCCCCGAAACTTCGCTCCCGTATAACCCGGAAACACTGCTTTCAGGTCAGTCGCGCCGAGATGTTTCTGAGCGACTTCGCCAAAGACATCTCGAAAATCCGTCGTCAGCGCCAAGTCTCGACCTTCATATAACTGCGAAGACTTAAGCCCGGGCCAATCGCCGTACACTTTCCCGCCGCGAACCGAATTACCAAGGACGAACATTGCGTTCGCGTGGCCGTGATCGGTACCGCGGTTGCCGTTCTCGCGCGCGGTGCGGCCGAACTCAGACATCGAAAGGATCGCGACATCATCCATGCGCTGGCCAAGGTCAGCATTCAGCGCCGCAATTGCTGAACTGAAATTCCGCAGCAGGTTGCTCAACTGTCCCTGCTGGTTTCCCTGGTTCACGTGCGTGTCCCAGCCGCCGACTTCCGTGAAGGCGACCTCTAAACCGACGCCGGCCTTGATCAACTGCGCAGTCTGCCGCAGCGCGTTGCCGAATCCATTCGCCGGATAGTTCGCGCCATTTTCCGGTTTGTACTGTGCGGGATTCACCTGCTTCAGATAATTGATTGCTTCGAACGTCTCTTTGCCGGTGCCGCGCAAAGAGTCGTTGGCCGCTTGATCGTAGATTTCTTCAAAGCCACCTTGCACCGAGGCCGATGTCTGGCCGGCGCGAATACGAAACTCGGCGAGATTCGACATGGCGATCGCGGGCGCGCGCCCCTGCATCGCGCGCGGCATCTGCTGCGTCATCGCGACACCGCGGAACAGAGACTTCGAGTCGGTCTTACTTTGCAGGTAGCGATTCAGCCAGCCATCGCGCGTAGACTTCACTCCCGGCGTAGCCGACTCCATGTAATCCTGCGCATCGAAATGCGAACGCGTGTTATCGGGCGAGCCCGACGCGTGCACGATCGCGAGCCGCTTTGAATCCCACAACGATTTGAACGACTGCATCGACGGATGGAGCCCAAAGAAACCGTCCAGGTTGATGGCCGCTTCCGCGCTGCCATTCGGTTTCGAGATCGCGATATTCGGCCGCAGATCGTAGTAAGCGCTCTCGCCGAAGGGAACGACCATGTTCAGTCCATCAACCGCGCCACGCTGAAAGATCGCGATCAGCGTCTTGCGCCGTCCGGTTTTCTCGATCGCTTGCGCCAGCGCGCGTCGCAAGAATGAAGGCGTGACGGCCATCGCCCCGAATGACGCTAGCGCGATGCTGCCGGATTTAAGAAAGTATCTTCTATTCATAAAAACCTCGTGAATCGTGAATCGTAAATCGTGAATAGACGAAATCTATTTCCGATTCACGATTTACTATTTACTGCCTTTGAAACTCGGGCGATCCAAGTAGCAACCCGGCAATTTTCACGACCGGATTATCAATGGCAGCCGCATTGGAGTTACCAGCTTGTTGCCGCTGCTGCTGATTATTCTGTTGTCCACCGCCAGGGCCGGGGAAATTGCCGCGCTGGAATCCCTCTTCAAACGGGTTCTGTGGAATCTTCAATGATGCGGTCTGCACCACCGGCATCGTCGGGACCGTGATTTGATCGTTAAGCTGCTTCAGCAGGCTTTCTCTGGTCTTAGCCGAAATCTCGCCGCCGGCAATCAACGTCACAAATCGATCAAGCAGCTTCTCTTTATCGATCGTTTTGTCTTTAGCCATGTCGCCAACGAAACGTGACAGGTCGACCCGCGTGCCGGGAATGCGATTGCTCGCCAGCGCCAGCGCAAAGTTCATCCGCTCGAGCAGCGCGCCCGTGTTCACCCAATCCTCGGCCACGTCTGAATAACCATTCGGAGTTTGAAATCCGTAGAGTGGCTGGCCCATACGCGCAATCCACTGATGAAATTGCGGGCCGCCATTCGTCTCGGCGCCCAGCGTGCGTACGGCGCTGATGGCCAGCTCAAACGGTCGCTTGATCTTCGCCCGATACGCCTCAGCTGAATTGAATTCCGGCGAGAGAAAGATCGTGCGCAGCATCTCGCGAATGTCACCGTCAGTTTTTGCATAAGTCTGCGCGACGCGATCGACCAGCGACTTCGGTGGGTCGTCTGAAACAAACCGGCGCGCAAGCTTCGTCGCGATAAACTTCGCCGTCGAAGGATGTTTCGCCAGAATCTCAAGCACCATTAATCCGTCTTTGACGCCACCGCCGGCCGGAATCTTGTGGCCGAGCACGATCTTTTCGCCATCATCGTGTGTGCGCGGATTGAAATAGAACTGGCCTGCCTCCTCGCGCAGTCTTTCAGCGCGGCGGCCGCCTGCATTCGTGAGTTGTGCTGCGGCCGCACCCGCTCCGCGCGGGGCGAAGATCGTCCACCCGGTAAAACACCGCGCGACTTCCTGCACATCTTTCTGCGTGTAGCCGCCGTCAACGCCCAGCGTGTGCAACTCCATCAGCTCGCGCGCGTAATTCTCGTTGATGCCGCGCCGCGGACGTTGAGTCTGCCGCGGCATTTGATCCTGTGGATTGTTCGACATCGTGAGCAGCCTTTGATCGATACGCCGTGCCTGGCCAGGCCGCTGCATCTGGGCCGGTCGCTGTTGCTGTGGAGCATTCGGTGACACGCTTTGAAAATTGTCGAGATAGAAAAGCATTGCCGGGCTTTCAGCGGTGGCCCGCAGCAAGTTCTGGAACTTGCCCATTGTGTTCGGCCGAATGCTGTCGCGATCGTATGAAATCAATAACCAGCGATCGGCGCCCTTGTTCGCGAAAACGTTGAAGTGGTTTGTCCAAAAATCGACCATCACTTCCTGCAATTGCCGCTCGCTGTAGGTCGCGCGCAGGATGCGTGACATTTGCAGCTCGCCGGTGATGAACTGCGGTGGCCGCAAATTGTTCTCTTTAAAGTAAGCGTAAACCGCGCGACGATACTCGGCATTGTTCATCGGGTTTCCCGACGGGTCGGGATTGGGATTCGGAGGATTACTCGGCGGTCCCTGCATCTCGCCTGACGTCGACTCACCCGTCTTCGGCTGATTCGAATTTTGATTGTTCGCGCCATTCTGTTGTCGATTATCGCGTGCCGCCGCTAAGTCCTGGGGCAACGCTCCACGCTGTTGCAGCGCGCGCAGCAACTGGCCCGGCTGCGGATACTTCTCGTATAACTCCGGCGTCGTCATGCGGAGTGCCGCCAGGTTTTGCAGCTTCGCTTCCGTCGCCGTGTCGTCAATCTTTTCGGGGTTCAGTTGTTGCTCAATGTACTTGTCGAGCCCGATTGATTTCACCCGCTCCACATCGCCCGGCCGCGCGCCATATCCGAGGCGGTTCAGGACGTGCACGATGCGTTGGTCTTCGCTGAGCTTGCCCGCCTTCACCGTCGATTTTGGCTTCATGCTTTGGCCGCTGACAGCCGCAAAGCTTGTGATGAGCAGCGCCAGTGCTGACGTCAACGCAGTTACGCGTTTGAGAAGTGATGAGTGCGTACCGGGCTTTTTCTGATTCATTTTGGTGACTTTCTGAATCCGTCGAGAATCGAACGTTATCGGTTACATGGTCTTAGACGCCGCAAAATCCGCTTTGGTTGAGTAAATCATGCATCCGGGCTACGGCAGAGCGGGGCGGGAAGTGGGTCGCGGCGTCGTCTGAGTGCGCGCCGCCGGGCGCGGATACGTCACCGGGCTGCGATTTCCTGCCCGATCGAGCGCACGCACGCCAAAGAAGTAATTGTCTTTCGACATGCCCTTTAAGGTGTAGGTCATCACGTTCCCGACCGTTTGCGAGTTCGTCCAGGTCGCCGCCGTCGTGTCGCGCCAGACAACTTCATAGCCCACCACGTCCGGTTCTTTGTTGGCTTCCCACTTCAGTTCTGTATCATTCGAAAGACCTGTCGTCATGGTCACGTTCTTTGGCCGGGCGGGGGCAGAGGCGAGAACCGCGAGCGACGCGGCATTCACCCGCGCGACGTTCGCTACGTAACCGAAATCGACGAACTGCGGCAGGTCGCCGTACTGAATCCCGTTCTCAATGCGGATGTTCTGATGTTGATGCCGATAGTCCTCGTTCGGTTCGGTGAAACGAACCGCGGCATAGCCGCGCTCGAGAAACGGCTGATGATCTCCGCCTCGCCCATATCGATCCCGGCGATAAATCATCATTACTTTCATAGCCGGCACGTAGCGTTCGGTGACTTCTTTGATGAACCGCGCAAGCTGGCGGGACTGTGAATCGTTTTCACCGCCGACGCTGCGACGGGTCGTTGCTTCTTGCGGAGTTTCATTCGACGGCACGCCTTCCGAGAAAACACGCAGCGTCCGACGATCGCGCACGCCATTGCCGCCAAGCGTGTTGCCGACGATGTCGTTCGTGAACATCGCTTCGATGTCCATATTGTTTTTCTTCGCCTGTTCGGCAAAGTAGGTCGCCCCCAAAAGGCTCTGCTCTTCCCCGGCCACGGCCATGAAAACTATGGTCGCGTCGAACTTGTATTTAGCCATCACGCGCGCCATCTCAAGCACGGCGGCGGTTCCCGATGCATCATCATTTGCCCCGGGCGCGTCGCACTTAGCGTCGGTCGGGCTGCTGCACATCGAATCGTAGTGGCCGCTGACAACGTACACCCGAGCCGTCGATTCAGATTGCGTCCCTTTCAGCGTCGCCACGACGTTGGTGACGACTGTGGGTTGCGGAATTCGCGGCGCGCGCGGCTGTTCATAACTCTGCTTCTCGACGGTCATGCGCCCGCCCGATTCAGCCGCCGCCTTTTGAAACTCTGCGTATAGCCAGTCGCGCGCCGCCCCAATCCCACGATTCGGATCGTTCTGTTCAGAGAGCGTGTTCCGCGTGCCGAAACTCACGAGTTTGCGAATGCTCGCTTCGATTCGACGCGCACTCATTTCGGCAACGATTTTGGGAATGTCGGGATTGCCACGCACTGGCGCGGCCCGGCGCTGGCCGTACGCAGCGGTGCACACTATTCCAATGATCATCGGGGCGAACAGAAAAAGCGCACGCTTCTCCACGGGCAGCCGCATACCTTTGCACCTCAAGTTTTTAGAGTTCAGGCTGAGAACGCGACGAACTCTATCAATGACGATTGGCGGTCGCAACCGTTCGCGCGAGCAACTAGGTCTTTTGTTTTTCGGCCGGCTGTGGTTCGACGGGCGCGCGATAGTCACCCTCGAGAAAACGAGTCGTGTTTTCGGTGACGCTCGCGGCGGGAAGAAAGGGCGCGGTGTTTACACGTGAGAACTGCGGCGCAGGTTCAGGCGCGATGGATTGTTGTGATCTACCCTGATCGGGCTTCAAGGCGGCAGTAACTATTTTCGAGAGCTGCCGAATCAGAAGAATATCGGCCACTAGAATGGTAACGAGGCCCATGAAGATCAGGGCAATCAGCGGATCCACTGCCCGCGTCACAGTTGCCAACATGCCCGCGCCTATCACCAGCAGAGCGAAGCCGCCCAAGGTCACGACCGCGAGAATGATCCCAATAATTAAGGCGGGCTTGGTCAGATTAACCTGGACGATTTCCGTCGGCGCACTCAGCGAGCCGAGGTTCGCGCCGCAACGGTTGCAGTATTTAAGGCCGGTGCTTTCAGTTCCGCAGGAAGGGCAAAACATGCGCGTGAATAGTAAATCGTGAATCGTAAATAGAAAAGCTTCAGCAACTGCTTCGCGAATAGGTACGACAGCGGCCCGCGAACAGTTCAGGTCTATTTACGATTCCCGATTAACTATTTACCGTATTCGGTAGGCCTTGCCCTTCCAAACCACGACGATTTCGCCGCTGAGCTGTTTGGCGATCGAACGCAGGCCGGAATCGAGCTTGTCGAACTCTTCCGAACCGCGACCGATAGTTCGGACCGACATTGAGGACTTTAGTTTGGAATCGACCCACGCGTTTCCCTGGCGCTTGAACTTGCGGCCGCCGACCGCACGCGTCTGGTCTGCTTCTTCAGTACTGGAGCTGGGCGCTGCAGACTTACGCGCTTCGGCTCGCGATTCTCCGAGCCTCCCGCGACTTGAATCGGCAACGTCTGACGTTGGCTGCGCGCTCTTTGAATCTTCCTGCTTAGTCGCAGTTGCCGGTCTATTGGCCGCGGCCCGATTGCTCTCTTCATCACGAGCCTTAGCAAAGTCTCCCTCAGCCTTCTTGTACTTGTCGTACGATTCGTTGCGGCGCGGTCCGCCCGGAATGGCGCCGGGTGTCTGTTGCGCTCGCTCACGGTCCGAGCGATACGTCTCCACCGGCGCGGGCGCGTACGACGGAGATGACTGCGCGCGCGGCGCGTCGTCCGCACGAGCCGCGCCGCCCACGACGGGCGCATCTTTCGCGGCAAGCGCTTCCCCGGGTTTCGGAGGCGGCGGCGGACTTAATGTCGTCAATCCGGATTTGCTCTGATCGGGCGCGGACAAAACAGTCGGCTGCGCGATCGCGGTGTTAGTGTTCCGCTGGGCTCCTTCGCGCGGCGCATCAGGTTCTAAACTCGTCACCGGCTTGATTGCTTCCACCGGACTAGTCTGCGGTTGGTGCTGCGCGACCATTGCATCATTTCGCTGCGTGGGTTGGCGCCAAGCGAGAAAAGCGATTCCACCGACTGCCAACAATACGACGGCGAACGCGGCATAACGCAACGTCGGGATCGCGAACACTGTGCCGAGTTTTTTCCACCATGGTTCAGCCACGGGCTGAGAAGCGGGAATCCGGGCTTCCACGCCGGCTCCAGTCGTCACCGCCAACTGGCTCACCAGTTTTCGACAGTCATCGCAGTCGGCGAAATGCGACAAATAACCCTGCCGGGCTGCCGGTGGTAGCGCACCCTCCGCGAAGGCATTTAACTCATCTGCGTCAGGATGTTCGACAGGGGTGCCCTTCGCCGCGCCTTTCGCGTAGCGTCCAATCAGCACATCCATGTCTTTATCGCTCAGCATTCTCAAAAACATGGCGACGTGGCCGTCGCTGATTTCCCTAAATCGTTGAACGCTCGACTTAGCCGGATCTTGCGGTCTGGTACTAAACAGCGACCGAGTCGCTTCCCGTCTCAGAAGATTCAACCATGGTTGCAGCCGGTGCGGCGAGCAGCGGCTCAACGTCCATTTGCAGCGTGGCAGCAATTTGCGAGAGCGAACGCGCCGCCTCAGTCTGTGTCCAGCCATGTTCGTTCATCAAGAGCGTCTCGACACGCTTGCGCACATCCGCATGAATTCGCGTCAATCTGCGACTCGCGGTGGCTTCGTGCACGCCCAGCACCGCGCCGGCTTCACGCAGGCGCAGTCCATCAAAATAGTAGAGCTTCACAAGCAAACGATCCTCATCTTCCAACTCAACCAACGCGCGTGCGAACGCCTTCTCAACCGCGGCGGACGCAAGGTTCGTCGCCAGTTCGTCTTCCGGTGTCGTCATCGAATGGAAGACCCGGCCATCCGGAGATTCCTTTTCACTCTCGCGTGAAAGCCGATCCAAATCGGCATCTTCTTCCGTGTGGACCAGGCGCGCTTCGCGTCGATGGCGATCGATTGCAAGTTGTCCGACTACCGCGCGCAGCCACCCGCCAAGCGAGCCGGCACCCGAGTAGTACGCCAACTTGCCTGCCGGTTGCCCGTCATCACGAACTTTAAGGCCGTGCAATTCAGCCCAGATGGACTGGGCCAGATCCTCAGCCATTTCGGCGTTCGGACTGGCCCCGCGCGCGGCCGATTTCACCGTCGCGCCGTAGCCTTCGACCAGTTCACTCCACGCGGATTGATCCCCTCGCTGGCAGGCAATGACCAAACACAGATCGTCCGCATGTAAGCCGTCGATGAAGGAAGCGATCTGTTCGGCCGAAGCCTGGGGCTCGTGTTTGAGAACGTATTTCTCGACCGTGGCGCGCACACGCTGGATCAGCGCAGACGCGTCGAGCCGTCGCGGGTTGTCCGCACGTTCAACCAGCCGCTGCGCGCCGGCGCCAATTACTTCATCAATTCGGCTCTTACTGTTGCTCAAAATCGCGTGTTCTTCGGAGGCCCGGGTCATGCTATCACGATCTTTAGACGCGTCCGGACGATTCGTTTGCCCCCATTTTGATGAAGCCAGGCGGCTGCAGTTGGCCGCCATGAAATCGACAATCACAAATCTAATATCTAATATCTGGAAAATGCTCAGAGTTACCGAGATTTTCCACTCGATCCAGGGCGAGTCAACGCACGCCGGCCGCCCCTGTACTTTCGTGCGGCTGACCGGCTGCCCCATGCGCTGCACATGGTGCGACAGCGAATACACATTCACCGGTGGCGACCATTTCACGATTGAACAGATCATGCATAAGGTGCGCGACTTCGGTTGCCGCCTGGTGGAAGTCACCGGGGGTGAGCCGCTTGGGCAGCGCGAGGCGTTCGAGCTCATTCAGCAGCTCTGCGAGGAAGAATACGAAGTCTTGATTGAAACCGGCGGCTACGTTTCGACTGCCGGTCTTGATGAACGGGCGCAGGTCATCCTTGATATAAAGTGTCCGGGTTCAGGCGAAGCTGAACGGAACGATTGGTCAAATCTGGGACGCTTGCGCGCGAAGCAAGACGAAGTCAAATTCGTGATCGCGGACGCGCCGGATTGGGAGTTCGCCAAGAAGACCATCGCACAATACGAGCTGGAAACTCGCGCGAAGGCAATTCTGATTTCTCCAGCATGGGGGCTGGTGAATTTACAGGACCTGGCGAACTGGATTACCGAAAGCGGCTTGAACGTGCGCATGCAACTCCAGCTTCATAAGTACATTTGGGGACCGGATGTCCGGGGAGTGTGAAAGAGCATTTTCCATTTATCATTTTCCATTTTCCATTTGTCATTTCTCACGGGCGTCCGAGACTTAATGGAGAACCACAAATCGCGGCTGAAAATGGCGAGTGATAGATGTCGAATGACAAATGGAAAATGATTTGTAAGCATGGGTGGTAGCAGCGAGACAATTCAAACGATCGAAGAAGAGGCTCCATCCTTCCTCCTTCCGCCTTCATCCCTGGCTGTCTGCCTCGTCTCAGGCGGCATGGATTCGTGTGTTACGGCTGCGATCGCCAACGGAGATAACGACGAACTCGCGTTCCTGCACGTCTCGTATGGTCAGCCCACTGAGGCCCGTGAGCGCCAGGCTTTCGAAGCCCTGGCTGACAGCTACCACGTAACGAAACGGCTGGCCGTCTCGATCGAATATCTGAAGTCTATCGGCGGCTCTTCACTGACCGATGAAAACATCCCGGTGAGCGAAGCAAATCTTACTTCGCGCGAAATCCCAACCAGCTATGTCCCGTTTCGCAATTCACATTTGTTGTCGATTGCCACAAGTTGGGCTGAAGTTATCGGCGCGCAACGGATCTACATCGGCGCCGTAGCTGAAGATTCGTCAGGTTATCCGGACTGTCGTCCCGAGTATTACGAAGCTTTTCAGCGCGCCATCGACGCTGGAACAAAGCCCGAGACCCACGTAGCGATCGTGACGCCGGTCATCCACCTGCGGAAATCCGACATAGTAAAACGAGGGATGGAATTGAATGCGCCGCTGCACCTTACCTGGTCCTGCTATCGCGCTGAAGACCGTGCCTGCGGCCGTTGCGATTCGTGTGCTTTGCGACTGCGCGCTTTTCGCGAAGCAGACGTGACGGATCCGATTCCGTATGCTTGACAGCACGCGTGCAGCTAATTAACGTTAGGGCGGGTTTCCGCTACAACTTGTTGCAAATCAAAGGCATCTTAACGTCGGCTGTTCACACCAGCAGCAGATTTTTTGGAGGAACTTACATGCGTAGTTATTTTTACTCGATTATCGCTTCCGCGGTTTTGCTTCTGGCAGCCGTTGGCGCGTCAGCTCAGGTTGGCCAACTTCGGGGCCATGTGTTTATCCAACAGGCCGACGGCACGAAGGTCCCAGCTGCCGGCGCGCAGGTCGACGTTTACCGGACTGACCTGCCTGGCAAATTCCCGAGTAAGGCTAATAAGAACGGAGAGTTTGTTTACGCCGGTTTGCCGTACATCGGCACGTACGTCATCGCGGTGAGTGCGCCGAATGCGGCACCCGCCGTCCGTGGCGGCGTGAAGGTCGGCCGCGACATCGACTTCGAGCTTGTCATGACGCCGGGCAATGGCCAGCGCCTCACCGAAGAGCAAGCGAAGGCCGGTGGTGGCGGTGGATCGGAAACCCCAGCGTCCGGTGGCAGCGGCGAAAGCGCAGCCGACCGGGCGAAGCGCGAAGAAATGGAGAAAAAGAACGCCGCCGTCATCGAGGAGAACAAGAAGATTGAGAACGCAAATCAAGTGATTGGCGATGCCTTCCGCGGAGGAAATACGGCGCTGACTGCGAAGAATTACGATGAAGCGGTTCGGCAATACGACACGGGCATCGCCGCCGATGCGGCACACCCGGGCATACCGTCGTTGTTGACGAATAAGTCCGTCGCGCTGCGGTTGCGCGGCGTCGATCGGTTCAATGCGGCAGTGCAGTCCAAAGATGAAGCCGCCAAGACTTCCGGCATGGAAGCGGCAAAGGCAGATTTCAAGGCTTCCGCCGACGCCGCCAGTCAGGCCGTGGATACGCTCAAGAAACTCCCGACGCCTACGGATCCAGCCGAGTTGAAGCAGTTTGAAACTAATAAGTATTTCGCGTTGACCGCGCGCGCCGAGTCGATGCGTCTGTTCACGACGAAAGTTGATCCGACGAAAGCTGACGCTGCGGTTGTCGCTTATCAGGAATACATTGCGGCCGAACCGGACGCCGTCAAGAAGGGCAAAGCCCAAAAGGATTTTGCGCAGATGCTTTTCGAGACTGCCACTGATACTGCATCGTACGAACGCGTAGTCGCCGAGTATCAAAAACATCTCGAAGGGAATCCCGACGATGCGGTCGCCCTCCTGCGAATCGGACAGGCGATGTTTAATATCGGGGCCTTGAATAACAACGACAAGGCGAAGTATCAGGAGGCCGCGAACTATTTGCAGCGGTACGTCGATAAAGCACCGGATACGGATCCCATGAAGGCTGAAGCCAAGGATTTGATCGGGGCTTTGAAGGCGCAAGCGAATGTCACGCCTGAAAGGACCACCAGGCCACCGCGACGGCGTCCATAACCCTGGGAGCGCGGGCATCCTGCCCGCAGTTGTTCGATTCGTTTTATCAAAGAGGCGGGCATTGCTCGCCTCTTTTTTTCTGAGAACCGCGGGTCCGCACGCCTCTGGCGTGCTTTTAGTTTGCCGTAAGGAGCACGCCAGAGGTGTGCGTACCTAATGAAAGTCGTGCGATGCCGGACTCTCGATTTTCATCTGCAAAGGCTCGATGCGTCTCGCCTTCACCGAGATAACATTGTCCTGATGCTGCAAAATCCCCTCAATCAATAGAAACGGATATTCCACGAGGGCGAGACGGTTCCCATCAAAGAGTTGCGGGGTCACGATGATGTTTGCGATTCCCGTTTCATCTTCCAGGCTTAGAAATACGAATCCTTTCGCCGTCCCCGGACGCTGACGCACAATTACCCAACCGGCCACCTTCACTCGATTGCCGTTGCGCATGGTCCGTAACTGGGCCGCGGTAGTGACCTGCATCGTGTCGAGCCAGGCGCGTTGATGCGCCATCGGATGCCGGCCAATCGTGATGCCCGTGCCGCGCAAGTCAGCATTCAATCTTTCATTCAACGTCATCGCTTGCAGCGGTGACCCGCCGGTCTCTTCCAACTTTTTATAGAGCGGCCCCGGTTCGCGCGCTACACGCTCGACCTGCCAAAGCGCATCGCGACGATTTGGGAACGGGTCCAACGTCCAATGTCCAACGTCTAATGTCTGTGCGGTGGCGTCTTGATGATTTCTGCTGTCTGACATCTGACACCTGACATCTGATTTCTGAATTCTGACTTTGGACGTGGGACTTTGGACGTTGGACTTTAGACGGACTTTGGACTTTGGACTCTGAATGAAATTCAAAGCCCCCACCGCCGCCAGCTTGCGCAACTCGTCCTTTCTTAGTTCCGGAACGCGCAGATGCAAATCATCGATGCTGGTGAAAGGCCGCGCAGCGCGGGCCCGCACAATCGCGCGACCGGCTCCTTCGCGCAAACCTTTCACGCAAAGCAGGCCGAGACGAAGACTTGGGTGTGGGGTGGTTTCGTCCAAAGTCCAAGGTCCAAGGTCCAATGTCTGGTTTTCACTTTGGACTTTGGACTTTAGAGATTGGACTTCTCCCTGACCTCTGACCTCCTGCTCACTGCCCACTGCCCACTGCTCACTGCTTTCCAGCGTGCATTCCCAATTCGACTTCGTCACATCTACCGGCAAAACCTTCAACCCATGCCGCTGTGCGTCCTTGATGATCGTAAACGGTTGATAGAACCCCATCGGTTGATTGTTGAGCGTCGCTGCGGTGAACGCCGCCAGGTAGTGACATTTGAGATAGGCGCTGGCATAAGCAATCAAAGCAAAGCTGGCGGCGTGCGATTCCGGAAATCCGTACAGCGCGAATGACGCGATCTGTTCGATGATCTCCGCTTGGACTTTTTCGCTGATTCCCTTCCTCGTCATTCCGCGCCGCAGCTTGGTTTCAATGTCTTTCATACGTTGCTCTGATCTCTTGAAGCCCATCGCGCGTCGCAAGTCTTCAGCTTCGCCGCCCGTAAAATCTGCGCAAATCATCGCCATGCGCAGCAGCTGCTCCTGAAACAGAGGCACACCCAACGTGCGTTTCAGCACCGGTTCCAGGTCAGGATGTGCGTACCGGACTGGGGCACGACCGAGCCTTCGCTCGAGGAACGGATTGACCATGTTGCCGACAATTGGCCCGGGCCGAATAATCGCAACCTGCACCACGATGTCGTAAAACTTCTGGGGCCGAAGTCTCGGCAAACAAGACATCTGCGCGCGACTTTCAACCTGAAACATGCCAATCGTGTCGGCTTGTTGCAGCGCTGTGTAAACGGCCGTGTCGTCCTGTGGTAAGTGCGCGAGATCGACTTCTTCTTTGTAATCGTCGCGGATCAGTTGAATCGTCTCTTCCAGCACCGCCATCATGCCGAGGCCGAGCAGATCGACCTTGATAATGCCGAGGTCTGCGCAGTCTTCTTTGTCCCATTGCACTACGACGCGGCCCGGCATCGCCGCCGGCTCGAGCGGCACCACCGAATCCAGCTGTCCCTGACAAATCACCATGCCGCCGGAATGCTGGCCCAGATGTCGCGGCAAATCCTGCACCGCCAGGTAAAGTTGAAAAAATTTCCTGATGCGCTTATCGCTCAAATCCAGCCCGGCGTCTTTGAACTGCCGCTCAGTCGTGTCCTTCGGATCTTTCCATTCCCATGTGTGCACCAGGCCGGACAGGCGGCCGAGCGTCTCATCATCGAATCCGAGCACTTTGCCGACTTCGCGCGCCGCCGAGCGCCCGCGATAAGTGATCACGTTCGCGGTCATCGCCGCGCCACGTTGCCCGTAGCGCTCGTAAACGTATTGAATCGCGCGTTCGCGCTGATCGCCGCTCGGCAGATCGAGGTCGATGTCCGGCCACTCGCCACGCTCTTCTGAAAGAAATCGCTCGAACAGAAGCTCCATGCCGACCGGATCGACGGCTGTGATTCCCAGGCTATAACAAACTGCGCTGTTCGCCGCCGACCCGCGGCCCTGAATGAGAATTCCCTGACGCTTGCAAAACTCAACGACGTCCCAAACGATCAGGAAATAACCTTCAAGCTTCAGCTTCTCTATTAGTTTTAATTCGTGCTCAATCTGTTTTTGTGCACGTGTGAATTCGCCGTTTCGGCCGTATCGCAAGTGCGCGCCTTCGTAAGTCCGCTGGCGCAGAAATGAAGTCATCGTCTCGTCCGGCGGCACTGGATACTTCGGAAATTCGTAGCCGAGATCTTTTAGCGTGAACTCAAGACGCGAAGACAACTCCACCGTGTTAGCGATTGCTTCCGGCAAATCCGCAAACAGCCCGGCCATTTCCTTTGGCGATTTCACGAACCGTTCTGAATTGATCGAAAGCAGGCGCCCGGCCGTTTCCAGCCGCACGTGATTGCGAATGCAGGTGAAAACGTCGGCAACCTGTCTTTGCGCGCGCGTCGCGTAACCGATGCCATTCGTCGCCAACAGTGGCAGTTTCAACTTGCGCGCTATTTCAATCACCGCATGATTCCGCGCTTCTTCGGCGCGATTGAAGTGGCGTTGTAGCTCGGCATAAACATTTTCACGACCAAAGATTTCGATAAGCATGTTTAGAGGCGGGCGTTGTCCGCCTCTCGCGCGGGCGACGCCTGCGCCTAAACCATTTATAGAGAGCGGCCCATCTTCCACGCCCGTCAAACAAACCAATCCATCCGCATACGCGGCCAACTCGTCCAGGCTGACCGCGCATTCACCCGGCTTGGCATGTTTCGGCACACGCATTTTCATCAAGGTGATTAAGCGACAGAGATTTTGATAGCCGGTGCGATTGCGAATCAGGAGCGGGAGCGTGAAGACCGAATTTGGAATTTCGAATTGCGAATTTCGAATTTGAAATCTGGGATTTCGCGCCGTGCTTTCGGGTTTTGAATCTGAAACCCGAAACCCGAAACCCAAAACCTGAATTTCCGCCCCAATGTGGGCTTTAATCCCAACCTTCTGCGCCGCCAAATGAAATCGCGCCGCCCCGTAAACGCCATCGTTATCCAACAGCGCCATCGCCGGCATGTTCAATTCTGCACACGCAGCGATTAATTCTTCAGGCGTCGCAGCGCCGCGAAGAAAACTGAACGCCGACCGCGCGTGAAGTTCAACATAGCTAGTCATAAATTCCAGCAACAAACCACTGCTCGCTCGCTAAGTCTCGATAGACGCGACACAGGATCTCGCTTTCAGGTGCAGCCGGATCGATGACGGCCACGTCCCATTCATCTCTGGCCCAAACGTCTTGACGCCACCAATCTCCCGACGTGCGCCAGGGGCCACCGGCGCAGATCACCACACCTCGAACTTTTCCGGCTGATTGTTCGCTGCTCGCATTGAGGCGTGTCGGTTTTCCAAATTCTGTTTGCACCTCTGCACGCCACGCCGGTCGAAACATTCTGAAGCCCATAAAAGATTGCGAATTGCGACTTGCGGATTGCGGATTTGCACGGCTCTTGCGCGTGAGGGGTAAGCTGAACTTGTTTATGCGAAATGCATCAGGTCGATGCGTATCCAAAACCTCAGGCGACCCAACATTGTCGAGGCCCACCAGCTTCGCCAGTCGCGCTAAAGTGATTTCCAGTTTCTCCGGTTCCGGCGCCAGCGGAATAAACAATCCGGTTTGCGCCGCCCGCGGTTTTACGGGTTCCGCGGTGATGGTCACCATGACGACGGGGGCTTGCGGCGGTCGAGCTTCAATATCAAACAACAACAGACGCAGGAGTGTCTTTGGATTCCGCATCGGCACGGGCAAAGTGATCGTTCGGCTAACAGCGTTGAGAGTACCAACTTCAGTTGGGTTTTTATTCGTGTCGCTACTGCCCGACTGAAGTCGGTACTCTGAACCCGGCTCTGTAACAAGCCGCAAATTCAATTCATTCGTCGCTAGCGCATACTCGTGCAGGTTCGCGCAAAGCTGATTCAGGAGCCGCGAGAGAATGAAAGACAGCGGTTCCAACTCAGAGACCGGATGTTCCAATTCGAGGGATTGCGCGAAACCGATTGGCGGTCGCACCAGATTCAGACGACGATCCGTTCTCCCTTGCGCCAGCTTTTGCAGTTGCACGCCATCTTGCCCCAGACGTTCGGCAATTCCCGGGAATGGCAAGCGTGCCAAATCACCAAACGTGCGAATCCCCCACAGCGTGAACGTTTCCTGAATTTCGTGCGCCCGCTTCGCGTCGACTTCAACCAACGTAAAATCGATGGTTTTGATCGAGAGGCCTTCGAGTTGTGAAAGTTCAGTGCCGTTCGGAATAACGCTTACGCCTCTGAAGGATCGCGCGGCGTGAATGGCCACATCAGGGTTCGCAGCTACTGCCACACTGATTTTCAGATTGCGTGCCAAGGCGCGCCGGGCGATCGCGTTCGCCAGATTGCGCGCGGCTTCAATCTCTTCGGTTGCTGCCTCCTCGGCTTTTGAAGCGCCGAACAAAAGGCCCTGCCCGGCGATATCCAGCAGTACTGTGTTCGCCGACGTTTGTTCGACTAAAGGCGAAAATTCAAAGGCCAAACCAACCAGGACAGAGGTTGTCTGGTCCGCCTCGGCAGATGCCGAAGCTTCGAATTTAGAGACACTTGGGCCATAAATGCAGGCAAACATGACCACATTCTTTTCACATGGAATAAATTCAGGCTGAAGCGAATATTAGCGAATATCACCGAATATCGCAAGTCTGAGTAGTGGGCTCAAATTGGATGATTCCCGAACGGCAATCCAGCGGCCGTTCGCGATTGACGCGAATCCGCATGGCTTGCAGAAAATGAGAATGCGTTGGCGGGCCGTTAACTTTCAGTGCATCCAAGGGGCGCACTAAGGAAAGATGGCGTCCCTGTGCCGAAATGACTGAGAAACCGCGGTTGGAACTTTCCGAGCCTAACACCGCGCTGGGCCACACTGCTCTTTCCTTCTTCAGCTCTAAAGCTAAAGACGCACATGACCGGACCGCCGCGACCGGTGTTAGAACCAGCAGCACCGTGGGAGTATTTTCAATCACGCGCCGAAACCGAAACCACCAGGACGAAACAATCCGGCGCACGGCTTTCGCCGGCACATCGCACAGATTGAGGACGACAAAGCCAAACCCTCCGGCATGAGATACCAGATCCGCAGCTTTAAATGCACGCTCAAGATTATTTTGACAACGGACCCAAAGCAACCGTTTGAAATCGATGCCGGCCTTTGCCGCAGATAAAAGATCGAAGGTGCCGTGGCAATCAATCAACGCGCAGGTTTCTTCGCGCGCAGTTGCTGCCGCCAGCACCGAAAGCAACAGGCTGGTCCGGCCAGACGACGGCGCCCCGTGAATCTCTGTGATTGCTCCGCGCGGGAATCCGCCTAATGCATTGTCGATTTCGGCAACATCGGTCGGCAGTGTCTCTGGACGCACTCGTTCGTGACGTTCAAAAACATCTCCGAAACGATCGTGCAGCGCCGACTCAATCTCTTTCCTGGTAACCGCGACTTTCATGTTTGCACCGACTGTAACTGCGTCGCAAAATAAACTTTCATGGCCAGGGACAAATCCGGAACTTCAGCCGCAGACTTTTTTCCGGAGCGGAAGAGCTTGAAAGCTTTCCGCGAAGCCGCTGCCGACTGCAAAGGCTGTGACCTCTGGGAACGCGGCACGCAAACCGTTTTCGGCGAAGGCGCGCGCCACGGCGAAGTCATGTTCATCGGCGAACAACCTGGAAACGAGGAAGACCTCACCGGTCATCCGTTTGTCGGACCCGCTGGCCGCTTGCTCAACGACGCGTTAGAGGAAGCCGAAATCGATCGCCGCCAAACTTACGTCACGAACGTCGTCAAACATTTCAAATGGGAACCCCGCGGCAAGCGCCGCATTCACAAAAAACCGAATGCGAGCGAGATCTCTGCGTGCCGCCCATGGCTCGAAGCCGAAATCAATCTGGTGAAACCCAACGTTATCGTTTGTCTCGGCGCGACCGCAGCTCAGGCACTGCTCGGAGCGAAGTTTAAAGTCAGCAAGCAACGCGGCAAATTCATTGAATCAACACTGGCGCCTTACATCATGGCGACAGTACATCCCTCTTCGATTCTCCGCGCGCCTGACGAGGAAACCCGCCACGTTGAGAAGCGGCGATTCATTGACGATCTCAAACGCGTCGCCGGCGTTCTCTCAAAGATCAAGTAACTTGGTACGCACGCCTCCGGCGTACAGCACGGGGCGTACCGCACATTACGGTTTTATTGCTGATATTTTCGAATCACGCCTACCACGATTCCTTGAATCTGAAGTCGCTCAGGCGGTCGAACGATAATTGGTTTGTAGCGCGGATTTGCAGCTTCAAGCCGCACGTGATTCTTCCCACTATAAAATCGTTTGACGGTTGCGTCGCTGCCATCAATCAAAGCCACCACAGTCTGGCCGTTGTCAGCGGTTTGTTGCGACTGCAGGATAATGAAATCGTCTTCGCGAATCTGTTCATCAATCATCGAATCACCGCGCACCCGCAAGGCGAACATACGGCCCTTTTTCATCATGTCGCGTGGAATGCAAACCGTTTCCTGATTTAGAACTGCTTCTATCGGTGCGCCGGCTGCGACGACGCCCAGCAAAGGAATCTCGAAATTACTTTCGTCGGTTTCCTGCTTCACCAGTTCGATTCCGCGACTCACGTTTGGAATTCGGCGAATGAAGCCTTCGCGCTCGAGAATCGACAAGACGTTATGGACGCTCGCCAACGAGGTCATCCCGAATTGCCGTCCGATTTCGACCATTGTGGGTGGTTCCTGGTTCGCTTCAAAGTAGTTCGAGATGTAATCGAGTATTCGTCGCTGGCGTGCTGTGATCGGCATCGTGCACCTCCTGTCGCTGAATGAACGCGAACATTGTCGAATATCGACGAACATTTGTCCAGCTATTCCGTGTGAACGGATTTACGACTCGTACGGAGCCCTTCAGAAACTCGTTGACAGCCCCACTGTTGAACGCTAAGATTGCCATTGCCAACGGTGTTTAGCATCGGAGGCATGGCATCTCTGCCCTAACCTGCGCCCTTCTCGGGTTCGGAAACTCACCTATTTTCAACCAGTTAGTTAGCAGCACCCAGTCAAAAGCACCAAAATGTCAGCCAAACTCGGCGAAATTCTCGTCCGTGAGAATCTGATCAGTCCCCAGCACCTACGGCAGGCTCTCGATTACCAGCGAGAGCATGGCGGGCGGCTGGGCTTCAATCTTGTGAAGTTGGGGCTGGTTTCAGACGACACCATCACGGCCATTCTGTCCCGGCAATACGGTATTCCGTCGGTAAATCTCGAATTGTTCGACATTGACGATTCGGTCCTCCGGCTGATTCCGCAGGAAGTCGCGCAAAAGTATTCTGTGCTGCCTTTGTCCCGCGTGGGCGCCACCCTCACCCTGGCCATGGTCGATCCGACCAATGTCTTCGCGATGGACGACATCAAGTTCATGACCGGGTTGAATGTTGAGCCGGTCGTGGTCGCTGAAGCTAGTGTGCAGCAGGCAATCTCGAAGTATTACAGCACGACGCGTGAAATCGAGCTGGCCTCAGTCACGGCCGAAGTCTTGCCGAACGGAAATGGCTTCTCAGATTCCGACCTGGTTTCTCTCGATACTCTCGATTTCGATCACAGTTCGGTGGCGGAAGAAGTTGAGGTCTTCGAAGATAACGAAGAGATCGATATTTCAAGTCTCGCCCGGATGAGCGAGGACGCGCCGGTCGTTCGGCTCGTGAACGTCCTGCTCGTCGATGCCCTGCGCCGCGGCGCCTCTGACATTCACGTTGAGCCATACGAAAAAGAACTTCGCATTCGCTTCCGCATCGACGGTGTGCTGTACGACGTAATGCATCCGCCGTTGAAGATGCGTGACGCCCTCATCTCGCGTATCAAGATCATGTCCAAGCTGGACATCTCGGAAAAGCGACTGCCGCAGGATGGCCGCATCAAGATTCGCGTAAAAGTAGAGTCGCGTTCGCGCGAACTCGATTTTCGCGTTTCGACACTGCCTACACTGTTCGGTGAAAAGGTCGTGCTTCGCTTACTCGACAAAGAGAAGCTGATGCTCGACATGACGAATCTCGGTTTTGAGCCGGAATCGCTCGTCAAATTCCAGCGCAATATTTCCAAGCCATACGGCATGGTGCTGGTGACAGGACCAACCGGAAGCGGAAAAACAAACACTCTGTATTCGGCCCTGCAATCGCTGAACAAGACCGATACGAACATCATGACGGCGGAAGATCCCGTCGAGTTCAATCTGCCCGGCATTAACCAGGTGCAAATGAAAGAGCAGATCGGGCTTAACTTCGCGGCCGCGCTTCGTTCGTTTCTGCGGCAGGATCCAAACATCATCCTCGTCGGCGAAATCCGTGACTTTGAAACGGCCGAAATCGCCATCAAGGCCGCGCTCACCGGCCACTTGGTGCTCTCAACCCTCCACACCAACGATGCTCCCTCGACTATCTCCCGCCTAATGAATATGGGTATCGAACCCTTCCTCGTCGCGACCAGCGTCAACCTTATCCAGGCGCAGCGACTGATTCGCAGAATCTGCAAAGACTGCAAGAAAGAACAGCCCACCCCCGTTGAAGCGCTCGTAGAAATCGGATTCTCGCCCGAAGAAGCCAAGACGGTAAAAACATTCAAAGGCCGCGGTTGCCCGACTTGTAACGATACCGGTTACAAAGGCCGCATTGGTCTGTATGAAGTAATGGAGATTACCGACGAAATCAGAGAGCTGATTTTGATCGGTGCTTCGGCGCTTGAATTGCGCAAGAAATCGATTGAAGACGGAATGATTACGCTTCGCGAATCCGGCCTTCAAAAGATCAAGAGTGGCGTTACCACGGTTGAAGAGGTTGTACGCGAGACCGTGGCTTGAAAGGAGTAGGCACATGTTACGTCGTATAGCAATTGGTTTGTGTCTGTTGGCAACGCTGGTTGTGACGATCCCTTTGGTCAGCTCAACCGCACATAATCTTCGCGCCCAGTTTTCTTCTGCGTCGAGTCGACGACGTCATTCACGTGCGTGGTGGCGCCGGCATCGAGCAATGCTGCGGCGTCGTCAGGCAATGCTGGCTCGGCGTCGGGCGATGCGCGCGGTGATGTTGGCCCGCCGAAATGGGGCTGCGCCAACCGAGCCGAAAGTCGTCGGAAACCACGCGACTCTTCCGACAACCGTGACGCTGCCCACCGCTCCAGCGATGACCAGCAACGCGGCGCTGCCGAATGGATGGGCGCCGGTGGCTTCGACAGGCGCGGGCTCGAATTTTCGCATCGCACCCGCGGCTGGGCCTGAAGCGAGCGCAACATTAACCCTGGTGGCTCCGACAACGGGCAGTCAGCCCTTTGGCCGCGAGCAAAAGAAAATGGTTGGCGGGGCGTCGCACACCGAACTCAGACGAAGCGTCATCGACCGCATGGTCAGTGCCGGCGGTTGGGTCGTGAACGATCGTCAACGCGAGATTTCGGGGCGTCGCGTGTTTGAAGTAATCGCGCAAACACCGTCGTCCAACGGAAAACCCGACCAGGTTTGGAATTTTTACTTTGCAGAAATTGACGGCAAAGTTTACGCGTTAACGACGCGCACAGCCGGCAACCACGACAAGGTGGCCGCGGATGCTGAAAAGTTCATCAGCGCGTTCTCGCCGGCCGGACTTCAGGCCAAGCAAAAGTAGGCGAAATCTTCAAGAAGGAAGACAAACCCCATGGAAAATCCTCCGCAAATCTCACTCTCTGAGCTGTTGCGCAAACTGTCTGAACTGGGCGGTTCGGACTTGCACGTCACCACTGGCACGCCGCCATTGGTGCGCGTTCACGGAACCATCCGCCCCCTGGACGGCTACCGTCCGCTGACGTCGTCCGAGACGAAGCAGCTCGCCTACTCGGTGCTGACCGATGCGCAGAAGCACCGGTTCGAAGAGAACCTCGAGCTGGACTTCAGCTTTGGCGTCAAAGGTCTCTCGCGTTTCCGCGCGAATCTCTTCAATCAGCGTGGCGCCGTGGGCGCTGTCTTCCGCGCCATTCCCTACGAGATCAAATCGTTTGAGGACCTCGGGCTACCGCAGGTCGTCCAGGAGCTTTGCAAGAAGCCGCGCGGTTTGATACTGGTGACCGGGCCAACCGGCTCCGGCAAGTCGACGACGCTCGCGGCAATGATCGACAAGATCAATCGCGAACGTCACGAACACATTCTCACCATCGAAGACCCGATCGAGTTTCTTCACAATCACAAGGGTTGCATCGTCAACCAGCGTGAAGTTAACGCCGACACAAAGGGTTTTCCGGAAGCGCTACGGACCGCGTTGCGTCAGGATCCTGATGTGGTGCTGGTCGGAGAAATGCGCGATCTCGAGACGATTGAATCAGCACTGCGAATCGCGGAAACGGGTCACTTAACATTTGCGACCCTGCATACAAATTCCGCCGCTTCGACGATCAATCGCATCATCGACGTGTTTCCGGCAATGCAGCAGGCGCAGGTTCGCGCTCAGCTTTCGCTGACGCTCGAAGGCATCCTCTGTCAGTCGCTGCTGCCGCGGGCCGATGCTACCGGCCGCGCGATGGCGATGGAAATTCTGATTCCCAACTCGGCAATCAGAAACCTGATTCGCGAAGACAAGGTCCACCAGATTTATTCGATGATGCAGACCGGTCAGGACATTCACGGGATGCAGACCTTCAATCAAAGCCTGGCCACTCTGTTTCACAAACGCGCCATTTCGAAAGACATGGCTTTCCAGGCCTCGTCGAACTCAAACGAGCTTCGCGACCTGATCGACCGCGGTGCGGGACTGAACACTGGCAATGGCTCAATGAGGCCACCTGTCCCCGCGGGCTACAACGCCCAGCGTCCCATCCAACGGCGATAACGAACACGACCACTCAGAACGGAGCATTAGGAAATGCCAACTTACGTTTTTAAAGGCCAAAACCGGCTGAACGAGATTGTTTCTGGCGAGCGCGTGGCCGACAACCGCGAGGCGCTGCGCCAGGCGCTGCGACGCGAGCAAATCACGCTCATGTCCGTGAAGGAAAAGGGCCGCGAGATCGGCATTCCGAAATTGGCCGGCAAGAAGAAAGTGAAGGCGAAAGACCTCGCGATCTTCACCCGCCAATTCTCCGTGATGATCGACGCGGGTCTGCCGCTCGTGCAGTGTCTCGATATTCTGTCTCAACAGCAACAGAACAAGTTCTTTCAGCAGGTGTTGGCCCAGGTGCGCCAGGACGTCGAGGAAGGTTCGACATTGTCTGCCGCCATGACTCGTCATCCAAAAGTGTTCGATCAGCTTTACACAAACATGGTCGAAGCGGGCGAGACGGGCGGTATTCTGGATCTAATTCTGCAGCGCCTTTCGACCTTCATCGAAAAGATCGTGAAGTTGAAACGCGACGTCGTTTCGGCCCTTATCTATCCCGTGGCTGTGATTGTGCTGGCCATCGTCGCCATCGCCATCATCATGGTCGTCGTGATTCCGCAATTCCAAAATATCTTTCTCGGCCTGTTAGGACCGGGAGAACCGCTGCCGCTTCCCACGAGAATTGTGGTTGGCCTCAGTAACTTTCTCGCTGGCTGGGGCGGGCTCGTCATCCTGGCTGTGATAATCGCGACGGCGGTCGGGCTGAGGTTCTACTACAAAACGCCGGGTGGGCGAAAAATCATCGACACCGTCTGCTTGAAAGTCCCCATTCTGGGATCAATTTTTCTAAAGATTGCGATAGCTCGCTTTTCACGGACGCTGTCGACTCTGCTTTCTTCCGGTGTTCCGATTTTGCAATCGCTCGACATTACCGCCCGCACGGCGGGGAACGTCATCGTTGAAAACGCGATCGTTCAGATCCGCGACGGCGTAGAACAGGGCAAGAGCTTTGTTGAGCCGTTGCGTGCGTCGGAGCTATTTCCGCATATGGTTGCGCAGATGGTAGGGATCGGCGAACAAACCGGCGCGCTGGATTCGATGCTTGGGAAGATTGCTGATTTCTACGAACAGGAAGTGGATGCTGCGATTGCGAACCTGTTGACCTTGATGGAACCGGCGTTGATTGGCTTCCTGGGTGTGACCATCGGAGGGATTGTCATCGCGATGTACATGCCGATGTTCACGCTGATTGGCAAGCTGTCCTCGGGCCACTAAACGTGAGCAGTGGCGGCTGATCGCGCCTAATAAAGTCGTTACGTAACGAATAAAGACCTTACTGAAACAATAAAGTTCTTACCGACGAATCCAACAAGCCCGCGGTACTTCTGGTGTCGAGGTGTCACTCGAGCGAGTTCCGTAAGTGGATTTCTTTCTAGGTTTTCCTTCGGACGATCCAGCACGACACCAATCGCATTCACGGGAGGGCTTGGCCTTTTCTATTTTCTCCCTCGTTCTTCTCGCCTATACTGCGACGGTGAACTGGAGCTACATAATCATCGGCGGCGCGGGACTCCAAATCGCACTGCTAACACTGGTGTACACCCTCACTGCGAGACGAAGCGATGGGGCAATCAAAGCACTAGAGGCCCATAATAAATGGTTGAAGGAACAACTCGACCAAGCAAACAATAATGCGCCTGACGTCTTGGTGGAACGACAAAAGAAACGAATCGAACAATACAAGGAAGAATTAGAGCAACTATCGAATGATTACGAAGCGAATAAGGCTCTAATCGAGGTGAAAGTAGCGGAACTTGAACGAGCTGAAGAACTACTCGGAGAACTTGAATATTATAAAGACCAATTTGCTTGCCCTACCTGTGGTGCTGAACTGACTACGCTAGCCGGTGAAGAGGAAGAAGTGAGGGCTTATGCCTGTGGTAGCACTAGTAGCCCAAATGGAGAATACCCCTGCCCTTACGACCCTGAATTCCCAAGGCTAGAAGACTACAACCGAGAAGTACGACAACTAGCCTCCGGCAAGTTCTTCTGTAACCCCAAAGCTAAAAACAAAAATGCGTACAAACTGACTCTACAGCCTCAGGGTGGCGAAACAGAAGAAGAAGCTAAACAGAAAATCGCAAACAATTATCAACGCCTTCTTCCTAAGAATCTTAGAGGGTGAAACAAAACGTCTCACGGACGTGCACTACACGGAGATAACACGTGGAACACCCCTTCACTCTCCTCCCTGCCCGTCGCTACGAAGTCTGGCAAAGAAACAAATCCTCAAAACCAATAAAAAACGCCAGCGAAGGTGTAGGTATGAAGTTTGGAAGGTTGACCGCCCTTTGTCTTTCGACAAGCCGTCACTGGCACACCGAATTATTCATTCGCGACTGATGATTCTATTGGCTTCATTACTTGGGCTCGCGCCTCTGTCCTATAGAAGCTCCGCTAGGAAACGGAAACGCAACGTCCGAACCGTCACTGCTCCAATCATTTTTGCAATTCTATTTGCTTTACCATGGAATGAAGCATGTCAAGAAGCAAAAAGAGTCGTGTCGAAAGCTCAACTGTTCCATAGTTGAGCGACAGTCCGTGAGCGACCGCATGTCTCCGTAACCGTTCAGATTTGTGATGTGATGAGGGATCATAAGCATCATAGAGTTCGTCGAGTTTTTTCAAGTTGTGGTAATTCACAATCGCATTAACTTCTTCCACAGTGGCTGTGTTCTCGGTAAGCAATTCCGTTAAGACTTTGAATCGACTACTGAAGACACCCCGAACCCGATAAAAACTGCGGTGCGTAAAAGCATATTTGGTTGCCACAAAATCGCGGATGAGACCTTCAACCTGGCCAATCAAAACCGAGACGCTTAAGTTAAATCTTGCATTTTGATGAGCCCACAACGCTTCATCAAAGAATTGCTCTCTGAGAGTGAATGGAGCAGCGTTCCACGACTCAACGATTTGACCTAGTTTTTTCGCCTTTTCGTGGTTAAAGAACTTAACAATTATCTTAGTAATCTCTTCGGCCGTTACAGAATCCTGTTTCTGTACGATATGTTCGTAAAAAGTTATCGGTAGCCCAGCCACGAGCCACCAATCGTTCTTGTCCATTATGGGCGAGACTCTGGCTAGGCAAAGTGCAATCTGATCTAGTCGTTCAAGACGTTCTATAGCGGAAGCTACGAGTGAAGTGCTCAACCCTAGTGTGAATGTGTGGAGTTGTAGGTTCGTTATAGAAATATCCCAAGAAAGCTTGTCCAAGTCATAACTGAGTTTCTGCACGTTACGTTTGTATTGCTCCTCCCACTTGGCAAGATCAGCGTCTGACGTAGCAAGTCTCTCAACCAGTGATTCTCTAAAAACCCGGTTGCGGTACCGTTTGCTGAAACGCGCAAGGAAACTCAGATACTTCTTTCGTGCCAGCTTCAAAACGCTTTTCATTGCAATTAGATCGTCAATACCGTCTCCTGCCAAAAGTAGGCTCTGGCTTCTTTGTTCAATTCGGTACGTCGTAAATCAAAGCAATCCAACTAAGCCGACCGTCGCTGTGTTCCAAAGATATACCACCCCTCCCCGTGATCATCGCTAAATACCGTCGCATCTTCACGTCACCGAAGGGACTGCTTACCTTCAATTCTTAGATCAGGCCACTCGACCATAATCAAACCGTATTTGGTTCTAGGCGCCGAGTACAGGTGCGAGTAAGGAACAGCAGGGCTGCGGGTAAAGGATACTTTGAGTTTGTTGGCAACCTACTCCGTTTGTTTTTAGGGCAGAAATTTAAGAGAAAACGCGGCACGGAGCATGCCTAGTGATCATCCACCGTCATCACTGGGCGGCGACCAGCCGGTCTTTATGTCCGATCCAAGCGCTGGCTCCAGGAGAGTCCACTCCTTTATTCCGACGTGTTAAACGGATCCGAATCAGGCGGCCTCAGCTTGTTAGAGATGCAGTGTCGGCAAAAGGGCGTTATCATTATTGGCGTTAGCTGCTGTTATTTAATGCGCTGAATCTGCTCCTCCGTGTTGGGACCTCCTCTTTCAGAGCGCGTTCCGGCAAGGTCATGACTCACTGAGGCTATGTAGCCGAGATAATCTATCTTGGAGTCGTAGATGAATCACCTGCACTCAGGGTCCTGATGGTCAATGCCGATCTCAACCATCCGCTTCATCTTGTCGTCTTGTTCGTTCTTGTCTGAGTTGACGCCGCCCGTAGCATAGCTAAATGAGACGTGATCGCTGCCCAGCCGTTTTATTAGGTAAACCACGGCAACATAGGCTCTGACAGCACCCAATTCGCAGTTGTCATCGACCCGCGGCCAGACTCTTGTCCCCCCTTCCCGTGAAGTGAAGTCCAAGTAAACCGGCTGGGTCCCGCTGAGCCTGTCGTTGCGGCATCCGCGATAACGAACCTGTTCCAGAGAGAGCCCGGGTGCGTCCCTGTCTCCGATGCCGGTTTGATCCGCCCGCAAGGCTATCCCCTTCACCTTATAATCATCGGTACGGCCGAGGACTTCCACCCGCAGGTCGAATCGCTTCTTTCCGCGACGCAAATCCAGCAGCGCTTTCGCAACCTCCCCCAGCAGGCCCTGCAAGCCCTCATTGACCTTATACTCCCCTCGCTCGAACCCGGCAGCCTTCTCGCGCTTGAGCCATTTATAAAGTTCGAAAGTTTCAAAGCATGGGTCGGCCTTCTTCGTCTGGTCAAGCTCTTTTATGTATGGTTCGATCCGGTCATGCATCAACAAGTCGAACGCTTCATCGAGGCTTATCCGTTTCTCGGTCGTTCCTTGAGTCTCGGCCTGTTTCTGAATAACTAGATTAAGCTCTCTGTAGATAAGACGCGTAACTTCATCGCACGTAGACATACGAATAGGAATGTAGACGGTCTTAGAGTAGCGTTGCTCAGACCCGAGGCCGGGCCTTCTTCTCCAATGCCCGTCCTGCTCGTCCCTTAAAGAAACGGTCAACCGATCTGTGTCCTGTTCATTGAGCGTCTTGAGGAATACCGGGAGGTACTCCGGACTTTTGAGGGATAGGACTATTTCGTGCTTCGCGTAGAAATACTTCAGCCCGGTCGGATTTGTGAATTCTATATCCTGGAAGTGAGACATCACGCTTTCGTGGCCCGCACGAATATCCACCACCTTCATCCGTGCCCGCTCGTTCAGGCGGACCCCAAGTTTCAACTGTTCTGGGGTAACCGGGTCGGTGGTCGTCGATGGAGCAGGCGCACAACCCGCCACCGAGATCACAAGAGTAATGAGGATGAAGGTGCGGGCGGCTGAGGTTTTATGAAGGATGACCTTAGAGTCTAACGGCATTGCTTTATGTCCGCGTGTCTTCGGTTAAGGGTAGAAGAACAAATACAGCATGAGATAGATTAAGGCGTAACCCATGACCCCGACAACGGTGAGGCCACCCAAGAAGGCTAATGCCTTTAAGCCCGAAGTAATGGACCAGAGTCGAGCTGCCGGGGTGTCAACCTCTGATTCCATTGCTCTGGTGGGTTCGGGTTCCGAAGATCTTGCCGCGCTCCGTAGCGGCACTCGGCCGCGACTTCTCGGTGCCGGAGCCGGTTGTGACATTCCTCGAGGTGTTCATGTCCTCCCGCGCGTTGCGATCTACTTCCAATTGGCGCTCTACCTTCTTCACCTCCTTCATGTATGGCAGTAATAATGTGAAGAAACCAGTGATTAAGATTGCTTCAATGGCGCTAAGAGAGAAAAATGCTGCGGCCACAGTGATGGCAGCAACACCAATAAGGTGAGGGATGAAACTCCGAAGTGCCAGAATATATTTCTTGATCAGTATCGACTCTACCTAGTAAGGGCTTTTAATCGTGCCGATCATCGTCAGCAACTGATTGTTGAAAGACAAATAATTAGCGTCGTCGCTAGAAAAACTAGCGCCCGCGAGTAGAACCCGGGCAGCCTTGGCCGTCTGGTCTAGTTTGTGTGCGGTGACGATAACCTCGTCCCGGAGCGAGAAAAGCGATGTCGGTTTGCCGTCCCAAACACAGATGTCGTTGCACAGCGACATTTGTCTCCGTCGCGCGACGAAGACTTGAGTCGTCAGATCCTAGTCAGCGCCGCGGGTCTGATCTAGAAGGGTTTCCATATCCGCACTTTCACGACAAGCGCCTTATCCTTTGCCTTGAAATACATTGGCGGTGCGCAACCCATGTATTGATACGCTTGCATGTAACCGCTGAACGCAAGTTCCTTCTCGTTTGAACACTGAACCATATATATCGCCTTGCTATTAGAACTGGTTTCAAAGAACCCATTCCCATATTTCGCTGGGTCATCTACTCCCCCTGTCCAGCACTCCTTGCGCAAGTTAATTGATACCCACTTGTTGGGCTGCGTAAGCAAAATTGGCTGACTATTTCCGCACGAGACTCTTTCTGGTAATTTAGGTTTTGGATCTCTTTTGAATGATAGTACTACAGCGGGTTGGCGGGTTTCCGGTGTACTTTCCTTGATTGATTTATCAAGTTTAATAGCACCCAATACTACCAGTCCTCCAATTGCCACTATTAAGATCATTTTAACTACCAGAGAAGATAAAGGGTGGACTCCAGCGCTTGTCTTTGACGGTACGGTAGAGTACTCATCCTTTGATGATGAGTCCCTCGAATACACTCTAGGTTCCGATTTATGATGGGTGCCACTGTGTACCTTGCGTGTGTTACCAAGCCAGTCTTCTTCCCTCCGTGTGTCGCCAACTTTGTTGTCTGAAGTATCGTAATGACTCTGTACTTGATTACCTAACCAATCGGCTTCATTCTTGCTATACCCTACCCTTTCTTCATCACTCCCATAATGTACAGCCCTTTCCCTGCCAAGCCAGTCAGAGCCCTTTCTTGTCTCACCTTTTTTCTCACCAGCGGAATCGTAGTGTTCCTGCTTTGAGCGTCCACGCCAATCTTCTGTGAACTTGGTTTCTCCAGCCTTCTCTCCATTAGCATCATAATGAACCTCTTTTTCCCGACCGAGCCAATCGGTTTCTTTTTTTGTGTAGCCCGACTTGTCACTCATGACGATCCTTCAACAAGGGAAACCAATGGATTGTTCGCAGCTTACCCGTCAGCAAAGTACCCCTCTGGTCTAAGCCTTCAAAGACCAAGTAATAAATGCATGGTCGCTATTTTTATTAGGCCCCAATGCGCCTCCCAGATTGACTTGCGCCAACGCCCAATCCTGCGGCAGTTCGTTACGCTTGCAGACTTCCAGGGCTTGGCGATAGTCAATTACCGACTGTGATAGCAAATTCTGGCTTTCCTCTCCTCCGACCCTGATTTGCAGTCGCTGTCGTGTATCGTTAAACACTTGCCCTGCAACTTGGCTTGGCTTCTCCATATTTCTAAGGGATAGGTAAAAACACCAACGGGATAGTTTTGGGTTTTGATCGAGATACTGTCTTCGTTCCATCTAGACAATGGCTAGGCGGTCTTCAGCTGTTCAACCGAAATGAAGTTGTCTATCCTTGCTCTTTAAAGTTCGCTCGCACATTTTGTAATGCCTTCAACAGCAGTTCTCGGTCTTCAATTGCCAAAGCACCGAATAGTTGAGCCAACCAAACCCGATAAGGCGACAGTTTTTCGTTCTGATTAATGAAGTGTTGCGTGCCAGCAAAGCTCCACTCCACTTTGAAGCCGGGAGGCTGCCGCGCTACTTCTGCAATTAGTTCATCAACCTTGGGTCCAATTTGGCCGGCTTTGCTTTCGGCTAGCAGACTGGCAATCTCGATTGCCCGTAGTGCTGTTTTGGTTCTTACAGGAAGGTCAGGATGAGCAAGCAAGGCATTAATGCGATCTCTACAATCAGCAAAACGTCCGATGCTGAAATGCGCTTCTGCAAAGTCTGCTTGAACCAGGATGTCCAATGGATGATTTGCCAGCCAATTCTGGTTTAAAAGGAAAGCCTTATCGAAGTCGAAGAGTACCTCGTGATAGAGCCGGGACGCTTCGCCAAAAACCGCTTTATTGCCTGTATCAACCGTTAGTACATTCGCGAATGCCTCCGCAGCAGCAGACGCCTCACCCAGGAGAAGATGCGCCAACCCAAGATTAATCAGCACCGCCGCCCACTGATGAGGATCCTCTCGTGTAATTACTTTAAGCGCGGTGTGATAAGCCGTTAACGCTTCGTTCAGATACTTGATCCTCTCCTCCCCGATTGCCCGCTGTCCCAATCTCATCAATCCAATTCCCAGATTGGTCTGCAACACAGTCCACTGCAGCGGTAACTGCGCCCGCGTGGTGATTTCGAGCGCACCGCGATAAGCCGCGACGGCTTCGTTCAGATAGCTTGTGCTCTCCAACCCGATGGCTCCCTCGCCCAATCTCGATAACGCGTTACCCATATTGAGTTGCGTTTCAGCCCAATCCTGCGGTGCCTGCGCGCGGGTTCTAATCTCCAGCGAAGCTCGGAACGCTGCAATCGCTTCGCCCAGATACGTGCCGCGTTCTGCCTCGTTTACTCGAACAGCTAACATCGCCAACGCACTACCCAAATTGTTCTGCACTGTTGCCCACACTTGCGGCGACGCTTCGCGCCTGATCACTTCAAGCGCGGCACGATAAGCCGCAATCGCTTCCGTCAGATGCGTAATGCTTGCTGACCCGCTCGCCCGCTCCCCCAATCTTAAGAACGCAACGCCCAGATCGTTCTGCGTTACGGCCCAGTCCTGCGCTAGCTGTTTGCGGGTTCTAATCTCAAGCGACGCTCTAAGAACTGCAACTGCTTCATCAAGGTACTTGATGCTCTCCACCCCGCTTACCCGCTCCCCTAATCTCACCAACGCGCTGCCAAGATTGTTTTGCGACGTAGCCCAATCCTGAGGTAACTGCTCGCGCGTATGGAATGTCGCGCTCTGCCGGAATTCAGCCACGGCCTCCACCAGAAATCTTCGACCCTCTTCGCCGCCTACTCTTTGCCCTAATTCTACTTTTGCGTTCCCAATCAGAAATCTTGTTGCGGCCCATTCCGCTTTGAGCTCTTCTTTGGGCAGCTCCTTTGCCTCGAAGCGTTGCGCGAGTTCATTGTACGTAATCAATGCCTCTCTGAATTTGTATTGTGCGTAGTAGGAATTTCCTGCGAGCTGAGATCGCCGGATGACTTTAAGGCTGACTTCAAGCGTCTTTTTTTTTGCTTGTGCCAACTCTGCCAGAGCGGTCTTGTATGATTCGGTAGCCAGGAGCGCTGCTTCTTCATAGTTCTTTTGCCAATACTGCTTAAGAGCCCGCTCCTCTTTATCATCTGAGTCTTTGATTGTGCCCCATTGTTCGGCGGCGTCACGGAACTGTTCCAACGTGAAGCCATACTCTTTTGCGTAGTCCCGCAGGAATGCGTATTCATCAATATTCCTCCTGAGGTTTCCTACTTCCGTGCGCAGTTTGACTCTTTCAGCCGTCCATTGATCTATCACTTGGCTGAGTCGCCTTGGCGATAAAGCGAGGGGAGAACCTTTCGGAACGATGACGACTCGCAATGGTTCAAAGTTGCGCTCAGTGCTTTGCGTAATGCAGTTACCGAGCATCGGCTGAAAGATTACCCAATTCGATTTGACAACTTTGATGCGTGTAGCCTGCCCTGGCTGTGCTGCTGATGGGAAACCAATCTTGAAATGTCCTTTGCTATCCGTTACTGCTGCCTGTCCTCCAGCCGCAACAATCCTCACTCCGACGACAGCTCTATCTTTATCATCAAAGACTTGTCCCTCCAGTTTGGCTTGCTGACCAAGCGCCGTCGCTGAAAGGCAGGAGGTGAAGAGTACAACGAGGAAGGTTTGGAACTTCATTTTTGACCTCGTGAGACTGAGTATAACGATCGATCCTCTTCATCACGCCTAGCGCATCACCGTTCGGTACCTAAACTGCTAGTTGGAGGATTGGTTAAACATTTGACGCCTTCGCTACGAGCCGGGGTTCCTCTGGATGGTGATAATACTAGGCGACGGCCAAGCGCTCTTCAACCGAAACGAAGTTGTCGATCTTTGCTCTTTATAATTCGCTCGCACATTCTGTAGCGCCTTCAACATCGTATCGCGGTCTTTACTTGCTAAAGCGACGAACAATCGTCCTAACCAAGCACGATAGGATGACAACTTCTCGTTTTGATCGATAAAGTGCCTTGTGCCATCAAAGACCCATTCGACCTTAAATGCCGCAGGCTGACCAGCCACCTCCGCGATCAGTGCATCAAGATTGACCGGAACTTGGCTGGCTTTGCCATCGGCTAAGAGGCTAGCAATCTTAGTTGCTCGTAATGCTGTCTTAGTGCTGACAGGAACTCGTGGATTGGTCAATAGGGCGTTGACACGTTGTTCACATTCGGCGAAACGCCCGACTGAGAAATGTGCTTCCGCATAGTTGATTTGAGCCGAAATATCTTCTGTGTGCTGTGCTAGCCACTGTTGATGCAGGTCGAAAGCCTTATCAAATTTGAAGAGTATGTCATGGTAAATCGAAGCCGCTTTGTCGTAGGCCTCTCTTTGGCCCCGGTCAAGCGACAGGACATTCGTGTACGCTTCCGCAGCAGCCGGCCAGTCATGAAGTTGAACATAATCTCTTGCTAAGTTGTTCTGCGTTATAGCCCACTGTTGCGGGAAGTCCTCTCGCCTGAATACTTCAAGCGCAGCGCGGTGAGCTATAGTTGCATCCTTCAGATGTCTGATGGCGGCCTCACGCTCTACTCGCTCACCTAAGCCCCGCAGCGTATTGCCCAAGTTGTTTTGCGTTGTAGCCCACTGCGGTGGGAGGCGCTCGCGGGTTCTCACTTCAAGAGCTGATTGATGAGCTTCCACCGCCTCCTTCAGATACTTGATGCCCTCCGCATCGCTCACGCGCTCAGCTAAATATTGTAGCGCGCTGCCAAGATTGGCCTGTCTTGAGGCCCATTGCTGTGGGAGCTGCTCGCGGGTGACTACTTCAAGCGCAGCGCGATGTGCCGCAGCTGCGTCTTTCAGGTAGTTGATGCCCTCCTCCCCACTTATACGTAAACCTAAATTCAGCAGGGCACCGCCCATATTGCTCTGAGTGATCGCCCAATCCTGTGGAAGATGTTCTCGGGTTCTTACTTCAAGCGCCGCGCGGAAAGCCCCGACAGCGTCTTTCAGTTGCTTGATGCTCGCTGCCCCGCTTAAACGTTCACCGGTACTCGCTAGCACAATGCCCACATTGTTCTGCGTTGCCGCCCAATCTTGGGGCAGCTTCTCGCGGGATCTGACTTCTAGTGCGGTGCGATGAAGTGCAAGCGCGTCCTTCAGATAGTTAATGCCTTCTTCCACACTTACACGTAAACCTAATGCCCATAACGCGTTGCCCAAATTAGTCTGCGATGCCGCCCACTCCTGTGGCAACTTTTCGCGAGTCCTCACTTCGAGCGCCGCACGAAAAGCCTTAATAGCGTCTTTCAGATATCTGACGCCCTCCGCCCCTCCTACCCTCACACCTAAGCTCTGTAATGTATTACCTAGATTGGTCTGCGTTGCGGCCCACTCTTCAGGCAATTGCTCTCGGGTTCTCACCTCTAGCGCGGCGCGGAAAGCGGTAATTGCGTTGTTCAGATGCTTAACGCCCTCTTCCGCACTCGCCCGCTCACCCAAACTCCTTAACATAATACCTAAGTTATTCTGTGTTTTAGCCCACTCATGTGGCAACTTCTCGCGCGTGGCTACTTCGAGTGCTGTACGGTAAGCCGCTTCAGAGTCGTTCAAATACTTAACACTCTCCGCGCCCCTCGCTCGCACCCCCAGGCTCAATAGAACATTACCAACACTGTTCTGCGTCGCAGCCCACTCTTTGGGTAATTGATCACGGGTATAAATAGTAAAGCTTTGCTGATAGTTGGCTAACGCCTCTTTTAACAATTGTGAGTTCTCGTCTCCTGCAACTCTTACCCCTAATGCCACTTTCGCATTCCCAATCAAGAAATTCATTTCAGCCCATTCCGCTATAAAGATTTCCTTTGAAAGTTCTTTGGCATCAAAGCGTTTCTCAATCTTATTGTAAGCGTCCAGGGCTTCTCTGAAGTTGTACTGTGCATAGTAAGCGTTCCCCGCGAGCTTGTATCGACGAATGACTTTAAGGCTCGCCTCATTTGTCTTATTATTGGCTTGCTTCAACTCTTCGCCGGCCACTTGTGCGGATTCTAGGGCTAGTTGTGCGGCCTTTCCGTAATTTTTCTGCCAGTATTCTTTGAGTGCGCGCTCTTCTTTGTCATCCGATTCTTTGATTTGTGCCCACCGCTCGGCAGCATCACGAAACTGCTCCAACGTGAAACCGTATTCTTTTGCGTATTGCTGGAGGAAGGCGTATTCATCAAGTTCCTGCTGGAGATTACCTACTTCAACGCGCAGCTTGGCTCTTTCAGCCGTCCACTGCGCTATGACTTGGCTCAGTCTTTTCGGTGATAAGGCGAGCGGCGAGCCTTTAGGAACGATGACGACTCGTAGCGGTTCATAGTTGCGCTCTGCGCTTTGCGTCACGCAGTTGCCGAGCATCGGCTGAAAGACTACCCAATTCGATTTGACAACTTGGATGCGTGTGGCCTGCCCTGGCTGAGCAGAGATTGGGAAACCAATCTTGAAATGTCCTTTCCTATCCGTTACTGCCGACTGTCCACCGGCCGCGACAATCCTCACTCCGACGACAGCTCTGTTCTTATCATCAAAGACTTGTCCTTCCAGTTTGGCTTGCTGACCTAGCGCAGTCGCTGAAAAACAGGAGATAAAGAGTACAAACAGGGAGTTTCTGAACTTCATTGTGACCTCGCGAGGAAAGTATGAGCGATCGATCTCTTTCGGTCATTAAATGCTACTGCAGTTGGCGCTAAGAGCCAACGGGCGATTTTGAACCATGCATTCCCACCGTCTGTCTATGACTATTCTCAATGAAGGCGATTTTCATTTTCGCTCTTACACTCTGCAAGTCTCTAAGCATTACGTCGCGTGGTTTGTTGTCGAGAGCATCAAACAATTGTTTCAACCAAAACCGATAAGGAGCCAGCTTCTCGTTTTGATCGATAAAGTGTCTTGTGCCTTCAAAGTTCCATGTGACTTGGAACTCAGGCGGTTGACGGGCGACCTCCGCGATGAGCGTGTCAAGTTTGGTTGACACCTGATTAGTTCGTTGAAGGGCTAGAATGCTGGCAATCTCAAATGCGCGCAGAGCTGTCGCGATGCTGGCAGGGACTTCCGGCCGCGCCAAGAGAGCATTTATGCGTTGCTCGGCTTCGATGAAACGTCCGGTGGTAAAGCATCCCTCGGCAAAATTCGCCTGAGAGTCAATGTCGTTCTTTCGTTTTACCCGCCACTGTTTCGAAGTAAACGCCCGCTCGAAATCGAATAGCTTATCGTGGTAGACCGCGCCGCCGAGGCGATGCATCTCTTCGTCATCCGGGAACACCTGCAAGACCTCCGCGATTGATTCACCCGCGCTGCGCCAGTCTTCCAGCAAAACGTATATTGACACTAGATGATTCTGCACCTCCGCCCACTTCTCCGGTAAATGCGTTCGAGTAAAAATACCGAGCGCAGCGCGAAGCGTTACTATGGCTTCGTTCCAATATTTCGTCCTCTCTGCCCCTTCCGCACGTTCGCCCAAAACGCCGAGCAACAGTCCCAGAGATGCCTGTTTGTAAGCCCAATTCTGCGGCGACTCTGCACGCGTCAGGACCTCCAGAGCGGCGCGATACTTCGAGGCCGCTCCGTTTAGGAACGCCACTCCCGCCGCCCCTTCCGTTTTCAAACCCAGGAAAAACAACAGATCTGCTAGGTTAGCTTGCGCCGTAGCCCAGTCCTTTGGAAACTCTGCGCGGGTGTGTACCTCCAGCGCTGCTCGATGCGCTGCTGCCGCCTCGTCCAGATACTTAAGTCCCTCCGGCCCTTCAGTCTTCTTGGCTAACCCGCCCAATGTAACCCCTAAGGCGTTTTGGGTCATGGCCCATTGCCGCGGCGAGTGGGCACGGGTTCTTACTTCCAGCGTGGCACGCAACCCCGCCGCTGATTCGTTCAAATACTCAAACCCCTTCGGACCGTCCGTCAACTTGCCCATTTCGAACAGCACATCGCTTAGGTTGTACTGCGTTTGCGCCCAGTCCTGGGGCCACTGCTCGCGGGTTCTGACTGCCAACGCTCCACGGTATGCCACCACTGCCTCGTTCAGAAACTTCAGCCGCTCCGCACCTTCCTTCTGGTCGCCCAATCGATTCAGCACAGTACCAAGATTGTTCTGCGCCGCAGACCATTCTTGCGGCGACTCGACGCGCGTGAAAATCTTCAGCGCGGCGTGTAACGCGGCGACGGCTTCATCTAAATACTTGACACTCTCGGCGCCTGCTACCCGTTCGCTCAAGTCAACCAACGTATTGGCGAGATTGCCCTGCGCGCCGGCCCATTCCTGTGGCGCCCGTGCGCGGATATCACCATCCAGGAGGGCGCGATGTCTGTCGGCGGACTCAGTTAAATACTTGATGCTCTCGGCCCCTTCGATCTGTCTGCCTAATAGGCGCAACACCGCACCCAAACTATTCTGCGTTGCTGCCCACTCCAGCGGCCAACGCGCGCGCGTGTAAATCTCCAGCGTTTCGCGAAACACGGCGGCGGCGTCCTTCAGGTGCGCGGCCCCGTCCACGCCGTCGAATCGTCGGCCCAACGCTATCAACGTATGCCCACGGTTGTTCTGCATCAAGGCCCAGTGCGGAGGCGATTGTGCGCGCGTGTAGTAGGTCTCGGCCTCTTTGAAGGCGGCCAGAGACTCTAACAGCAGTCGAGGCCCTGCGTCGCCGGCGACTATTTCGCTCAATGCGCTTTTGGTTCTTCCAATCGCCAGCTTTAGATCGGCCCAGTCGTTCGAAAACTCTTCCTTACGGATGTCTTTAGTCGAGAAAAGCGCATCGAGCCTAGAGAACGACTCCATTGCCATGCCAAAGTTGGACTGCTCATAGAAAGCATTACCTTCGAGAGTGTAAACGCCGATGACTGTGCGGGCACGCTCATCCTGTTCTTTGTTAGCAGCCTTCAACTGCTCGATGGAAGGAGAACCAATCTTCGCGGTCAGTTCCGTTACTTTCTCTAAGTTTCCCAACCAGTATTCCTTACGAGCAAGTTCCAGCGTGTCGTCAGACTCTTTGGATTGTGCCCATCGATCCAATGCAGCCTTCAGCCTGCCGTTGGAAAGACCATATTCCTCTGCGTATTCTCGTAGGAAGGCGTATTTCTCGCGCTCAATTCTCGCTTTAAGCAACTCGTCTTTTGTTTCTTTTATTATCGTATCCCGCTTCGCAACCTGCTTTTGCATTTCGTTTACGAATTCACTCAACCTTTTGGGCCCGTAAGAGAGCGGCGAATTCTTTGGAACGATGATCACGTCGAGCGGCTCAGAATTGAGTGTCACGCTTTTCGTATCACAGTGACCGAACATGGGGTTGAAGACCACCCAGCCTGCCCTCGCGACCCTGATGCGCGCGGCCTGTCCGGGACGAATGTTGTCGGGCAGATGAATGATGAAGTGGCCTTTGCTATCGGTCCTACCAGCCTGCCCGCCAGGTGTCACGACGATTCGCACGGACGGAACTCGCCTTTCCTTTTGGTTATGAACATGTCCTTCGATCTTGGCTTGTTGCCCGAGGGCAGACACGGCTAGGCTAAAGACAAAAAGCGTAAGCATGCTTAGGTGTAGTTTCATCGCTTCATTTTCGCCGACCTAGCCGGTGGCCTCACCGTTTGAACCTGGTTCGCACTTCCTTAAGTGCGTTCAGCATTCTGTCGCGGTCTTCGCTTCCCATGGCATCGAGTAGCCCTCCAAGCCAGTCGCGATGAGGTTTCAGCTGCTCGCTGTGGTCTATGAAGTGTCTTGTGCCCTTGAAACTCCATTCGACCTTGAAAGTGGTGGGTTGCCGTGAGACTTCGGCGATCAGCACCTCGAGTTTGCTTGGAACCTGCCTTGCTCGATTGACGGCTGCCAGATTGGCAATTTCTAGTGCACGCAATGCTGCCCTGGTACCAGCAGAAAGGGTTGAATTAGTCAGGAGGGCCGTAATGCGTAACAGGCTTTCCTCAAACTGGGCCGTTGTGAAATGCGTTTCGGCAAAATCTGCTTGGGCCGAAATATCATCCTGATGCCTTGCCAGCCAAGATTGATTCAAGGCGAACGCTTCTCGAAAGTTAAACAGCATCTCGTGCTGGAGCGTGGCAGCTCTTTGATAAGCCTCCACATCATCGGGGTATATCTTTAGTACATTGGTATAAGCTTGG
Organism: Pyrinomonadaceae bacterium; assembly: GCA_036277115.1. NCBI lineage: Bacteria > Pseudomonadati > Acidobacteriota > Blastocatellia > Blastocatellales > Pyrinomonadaceae > Pyrinomonadaceae bacterium. The sequence continues at coordinate 55,187 of DASUNM010000005.1, forward strand.
CTCGCGCGCGTCCAGTCCTTTAGCAAAAGATAAGTTGCGGCCAAGTTGTTCTGGGTCATCGCCCAATCCTGTTGCAGGTACGCCTGCGAGTAGGTCTCCAGCGCGGCGCGATAAGCGATTTCCGCACCCTTAAGATACTGAATACTCTCCGCGCCTTCCGACCGCGCGCCTAACTCGCGCAACACATTACCAAGGTTGTTCTGCGTCCCCGCCCACCGCTGCGGCAATTGCTCACGCGTGAAGACCTCGAGCGCGCCGCGATAGGCGACTTCCGCATTCTTCAAGTGTGCGACCCCCTTGGAACCTTCCACCCGTTCGCCCAAGTCGCTCAACACTACGCCAAGGTTGTTCTGCACCATCGCCCAGTCCTGTGGCACCTGCGCGCGTGTCCTGACTTCCAGCGCGGCGCGAAATGCCTGCGTGGCCTCATCCAGATATTTAAGGCTCTCCGCGCCTGCCGATCTCACCCCTAACTCACGCAACACAGCGCCTAAGCCGTTCTGCGTATCCGCCCAATCCTGTGGCACCTGCGAATGCTTATAGACCTCGAGCGCGGCACGATAGGCGATTTCCGAATTCTTCAAGTAGGTAATGCCCTCCACGCCTGTCGACCGCATGCCTAACCCCCTCAACGTAGTGCCCAGGTTGTGCTGCGCAATCGCCCACCGCTGTGGCACTTGCTCACGCGTGTAGACCTCCAACGCGGCGCGATAAGCGGCCTCCGCTTCGTGTAGATACCTAAGGCTCTCCTCAGCCCCCACTCGCTCACCCAAGTCACGCAGTACAATTCCCAGGTTGTTCTGCGTCATCGCCCAGTCCTGTGGCAACTGCGCGCGATTGTAGACTTCTAGCGCAGCACGGTTTGCGGCTTCCGCTCCTTTCAAGTATCTGATGCTCTCGACACCCTCCACTCTCACGCCTAACTGATTCAGCACAGTCCCTAGGTTGTTCTGCGTCGCCGCCCATTTCTGTGGCAATTCCTTCCGCGTGGAGACCTCCAATACGGCGCGAAAAATAACTTCCGCCTCCCTCAGGTATTGGATGCCTTCCGCACTCTCCACCCGCACGCCTAACTTACGTAGTACATTGCCCAAGTTGCTCTGCGTCGCCGCCCAAATCTGTGGCGATTGCTCACGCGTGAACACCTCCAGCGCGGCGCGATAGATGACTTCCGCCTCCCTCAGGTATTGGATGCCTTCCGCACTCTCCACTCGCTCACCGAAGACGCTCAACGCACTGCCTAGGTTGTTCTGTGTCGTCGCCCAATCTTGTGGCGATTGCTCGCGTGTAAAGACCTCCAGCGCGGCGCGAAATGCGAGCACCGTCTCGCGCAAATGGTTTACGCCTTCCGCCCGCAGGCCCAAATCACTCAGCACAATTCCCAGGTTGTTCTGCGTTATTGCCCAATCTTGTGGCGAGTGCGCGCGTGTCCTGACCTCCAACGCAGCGCGGTGGGCGATTTCCGCCTCCCTCAAGTACCGAATGCTCTCGACGCCCTCGGTTCGCCCAGCTAAATCACGCAGCACAATCCCCAGGTTGTTCTGCGTCGCCGCCCAATCCTTAGGCGATTGCGGCCGCGTGAAGATCTTTAACGCACCGCGGTAAGCTGCTTCCGCCTCCCTCAAGTACCCAATGGCTTCCGCACCCTCTGCTCGCTCACCTAGTTCAATCAGCGCGTTCCCCAAGCTGATTTGCGTAGTCGCCCAACCATGCGGTGAACGTTCACGATTGTAGAATGTCTCTGCTTGCCGATAAGCAGCCAAAGCCTCCAGCAACAACCGTGGGCCCTCCGCACCTTTTACTCTGGCGCCTAATTCACGCTTAGCAGTCCCGATAGACAGATTTAATAATGTCCATTCCTGTGTAAAATCCTCTTTGGAGAGTTGTCTGTTTTCGAAAAGCTGTTCGATTTTCATGAGGGACGCGAGTGCTTCTCGGAATTTGAACTGCTCATAGAAAGCACGTCCTTCAAGCGCATATATGCTTATGACGGTGCGACCACTTTCAAGCCGTTGCCTGTTTTTTTGTTTCAAGACTTCGACGGCAAAAGGCGCGGCTTCCCGGGTAAGTTCAGTCACCCTTTCGAGATTTCCCAGCCAATATTCTTTGCGTGCTCTCTCTAGTTTGTCATCAGACTCTCGGGTTTGCGCCCATATATCCAAGGCAGCTTTTAACTTGTCGGACGGAATGCCATACTCTTTTGTATATTCTTGTAGGAAGGCGTACTTCTCCCGCTCACGCGTGGCTTTATCTGCACTATCTCTCAGCGTGTTTATTGTTTTCCCTTGATTAGTAATTTGCTTTTGTAGTTCATCTACAAATTCACTCAACCTTCTTGGCCCATAAGAGAGCGGTGATCCCTTGGGAACGATGACCACCCGTAGGGCCTCGAAATTACGCCCCGCACTTTTCGTCTCGCACTTGCCGAACATCGGGTTGAAAATGACCCAGTTCGACTTTGCAACTCTGATTTGTGCTGCCTGTCCGGGCTGAACGTTGTCAGGCAGGCTGATACTAAAATGGCCTTTACTGTCAGTCGTATCAGCCTGCCCGCCGGGCGTGACGACGATTCGCACAGACGCTAGTCGCCGGTCCCTGTGGTCATAAACATGTCCTTCAATCTTGGCTTGTTGCCCGAATGCGGTTACTGCCAGGCTGAGAATGAAAAGGGGAAGTATGGTGAGGCGTGGTTTCATGTCTTATCCTCGTGAGCTTGCAAAGCAGGGATTTATCAGGATGTCATTGTCGCCGAACCAGCCGGGCGGCATCAGTGTATTGAGCGATCAATCTCATTCGGTCATTAAATGGATACTGCAGCTGTAGGAGCCACGTGGGATTTTGAGCCATGCCATTCACCGTCAGTCGATAACTATTCTCAATGACGGTCGCTGATAAGAAAAGAATGAGGCGCAATGAGGGAGGTGGTGAACTTCATTTTTTTCGCAGCTTGATTATCGGAGGTGCCTTACCTAGTACTACATCTTCCGTGTAAGGGTTAGGCTGATAGCCGACTAGGACTACCCGGACGCGTACTCCTTCTCCATACTTCTTGGGAATCTCGCTTAGATTGAAGACTCCATCGGTGGAAGTGTGAACGGGCGCCATTCCAGGAAAGTCATCGAGCGTGACCAGCGCGCCCTGAAGCGGCTGGTCGTGGCTGTCCAGCACTGTGCCCGACAGATTCGCTTTGGTGTCTGATACGGGACTTAGCCGAATATCCTCGATTTCTCTTTTTGCAGACACTCGCAGTCGCCTGTCAAAAGGCACATATCCGTCTGCTTCAACTACAATCTTGATCTCATCAAGTTCCTGAGACAGATCAAATTTGAATACGCCCTCTGAATCAGTGTAAAGAACCGGAGGCAGCCCCTTTCCCTCCAGACTTACTTTGGCGCCCCGAATTCGCGTTGTACCCTTAGTATCGGAAACCTTTCCGATAAATGATTCATTCTTGTTCCCTTGATTAAACGTGAGTGGTATGAGCTTAACGCCCGCTACTACCAGTCCGCCTAACACCGGTATGAGAGCAACGATAACGGGAGTCCTCTTATACCAAGGAGTCGATAATCTCATTTTTGACCTCCGAATTAGATTCTTACAGTCATAGAGAGGCGCCTGTTGGCGCCAAGTCGTCGTGCGAACGCATTGCGCAGCCGCAGCTGGATTTAGAGCATGTATGAGCATCCTCCGATAACCGTCTGAAGTTGCTACCTATCGGCGCCCGGCTACCAATTTGCTCGCGGACGGATTGGGTCTAATCCGAGAAAACTGGGCCGCTGCGAGGTTGCGGGGAAAGCTAATTCTACACCCAGCAGGGGAAGTATGGGAATAGTGTCTTACTCCTCGAGAAAGCCTCCATATGCGAAGGACGTCGCTTAACCAAGAGAGTCCGTACAACGCAGTTTGCTTCGTCTTTTTGTTTCTGATTAAAAGATCGCATGCTCATGTTATCGCGTTGTTTACAACCAGTCTTGCGGCTCGTGCATTGCGAATCAACCGGCGGTTTCGCGCAACGGTCGGCAGCGTATTTCCAAGCTTAGAGGAGACTAATCAATAATCACGCATCAATACGTGTGAAATGTTGGTTCAGATTCGATAACGAAATGTCTATGGCATCCTGCACTCCGTGACCTCCCTTACGATGAAAGAGACTTCGTTTGCTATTCCTGAACAAAGCGGAGGCCCGCCCTTCGCCTTTTTTCACGGCCGCGCATGTTTGTCGTCGCTTTAGACCGCGGCGAAGAACCGGATTATGGCCGATTTCGAATTAGGTAAGAAAGGTAAGGACTTTAACGGTTCGTCGCGGCTGACTCGGGCTCTTAAATGGGTACCGAAGTAACGACTTTATTACTTTCTAAACCCAGACAACTCATCCCCATCGTAAGTATTTCTTGATTGGCTCGTAAGGACTATATTTGTGGCGATCAGTGGCGACGGCGTTATTGACCACCGCTTTTCTGCCACCAATCAAACGTCAGGCGCAGACCTTCTTCGAGTCCGACCTTCGGCTCATATCCGAGCAATGCGCGCGCGAGCGAGATGTCCGCGAGACTGTGTCGCACATCTCCGACGCGGACTGGTTCATAGCGGGCCGCCGCGGCCGACTTGCCGGTGACACTCTTCATTATCTCAAGCAGTTCGTTTAGCGTTACCTGCCGGCCGTTAGCGACATTCATCACCTTACCGACGGCGTCGGGCGATTCAGCCGCGCGCAAATTCGCATCGACCACGTTCGATACAAAGGTGAAGTCGCGTGACTGTCCCCCGTCGCCATAAATCACCGGCTGCTCTCCGTTCTCCAGCGCATTCATGAAACGCGAAATGACGCCGGAATACTGTGAGCCGGGATCCTGACGCGGTCCAAAGACATTGAAGTACCGCAGCGAAACGGTTTCGAGACCGTAGACGTTGGTGAAGACCTGGGCGTAATACTCGCCTACCAGTTTTCCGACCGCGTAGGGCGAAAGCGGCGCGGGCCTCATTTCTTCGTGTTTCGGAAGCTCAGGTTGATCGCCGTAAGCCGAGCTGGAAGCCGCGTACACTAACCGCCGAACTTTCTGGTCGCGGGCTGCCAGCAACAGTGCGAACGTGGCATTGACCGAGGCATCATGAGATTCAACCGGCCGATCCACGGACCGTGGCACGGAGGGGATAGCAGCCTCGTGAAAAACCAACTCTACATCGCTTAGCGCGCGCCCCAATGTGGCCGCGTCGCCAACGCTTCCCTCGATAAAATCAATTTTGGATTCAATGTGCCGAAGGTTCTTGAGGTAACCCGTCGACAGGTCGTCGACAACGCGAACGCGAGCGCCAGCGTCAACGAGCGCCGTGGCGATGTGTGAGCCCACGAAGCCCGCGCCGCCAGTGACTAGAGCAATTCCGGAGAGCGCCATTTAGCGTCCAACTCCTGCGTATTTGAATCCGAGCGCGCGCAGATCGGCAGGCTCATAAATATTTCGAAGATCGGCGATGTTGGCGGTCCTCATCAGGCCGTGAATACGCTCCATGTCCAGCGCGCGAAATTGGTTCCATTCGGTGAGAAACACGAGAGCGTCAGCGCCCGTAGCAGCGGCGTACTCATCATTCGCGTACTCAATATCCGGCAGCAGTTTTTCTGCCTCGTGTTGGGCGACCGGGTCGTACGCTACTACTGTTGCCCCGGCTTCCACCAAAGCGCGGATGATATCAACCGAGGGAGCGTCACGCATGTCGTCAGTCTCCGGCTTGAAGCTCAGGCCCAGGACAACAATTCGCTTACCCTTCACACCGCCAACCAGCTTTTCGATCTTCGGAAACATGGCTTGCCGCTGTCGCTCGTTGACTTCTACCACCGTCTCGACGATTCGCGTAGGCGAGTCGTATTCCCTTCCGATTACCGACAACGCACGCGTGTCTTTCGGAAAACAAGAGCCACCGAAGCCTGGACCGGGGTGCAAGAACTTGCTGCCAATACGCCGATCCATACCAATAGCGCGGGCCACGTCGTGAACGTCACAACCCACTTTCTCGCACAGGTTGGCGATTTCATTTATGAACGAAATCTTCGTAGCAAGAAAGGCATTCGCAGCGTACTTAGTTAGCTCAGCGCCTTCGACAGAGGTGATCACGAACGGCGTTTCGATTAAATAGAGCGGCCGGTAGAGTTCCCGCATCACCTCGGTCGCTTGCGCGTCGCCGCTCCCGATCACTACTCGATCGGGGCGCATAAAGTCGCTGATCGCGGCGCCTTCTCGCAAGAACTCTGGATTGGAAACGACGCTGAAGGGTACCGGCGCCGGCAGATTTTTCTTAATTAGTTCCGTCAGTCGCTTGCCAGTCCCCACCGGGACAGTGGATTTCATCACAACCACTTTGTAGCTGCCAATGTTTCGGGCGACGTCGATGGCGGCAGTATTGACGAAGCTGAGATCCGCCGAGCCATCGGCCTGTGGTGGCGTGCCGACCGCAAGAAAGACAACGGAAGCAGGCTCGACGGCTGAATGAAGGTCTGTGGTGAATCTTAGCCGTCCCGCCTGAAGATTTTTTTGGATTAGTTGCTCGAGGCCTGGTTCGTAGATGGGGGCTTCGCCGCGATTTAGCCGGGCGACTTTGTCGGCATCTATGTCAACGCACGCGACGTCAACGCCAAATTCTGCGAAACACGCTCCGGTTACAAGCCCTACGTAACCAGAGCCAATTACAGCGATGTGCATTCGGAAATATGTCTGATCAAAAGATACGGGTCACGCGCATTTAGCGCGTGACCCGCAAGTTACACTCAAGTGCCGCGCACTCGGGCACGCCACCAGCAGGATTGTTCGCGTCCTCTATCTCGTCGGACTGATTACGGTAACGTCTCCGCCAAAGTTCAGATCATTGTTCTCTGAACTTCCGGCCAGAATCGCCGCCGCAATCGCACCACCAGCAGCCAGTAACAAGGCTGCCAAGGCGCCGCCACCAATGCCAGGCATGCCGGGCCGTGCTAGACGGGTGCAGCGTGTGCCGGGCTGAGGTGTTCCCGCAGTTTCAGTCGTTCCAGCAGCGACAGCTGTCGTCTTGCCAGCGGCTCGCAGTTCAACCAAGCCTGCCTGAGCAGCGACTCTCATGTCGCCACATTCGACATCGACCATAAAGCTTGACGCTTGGCTCGCATCGGCAACAGCCGCGCCGTCTTTGGTCGTGATGATGGCGGACGTACCTGCCAACGTCGAAGCCTGCAGACGACCGGCGTCGAGATTTCCTGAAATGCTGGCGTCGGTAAAGCTGAGTTTAACGCTCGTGTTCGGCAACAACTCTACGCGACCAAGTTTGCCGAGGCTCACAACCGCGCTGCTGTTAGCCGCAGTTGTAATGACGCTGTCGGAAAATACTGTCGCACCCGAAATCGCCGCTTGACCGTTAACGGTGACTTGGCCGGAAACCGAAAGTTCTCCGGAGTTCTTCTGGCCGGGTTTCGCCAACGCTACCATCGAGTAGACGCTGAGGACGGCTACTGTGACCGCAAATGCAATCGACTTGCGGCTCCAATTTCTGCTAATCATCATTTCCTCCCGTACAAGTGACAAGATACCTTAGAAAACGCGCTGCTGACTCTTTCACATTTCGAGTCGCTATCGCTTGAGTTCTGTTGAAGAAAGCTTTTTCGTGGTGTAGTGAAACCACTGAATCAGTGGCTTTTGTACACGAAATCCAGCCCCCCTGTCAACAGGCAATTGATTGAAAACTCTAAAACTTAGCCCAGAATTACTAGGTTCGGCGCACGATATCACGGCCTATAGGTGCTGTAAAGGGGTTTTTGGCCTGGCGGTGTCAAGATTGTGTGTCCTCGTCCCTCCGGTCAACGGCGAGGCCAAAAATCAGAAAATCGGAGGTCAGACGGGTCAGCGCGGACTACTCCGACGGGGACGCGTCGCGCTGTCGCCGACGCGTTGGCCCTTGGCGGCTGAAGAGTCCGGGGTTGTCGAACTCATCGGCCCGTCGACGCCGTTCCCGGATTCTATTAACGCGGCCTGCTCGTAAGGGTCAAGGCGCGCGAAGACATAAAAGACCTCTCCTGAAGTCACCGGGCCCAGGTAACGAAACGTATTCTTTACAATTTGACTGACGCGGAGGGTTCGGGGGCTTGGAGGCTCCTCAAACAGAATTCGCATCTCATCCGCCGCGACTGCTTCGAGCTCCGGCACATAGTCGTTGTCGGACTTCGTCACTAAACGGATGGCCATCTGCCGCAACGCGCGAATCCGATTCGAATTACGCCGGTAATAGTCTCCGGAAATCTCGTGCCGACTCGCCCGGTCATCAACGACTTCCTGTTCATTACGCAGGTAGCCAAGGTACGCTTGCATGACGGGCCCGAACTGGGACTGCTCCGCGCGTTGTGCGTGCACAACTCCACCCGCCATTGCCAGCGCGAGAACCAACAACACGATTCGCTTTAAGTTACCCATTGAAGTCCACCTCTACTGATCGAGCCTGCTGACTGACGCGTATGCGTTACTTTAGCTCAGGGAACTTTGGTAAGCCAGTTTCGATTGTGCGGCGATTATACGCCCGCTCAAAATCCAGCAATATTGCACCCATAATTTGGCGGTGTTACATTTCGATTTCACATGGATAGCGATCCGATTGACGGCAAGTACCGCGTGGCGCTCGGCGTAACTGGCGGAATAGCCGCTTACAAGGCGATTGAGGTCCTCCGGGGCCTTCAACGCGCCGGTTGCGAGGTACGGGTGGCCATGACCAGGCACGCTTGCGAGTTCATTCAGCCTCTCACCTTTCGTTCGCTTTCCGGTGCTTACGTCCTGGTTGACGACTATGCGCCGGATAATCCGGATCCGATTGCGCACATCACTTTCTCTCAAACCGTAGATTTGCTGATCGTGGCGCCGGCAACAGCCAACACCCTGGCGAAGTTCGCCAACGGCGTAGCCGACGACTTCCTGACGTCCACATACCTGGCTTGCACCGCGCCGGTTCTGGTGGCGCCGGCGATGAACACCACAATGTTGGAGCATCCCGCCACGCAGCGAAACCTCGAAAAGCTCCGTGCTGACGGAGTCCGGATTATTGAGCCGGATGAGGGCGAGATGGCCTGCGGCACGATCGGCCCAGGACGTCTAAGCGAACCGGACAGGATCGTGTCGGTGGCGTTGGACATGCTCAAGGCGTCAACGCACGCGGCCGATTTGGCCGGGGAGCGGATCCTAATCACGGCCGGTGCCACCCGCGAACCAATCGACCCGGTGCGCTTTATTTCAAATCGATCGTCCGGCCGAATGGGATATGCGATTGCAAAAGCCGCCCACGCTCGGGGAGCCGAAGTGACGGTCGTTTCAGGCGTCACGAGTGTCGCGGCCCCCGGAGGTGTGAAACTCATCGAGACAACAGCCGCAAAAGAGATGCATAGCGCCGTAATGGAACGCGCCGGCGACGCGACCATCTTTATTGCCGCGGCAGCAGTAGCCGACTACGCGTCCATTGACCCCTCTACTCAGAAGTTGAAGAAATCGGCAGACACGCTCGAGCTAAAACTGCAACGCACTCCCGACATTCTCCGGGAAGTAGCGCAGGCGCGACGCAACGGCCAATTGATCATTGGCTTCGCGGCGGAAACTGAAAATCTTCTCGAGAACGCCTGGGAAAAATTGGTCAGCAAAGACCTCGACGCGATCGTGGCCAATGACGTTTCAAAAGCCGGTGGTGGATTTGACTCGGCTGACAACGCCATCGCGATTTTGTTTCGCGACCGACCCGACACCGTCGAACTGCCGCTCATGCCGAAAGAAGAAGCAGCGCATCGCATTCTTGATGAAGTCGTGAAAATGAGGAACAACCAAAGCAACGCACGTACAGCTGCCGCACAAAAAGAATGACGTCAGATCAAACGAAAGAGTTGAGCGAACTGTTGGAGCAGACGAGAGAATACATTCGCTACTTCGGCGAACTCGGCGCGGAAACGATAGATGCGGAACCGGCGACGCTGAACGATTCAGCGCCGCAGAGCATCTCTTCGGCAAGGGTCGAAGAGCCGGGGGAGATCGCTACAGAATTACCGGCTGCCGCTCCGTCGCCGGCAAAATCGACTCTGTTTACACGAACAAATCCAACTCCGGCCCGTGTCAGTGCTCCAACGCCAGACAGTCTATTCGGCGAACTCCCTGCGCGACCGTCGTTGCCACCCTCAACTGAAACTCTCGAAGACATCTGGCGCGAGATTGGCGACGATTGCACCCGATGCGCGCTGTGCTCAGGGCGCACGCAGGTCGTGAACACGCACGGCAATCCAAAAGCCCGTTTGATGTTCGTCGGCGAAGCTCCGGGCGCTGATGAAGACGCCCAGGGCAAGCCGTTTGTCGGCCGCGCCGGTCAGTTGCTGACAAAGATGATTGAAGCAATGGGTCTGAAGCGCGAAGAAGTGATCATCGGCAACGTCAACCGCTGCCGGCCGCCCGGCAACCGGCAGCCGACGTTGGAAGAAGCTGCGATTTGCCGCCCGTTCTTATTCCGCGAAATCGCCGCGGTTCGCCCTGAAGTCATCGTCGTGATGGGCAATACGGCGCTGCGAAATCTGCTTGAGGTAAAGGCCGGAATCAGCAGCGTGCGCGGTCAGTTCCGGGACTATCAAGGCATCAAGGTAATGCCAACTTTTCACCCTGCCTATCTCCTGCGCGACCCTTCCAAGAAGCGCGAGACGTGGGACGACCTGAAGAAAGTAATGGAATGTCTCGACAGTAATTCGCACAAAGCGGCGAATGGCTGAGATGCGCTTTGAATCGTTTCGCTCCCGCGATAACCTGCCGCACAAATGTCTTTGCCCGCTCAAGCTCCGCAGGAAGACTCCGCTTCACAGTTCGCCCAGGTAGCGCTCCCCGTCCATCTCCGAAAGCTGTTTACTTACCGTCTGCCCGTAACCATGCGACAAGCGGCGCGTGTCGGTTCGCGGGTCGTCGTGCGACTTGGCAATAAGCCCATGACGGGCTACATCGTCGCTCTCCTCCTTAAGCTGCGCGAAGGAACAAGCCTGATTGAGTCTGATCTTAAGGAAGTTGAAGAGCTACTCGACGCCGAGCCGTCGCTGACACCTGAAGTGGTCGAGCTTGCCCGCTGGGTTGCTGAGTATTACGCCGCGCCTTTGGGCGAAGTCATGCGCGCGGCGCTTCCCGCCGGTATCAACACTTCAATCATGCAGGTTGTGTCGATCACGACGGAAGGTCATGAGGCATTGGCGACACTGACCGATGGATCAACCAAGCAGAAGGCTTTGCAAATTCTGGCTGACGAAGGCGAAGCCGAGATTAACGCGTTCTGCCTGCGCCTGGGTTCGGCGCGCATTCCTAAATGGCTGCGAGAACTGGAGGCCGATGGCTACATCGAGCGGGCGGATCGGACGCGCACAACTGCTACACGCGCCAAACGACAGAAGTTGATCCGGCTGGTTCAAGATCGGTACGCAGGCGCCTCGCCTGCTGCCGGCTCGGATCAGACACCTGGGGAACAATCAACAAACGAGCAGGTGGGACGCCCGCGCACCGAACGCATTACCGACGCTCAACAACGCGCGATCGATAAACTTCAATCTCACAACCAGCAAATGCCGGCAAGCGAATTAATCGAGGCTGCCGGCATCAGCCCTTCGGTCATTGCCACGCTGAAGAAGCGAGGCGTGGTGGAAGAGTTCGAGCAGGACATTCGTCGCGATCCGCTGGCGCTCGCGGAACTTCCCGGGACCGATGAGTTCAAGCTGACAGAACATCAGGCGGCGGCCTTCCGAATGATCGAGACCGCCATCGGCAACCGCTCGTTCTCGCCCTTCCTGCTCCACGGTGTGACCGGCAGCGGTAAGACTGAGGTTTACATTCGCGCGATGCGGGCAGCGCTGCACGGCGGTCGGGGCGCGATGATGCTGGTCCCGGAGATTTCGCTAACGCCAATTTTGTCCCGTCGTCTGCGCGCGCACTTCGGTGATCAGATCGCCATCTTTCATTCTTCGCTTTCGCGCGGCGAACGTTTTGACGAGTGGTCGCGCCTGCGCACCGGTGAAGCGCGCGTCGTTCTCGGTACGCGCTCGGCTGTTTTCGCGCCCGTCAAGAATCTTGGACTCATTATTGTGGACGAAGAGCAGGACTCGTCGTACCGGCAGGAAGAGTCTCCGTTCTACAACGCACGCGACTCGGCAATTGTGCGCGCCCAGAAAGAATCCGCCGCGGTTGTGCTGGGGTCGGCCACGCCCTCGTTGGAAACCTTTCACAATGCGCAGACCGGCAAATACCAATACCTCGAGTTGCCGGATCGAATCGGCGAACGCCGCCTGGCGACCGCTGAACTCGTAGACATGCGCGACGTCTTTGCGCGGCATAAAAAGCCGGTTGTCTTCTCCGATCAACTGCTCGAAGCGATCGAGCAAACACACGCGAAGGGCGAACAGTCGATCGTTCTGCTGAACCGTCGGGGCTACTCGAGCTTCATTCTTTGCCGCTCATGTGGCGAGTCGATCATGTGTCCCAATTGTGAGGTGACGCTGACGTTTCATCGCGGCGATCGCGTGCTTGTCTGTCACTACTGCAATCACCGCGAGCGCGCCCCGGCGCAGTGCCCGCAATGCGAAAGCAAATACATCTACTACGTCGGCGAAGGCACGGAACAGATCGAAGAGCTTCTGCGAAAGCGCTTTCCGCAACTACGCATCGGCCGCATCGATCGCGACACGAAATCTCGCCGCCGCGAATTTGAGCAGACGCTGCTCGATTTTGAAAAAGGCAAGCTGGACATGCTGGTGGGCACGCAAATGCTCGCGAAGGGACATGACTTTCCGAACGTCACGTTTGTGGGAGTAATTTCGGTAGATGCCGGACTGGCCTTGCCGGACTTTCGCGCTGCCGAACGTGCATTTCAGTTGATTACCCAGGTCGCGGGCCGCGCGGGTCGTGGCGATCGGCCGGGACGAGTTTTTATCCAGACTTATCATCCGCATCATTACGCTCTGAAGCACGCGGTCGCGCAGGATTATTTCGGCTTTTACACGGAAGAAATCCGGCACCGCAAGAACCATCAGTATCCGCCGTTCGTCGCGCTCGCCTTGCTGCTGACGCGTCACAAAGATGCGAATCGTGCCTACGAATTGGCCGGGGCAGCGAAAAAAGCTTTAGTTGAAGCTGATCCCGATCGTACGTGTCGCGTGCTGGGTCCGGCGCCGGCGCCGCTTGCTCGACTTCGCGCAGAGTTTCGCTTCCATGTGCTGGTCAAATCGCGTAGTCGTAAGCAGATGCGCGCCGTGATCGACGTCGCCCTTAAAGCGCTTGAGGACGCCGGGCACGATCTGCGGCACGTGAGTTTGGAAATTGATCCGATTAGCATGATGTGAGATGAACCTTATTTGGATTCATGGCGATTGGCGGATCGTGGTTCTGTACCCGGTCTTCTACGTCTTGCTGTTGTTGACATGGTTTGGCATCTGTTACGCCATTATTAAGTTCCTGGACCGCCGAAGAAAGTAGAACGACCCCAGTCAGCTAAACCGTACCGTCCAACCGGCGAATGCGATAAACTCTTGCGCCAATGAAACTTTCCGAGCTTGCTGAGAAAGCGCATGCGCGCTGCGAACCCAGCGACGGTGACATCGAAATCATCGGCGCCGCGGGCCTTGAACAGGCTGAGCCTGGCCAAGTGACCTTCCTATCGAATCCGCGCTACACCCCAAAAATTGCTACCACCGGTGCGACGGCAATTTTTGTGGGAGAAGAGGTCGAAGTACCGCGGGCTGATCTCGCTGTGCTGCGCGCGAAAGATCCGTATCTGGCTTTTACTCGAGCGCTGATAGCCTTCCATCCCCGCCCGGCAGTCGAATCAGCAATTCACGAATCAGCGGTGATCGACCAGACCGCGACCATTGGCGCGGAGTGCTTTGTCGGGCCGAACGCAGTGGTGGGAAAGAACTCGCGTATCGGCGATCGGGTCCGCATTCACGCGAACGCGACCATCTACGAGAACGTGATGATCGGTGATGACTCAGAGATTCATTCAGGCGTTGCCATTCGCGAGAACACCGTTATCGGCAAACGCGTCATCATTCATAACAACGCTGTGATCGGCTGTGACGGTTTCGGGTTCGCCAAAGATGAAGAGCGACACTGGCTTAAGATTCCCCAAGTCGGTCGCGTCATGATCGAGGATGATGTGGAAATCGGGGCGGGCACAACGATAGACAAATCATCGACTGACGAGACGCGCATCAAACGTGGCGCCAAGATCGACAACGTCGTTCAAATTGGTCATTCATGCACGGTGGGCGAAGACAGTTTGCTGTGCGCGCAAGTTGGGCTGGCAGGAAGTTCGGTCATCGGCAACCGAGTGATTCTGGCCGGCCAGGCCGGAGTTGCCGGGCACAACACGATTGGCGACGACGTTATCCTCACCGCGAAAAGCGCTACCAGTCACGACGTGCCGGCAGGAAAAATGATTTCCGGAATTCCCGCGTTCGACAATCGTGATTGGTTACGATCGATTGCTGCGTTCAGGCGCCTGGGAGAGATGGTCAGAACGCTTAGGGGTTTGGAAAAGCGCGTTGAGGAAATCGAAAAGTCAGAAAAGAAATAGTCCACAGATTACGCAGATTCAAAGCTCTCGTTTTAACTGCTCACTGCTCACTGCCCACTGCCCACTGATTAAGTCACTGCCCCGCCATCAACAATCACAACTTCGCCGTTCATATACGAATTACGATCGCTGCACATGAAGACCGCGAACTCGGCCAGCTCCATCGGCTTGCCCAGACGCCCGACCCAGAATTCGTGCATTTGCAGCCAGCGCTCCGGCAGAGCGCTCGCCAGATCCGTATCGAAAATTCCAGCCGCAATCGCATTGACCTTAATTCCAAACGTCGCCGCCTCACGCGACAGACACTTGGTGAACCCAATCATCGCCGCCTTTGAAGTTGCGTAATGAACCGCAGTCGGCAGCGCGCGAATCGCACCGATGGAAGTGATGTTGAGAATCGCGCCGGCCCGCTGGCGAATCATCTGTTTGTACATCGGCTTGGTGACGGCGAACAGACTGCCCACGTTGGTCCCAATGACTTCATCCCACGCGCGGTCGGTAGTCGTAGCGAAGTTGTCCCCGCGATTGATCGCTGCGTTGTTCACCAGAATGTCCATGCCGCCCCATTCGTGCACCAACTCGCGCGTCAAATGCTTCATGCCGAACCGGTCGGTCACGGAGACCTTGAATGATTTCGCCTTGCGGCCGAGCGCTTCAATCTTTTGTTTAATTTCTTCGGCGAGATCGTCGCGCGAGTTATAGCTGAATGCGACGTCCGCGCCTTCGCGCGCGAACACCTCACACAGCGCGGCGCCAATGCCGCGCGTGCCGCCAGTGATAAATGCTCGTTTTCCTTCGAGTAAAAGACTCATGCTAACCATTGTGGCACAGACTTCAGTCTGTGATCATTCGGGAGGAAACCACAGACTGAAGTCTGTGCCACTTAATTGCTCAACTTGTTCGGAGTGTGGAACGACGGGATTAAACCGCGAACAGAGCGCGCCAGTCAAGAAGGGGGCTAAGCTGCACGTTCCGCGAGCACCTCAGCATTCGCCGTCGCCTGCTCGGGAATCAACGAAACGATCTCTTCAACAATCCGCTTGGTTGCATTGGGAATCCCGAGCGTGATCGTGGCCGCACGCAGAGACGCGTAGTGCCTTGAATCATCAATCATGCGACGAATAACGGGCACCACGTCCGCCGGTGTCTGCAGCATGACGGCGGCGCCGCTCTTAGCGACCATCGCAGCTGTCCCCGCTTCCTGCGGCATCGGTTCAGTTGTTGAATCGGCAATGATTGGAACGCGACACGATAAAGCTTCAAATGTGGTAAGGCCGCCCAGCTTCGAAATCATCACGTTGGCCGCCCGCATCAGCTTTTCTACTTCGTCTGAGTAGCCGATGACTTTCACCGGAAACTTTGCTTCGGAAGCGATTTGCTCGGCTTCGCCGCGCAGTTCTTCGTTCCGGCCGGCGAGAAAGATCGCCTGCACGTCGAGTTCCCCGCGCACGAGTTCGCGGAAGATGAGCGGAATGTTGCCGCCGCCTTCCCACCCGGCATTAACAAAAACCGTAAACTTGTCAGGGTCCAGACCTAAGGCGACGCGCGCCGTTTGCGCGGCCTGCTCGCCGGGAAAATCAAACTTCGGATGCACGGGCATGCCGGAGATCTTGATCCGGTGAGGCGAGATCCCGTAATCGATCAGCTGCCGGCGCGCGTCATCGCTCGCGACGAGATAAAGCGTCACGTCATCGCACGCCCAACCCTTCCAGAATCCGTAGTAAGGATCGGTGACGACTGTGACAAGGGGAATGCGATGCGCCAATCCCAGTTCCTTCAACACGCGCGCAAACATATGTTGGGTGAGCGGATGTACGCTCACCACGATATGCGGACACCACTTATCAAAGTGGCTGGCGACGTATCCGACGGTGCGTTTGTAGAAAAATTCGCGAGTATCCGGACGAATCCGATTGATCAGCCAGTAGTAATACTTCATCCAGCCCTGGCGGTTACGGAGCAGCCAGTTGTAAACACCTACCAACTTCGCCGCCAGATGATGGGATTCTTCAACCGCGCGAATCGTGCGAATCGCGTAAGACTCGCCTTTCACGAAGCCCTGAATGCCGGCCACGATCGCCGCCGCCGCCGAACGATGACCGCCTCCGGTGTCGGAAGAGAGGATCAGGATTTTGGGATTGTTTGAGGTCACTTACTTAGTGGCACAGACTTCAGTCTGTGTTCCTTTTTCTCAACTAATCACAGACTGCAGTCTGTGCCACTTACTCGACTACACATTCACGGTAATTCCGTCAGGCTGCTCAGCAGCACCACGCTTCTCCAGTTCCCTGCTCGCCTTTTTCATCTCGCGCTCAATCTTCTTGATCTGAATCAGGTGCTTCGGGTTAAAAGGCAGCGACGGGTAATAGCAGTTCGACTCGTGCGTGCAGAAGCAGCCATCCGCGGCCTGTTTACGGCGCGCCTTCATCGCGTCGGATAGCCACAGTCCCTGAAAGTTCCAGTCGTGATCGCGGAGGTTTCCTATCGGCGCGAGGTTCTCGCACGATGACAGCGTGCCTTCATCGTAAATCACGGCGCCCGCGGTTCCGGCATAGCAAGTCAGTTGCGCCTGCTGTGTCTCCTGCGTCTTCGTAATCAGGCCGTGCATGTAAATGTCGATCGCCGCTTTGAAGTAACCGGCTTTGCCGCCGTAATTGTTCTTGATAGCGGCGTGACGCGAGTCGTCGTCGATCATCTGCGCGAGCTTTGCATACCGCGACTTATCGATGTCGAGTTCAATCGGATCGGCTGAGGGCGGACGAATGTAATTAAAATTGACTTTGTCCGGCTTTAGATCGTGCTTGAGGAATTCGTACCAATCAAAGATCGTGTCCTGATTTGAATGCATAAAGCAGGTGCACGTTTGCAGGTCGAGCTTCGGGTACTGCTTTTTCATCGCCTTCAGCTCGCGCGCGGTTTCAATCGCAATCTGCCACGAGCCGGGCTTCTGACGAATCTTGTCGTGCTGCTGCTCCAGGCCGTCGATGCCCATCGCCACGGTGACATTCAGGTTCGGACACTCTTCCAGGATGCGCGTGACGTCGGGATAGATGCGCTTCTGAATCTGCCCATTCGACATCAGGTAGACCGATTCCAGATTGTTGTGTCGGTAGAACGAGCTGACGATCTCGGGCAGGTCTTTACGCGTGAAAGGCTCACCGCCGGCGAGAATCAACACGCCGAGGTTGCCGCCCAGCGTCTGAGCGATCCGATCAATCTCCTGCGTCTTCATCTGGAGTTTCTTGCGTGGACGATCATCGAGTTCATCCGTGAAGAAACAATGTGTACAACGCATGTCGCACACCGACGTAACCAGGATGTTCAGCAGCACCGGCGCGAAGGGTTGGCCCGTCGCCAGCTTTGCGTAACGCTTAAGTAATTCGCGAGTTGTGTAGTCCATTTAATTCCAATACCACTGCTATAAGCAGCTAGCCTCAGGTTTCTTTGATGCGCCGCTCGAGGTGAAGTTGTATTCGCGGCCTCAGACAGCGCAAACCTCATCAACTGATAAGGGATTCGCACGACAATGTCAACGTGGATTTCTTTGAGAATTGAGTCTAAGTTCGTGTCGCGAGGGACATTAGCCGGCCAGCAAGCGAGGGCTTACCGGGTTGCGCGTTCAAAACGCGCTAATAAGTTGGAGCCCCGCGCTCAACTCAACGCATCTCGTCCTTCTGTTGCACCTGTGGCTGACGTTCGAGGATATTTGTTGTTCGATCCGTGACACTTCCGGGCGCCGAAGGTCTTGCGAACAGCGTCGCCTCATCGTCGTGACGCGGCACGAACCCTGGTGGCGGGTCGAATGCCGGCTCGACAGGTTCTCCGATGCGCAACGGTGTTGCGGCCGTAGTCGCAACTTCAGCAGGACGGTCGCGCCGAATCGTCAACCCGGCGATTATGTGTCCGAAGCCTGTTAACGCTGGAATCAGACCGACCATCCACGCCACACGAATCACTGGTTCAAGCTCGAATGGAATATCAGCAACCACGTCGGGGGGAAGTTTCAGCGCGATCGCGGTGCTGAGAAAATAGAGAAAAATCGAAAGACCCACGCCGGAAAACATCGTCACCAACCCGGCAGTCAAGTGCTTCTCACGACGCTGCTCCCAGGTCTTTTCCTTTCGCTTGCGATCGGTTCTCTCACGATGCCAATCACGATGATCTTCGGCCGTATGCGTGATTTCCTGTTTGACCTTCTCCATGGCGCGCGCCACTTCATCGCTGACCTTTTCGATCTTCAGGTTCGTGACCAGGTCTTTGATCTTAGTAGGCACGCTGTCACTGCGCGCGATCGCTTCGCTGAGCGTGACCGCTTTACCAATCACACGCAGATTGGCGCCACACATGCGGCAGAATTTTAGATCCGCCGGTGATTCAGTTCCGCATTGTGGACAGAACATAGCTTTTTCCCGGGAGATTGTACGCCCACCTGCGGGCAGTTGTTCACTCCGTTTCGCCGTTCCGGCCCGCCATGTCCGGAAGGGCTCTCGACGTTTCGTACGCCATCGCCTGAGCTTCCTCGCGGGGTGCGTCGCGCGACCCGAAAGCCTAGAATCGCTCTCGTGAGTTCACGGCTCCCCACCATTTTCTTCGGCCACGGCAATCCGCTGAATGCGATTACACACAACGCATATACCGCAGCCTGGGCGGAAATCGGCCAGGCGATTGAGAAACCGAAAGCTGTCCTGTGCGTCTCAGCACACTGGTACATTCCTGAAACTGCGGTAACCGCGATGGCGCAGCCGCGCACAATTCACGATTTTGGCGGGTTCCCGCGCGAGCTGTACGAAGTTCAGTATCCAGCGCCCGGCGATCCTGCGCTTGCGCAACGCGTGCGTGAGCTGTTAACTCCGATTCCCGTCGGCATGGATCAGCGTTGGGGACTCGATCATGGTACGTGGTCAGTTCTCTGTCACATCTTCCCCCAAGCAGACATCCCGGTAGTGCAACTGAGTATTGATGAAGCGCAGTCTCCGGCGTTTCACTACGAACTGGGCCAGCGACTAGCGCCTTTGCGCGAGGAGGGAGTGCTTATCGTTGGGAGCGGCAACCTGGTGCACAACCTGCACACGTACGCCTGGGGGCGCCAGAACGTTGACCCTTTCGATTGGGCGGTTAGGTTTGAGAATCGCGCGCGTGACTTGATGACGGGAGGCGACTTTGCGTCGCTCGTCGATTACGAATCGCTCGGCCGCGACGCGCTGCTTTCAGTGCCGACCCCTGATCACTACTTGCCTCTGCTCTACGTTCTCGGCGCTGTTCACTCGGACGATGCAGTCAGTTTTCCTGTCGAAGGCTTTGATGGCGGATCGGTTTCTATGCTCTCCGTGAAGTTCGGCTAAAGACTTTAGGGCGCTCGTCGCTTGCTAAAAAAAAGAGGCGGCCGCTGACAATCAGCGATCCGCCTCGGAGTTAAGCAAGAGATAGTTACTTACCAGGGGAACGGAAACCGATTGTTGCTGCTTCGACTGCGATTGTAACCGCCATACTGTCGAAAGCCCTGGTCATATCCACGCAGGAATCCCTGACGATAAGCCTGCTGGAACTGGTAGCTGTTACCGTAACGGCCATAGCCACCGTTATCCCCGTGCCCGTTCTTGTAGAAATGCGAGCGCTGCGGATTGTAGCTCTGACCTCGCTGGGCGTCCCGCGAGCCAGTGTAAAGTCCGTCCTGAATGCCTTGATTCACTGCGGCCTGGCTAATATTGCCGTAGCCGGTATTGCCTCGATAACGCCAGTTATCGTCGTTCCGATTGCGTTCCCGACGCCGCCATTCCTCGTTACGCATACGCGCCCGTTCGCGCTGCATTTCGCGCTCCTGTTGGCGCCGATAATCGCGATCCCGCTGGCCAGTAGCATTTGGCCACCACTGTGCCTGAACTGCTGAGCTCGACACGAATCCGATACTGATTACAAAGAACAATGCCGCCAGGACTCTCCCGATCTTCTGACTGAAATAGTGTGCCTTCATTTTGCTAAAAACCTCCGCTGCGGACTTTGGCAATTGCCATGCCTTTTGAGTGATGATCATAGTGTCCTTGGAGTTTCGCGCGATTTTTGGTGTGCACGATAACGTTCAGCACGATATCGGGTGAGATTCGTGCAGGTAATTGACGATATCCGACAAACTGGGAGCTCGGCCATCTCGTTCGCGCGTGCTCGTTAAGGGAAGGCAAAAATCTAGAGACTTGACCGTCAGAAGCTATTGACTAAGATCACGGAGGCCACTCTTAAAGGAGCTTCAATGAAAAGAATTCTGTCGCTGTTATCAATGCTCGTTGTCTTCGCTTCATGTTTGGTGGTTGCATCCGCTCAACCCAAGAAGCGCAGGCCTGTTACCCGCGGTGCCACGGGCACAGGCGCACGCGCGCGCAATCCTCAGTCACCCAAGCGAGCTATTGGTGCCGGAGGCGCCGGAACGTATGTTCGCAACGGGCAACGCGGTCGTTACGTCACGCGCAACGGCAAACGCATCTGGGTTCCGCAAGGCAGCCCTGTTGTTGAGAGAGAACAACTCGATGTCAAGACGAACAAACCGACGTCCAACACAAATCGGCCATAGCAAAACAAACTCGCCATCACCAGAAAAAGGCCCCGCTGCACGCGAGGCCTTTTTCTTTTTCAAACGCGCGCCGGCGAACTACTTCACATGAACACAGGCCACCGGCCTCTGTTCGAAGTGGTTAAAATTCGCGCCCACGCCGATTGGTTGATCCGACGTAACTCTGACGCTGAACGAAATGTTAGTTAAAGGGTCAGTGACCGTGTTAGGCGACAGCCAGGTCTCGACCCGAGTGGCACCTGCTGCTAATGGTGTAGTGGTTGCGCCTGCGTTGCCCGGATAGTTATTCCCGGGCGCTGTTCCTGGGATTGGGACGCCTGCGAGGTTATTTCCATTCTTATCCAGAATGTTTAAGGCCACCGCGGCACTCGATCCGCTCCCATTGAAAACGTAGATGTTGGTAGGGTGACCCGGACCCTGGTTCGGATAATGCGCGGGCGTGCAGACCCACACGAATGGCGGCCCACCGCCTGAACCCGGCGGCCCGGGAGGGCCCGCCGGTCCTGGGGGTCCCGCGGGTCCGGTACACGACATTAAAACTACAACTGAAGCAGCAAGTAGAATGCAGGCGGCGAAGGATGAGCGACGCATCGTTGTTCTCCTTGCGAAGGGGTACCTCGTATAAATCCCGTAGGCATCCAACACGGAGTTAACTAGAGCGCCCGCAATCTATCCACGGATTGCACGTAAGTCAATCGTCCACTGACGGAAATCACGCCGCGGCCGATTTGATCAGCGTCGCATTCAATTTAATCTCCGTACCCGCGAGCGCCTGCGACACAGGACAATTCGTCTTCGCCGCTTCCGCGGCAGCGAGAAAGGTCTGCTCGTCAATTCCCGGCACTTCGCCTTCGGTTGTGATTTCAATCGTCGTAATCTTGAATCCTTCGCCAACCTTCTCGAGGCTGACGTTCGCGTTCGTGCTGATACGGGTGGGATTGTGACCGGCCTTCGTCAAGCCCGCCGCCAGAGCCATCGAAAAGCATCCGGCATGCGCCGCGCCGATTAACTCTTCGGGATTCGTCCCCGTGCCTTCTTCAAACCGCGATGCGAAGGAGTACTGACCTTCGAATGCTCCACTACCGAGTTTTACTTTGCCGTTCCCTTCTTTGAGCGTGCCTGTCCAAACTGCGCTTGCTGTGCGTTTCGCCATGATCGTTTTCTCCCTTGATGATTTGGTTTTGAATGATTGTAGCGCGTCCTACCAGTGAGCTGTGAGCAGTGAGCAGTGAGCAGCGCGATGAGGTCAGTACCATCCACGTAAGTGGATGGGTAAAGGAGCCCCATCAAGTCACCAAGAAATCAAAAAGCCCCCGGCGGATAAAATCACGCCGGAGGCTTGGTGAGAGCGGTAGGCCGCTACGTGGCCGCTACTTAGTAGCCCGAGCCGCCGCCGCTGTAACGCTGCGTGCGATTTTCGCGCGGCTTGGCCTCATTGACCTTAAGCGGGCGTCCGCCGAACTCGGTGCCGTTGAATTTCTCAACTGCCGCCGTACCTTCTTCTTTGGTCTGCATTTCGACAAACCCGAAGCCGCGTGAGCGACCAGTTTCGCGATCTTCAATCAACGAGACGCTTTCGACCGTGCCCGCTTCCGCGAACAGTGTTTTCAGATCGTCGCCCGTCGTTTCGAACGCGAGATTACCAACATATAGTTTCATAGACATTTTTTCTTTACCTTTTCCCCTGTGGGACCAACAGAAGCTACAAACGCTTCCCAATTTGCCAAGGTGTACACGAACCAGAAGAGAGAAGCCTTGGCTTTCTAACTGGGATGAGCTGTGGAATTCAGTTGAACTGGAAAAGTGACCAGAGGATCTGAGAGCAGAGTAAGCTCGAACTATGTTCGACTACGACCCTACGCTAATAGTAGGTATATGTCAAAGGCAGGATATAGCTGGGAGTGCGAACATCCCCCTGGGAGCGCGGGCATCTTGCCCGCTTGTCAGAACCGCCTGCGTGAGCGGGCGGGTTCTTCACGCTGAAGGCATGAAATAAAATAGGTTGGGGTAAGCGCCGCTTCGGCGCGCCACCCAGGATCACGATCCCATTCAAGTTAGCGAGGTGATATAAGCCGCGGGCAACGACTCAAAGCGCAGAAGGGACAAGAGAAGCGCACTCGGAATTGAAAGGAGAACTTCAAATGAGTCAAAAGAACGAAGCATTGATCCGTATCTTAAAAGTGGCTGTGTCGTTGGTACTGGCCGTGGCCGTGCTTGCGGTGGTCAGGACGAAAGGACAAGAAGAAGCCAATGCGAAAACTAACGCAGCGGCCGAACAGTGGGAATATTTGGCCGTCGCCGGCCCGAGCACAACCAACCTAACCTCGACTAACAACCCGCGCATGCGTAAGGAACCAAACGTCCCGTTTGCTCGCGAGGCATTTGTCCTCGAACAACATCTGGACAAGCTTGGCGCCAACGGTTGGGAATTGGTTTCGGTCGCCGGCCCGGCAACGGATCCGGCGTATTATTTCAAGCGTCGGAAATAGATTCGGAGCACGCGAGGAAGGGTGTCCTCGTCTATCACTCCTTCACAAACTTGAGCGCCACACCATTCATGCAATAGCGCAGCCCCGTCGGCTTTGGTCCGTCGTCAAACAAGTGTCCCAGATGGCCGTCGCACTGCGCGCACAGGACTTCGGTGCGCGTCATGCCAAGGCTCTTATCGACTTCTTCGATCACGTTCTCTTTCTTGATCGGCGCCCAGAAACTCGGCCAGCCCGTGCCCGAATCAAACTTTTGTTCCGAACTGAACAGCGGCAACCCGCATCCGGCGCATTCGAACGTGCCTTTGTCGTGGAGGTCGGTATAAGGACTCGTGCCGGCATACTCAGTCCCCTTCTCACGCAAAACGTTGTACTGCTCCGGCGTTAATTGGGCCTTCCACTCCGCGTCTGTCTTGATCACTTTTTTGATTCCTTTTGATTTTGATTTTTCTTGAATACTTGAATTTGGACTATTGAATTCCGGATTGTGGTCGGCTCCTACAGAATTGCTGCTCCGCGCCCAACTCGGCAACTGCGTTAACAACGCTATCCCGCCGACCGCAACTGAAGATGAAAGAAAGAACCGTCTATTCATGGATTCGCCTCGCAAGATGATATCGACTACACATGAATTACGTAAGCTGACGGCAGATTGGATTTGTTGAGTGACTGGAATTGGGGCTTATATCTGGGCGTCGCCCGACCGTGAGAGAGGGCTCTTGTTTTTCAGCGCATCACAATCAGCTAAAATGCATCGACATGATGGCGGAGAGAAACACTATCAAGGCCTTTACCTTTGCGCTGATATTGATGCCCGTGCTTGTCCTTGCTCAGGCACCAGATCTGAACATCAAGCTTCAACACAATTCGCAGCGTGAACATCTGCGCCGGGAACAAATTCGACGGCTCGCCGCCAAGTACGATCTGAAGAAGTACACCATTACCCGCGATATAGTCATCGATGAAACGGCCATCAACCATTCTTACCCCGTGCTGACGCTGAATCTCCGCTTTGGCGACAACGACGACCGCGTGCTTTCCATTTACGTGCACGAACAGGCTCACTGGGTTTTAGGGGAGCGGCATCGAGGCCAGTGGCGCGAAATGATTCAGGAGTTGAAAAGGGCGTATCCGGAGCTTCGGATCGAGCCGCCACACGGCGATGGCAAAGAAGGTTCTTCATATATACACCTGATCGTGATCATGCTCGAATGGCAAGCGCTAGAAGACCTGATCGGCGCCGGTCGCGCGCGCGACGTTTTGAAATTCAAGCGACAGCAGAACTACAAAGCGCTGTTTACGACGGTGCTGGACAATCGGGAACAGATGGAAATGCTTCTGAAGAAATATGACGTGAAATGGTGATGACGCCTGTAGGCACCGAAAACGGTAGATCGCCCGTGTCAGAACTTTGATGAATCGGCGACCGGATCAGGTCCCAACGTTGAATAATTGATCCACTTCGAAACGCAAGTTGATTCATGATCCGGTCGCTACCGTTCCCGGTACTGACCCGAATCGCTGGTCGAACTGCGGCTCAAGGCTTCCGTTACTTTCAGTTGGATCTGAGCCTACTACTTACATTTAGACAGTGAGGGGCGTTGCAAACTGTATGCGGGATACAGTGACGCCAACCATTTGATTTCAGGCACGTTAAGGCCATACGTGCGGATGAAATACCTTAACTTTCAATTTTCTCGCTTAAC
Organism: Pyrinomonadaceae bacterium; assembly: GCA_036277115.1. Taxonomy (NCBI): domain Bacteria; kingdom Pseudomonadati; phylum Acidobacteriota; class Blastocatellia; order Blastocatellales; family Pyrinomonadaceae; species Pyrinomonadaceae bacterium. Next base: position 80,512 of record DASUNM010000005.1, read on the forward strand.
GGTTGTTAGAAAACTAAAGGAAACTACAAACCGGTTCGGACTTCCGTCGTCAGAACGCACGCGAGAATCGCAAAATCGCAGGCTCGACCCACCCCCGGCATTTGTGAACTTGCGAAACTGTTTTTGGTATTATGGCGGAAAAATGAACCCCACAGCGACTCAACTCAATCTGCTGCGCGAAATAGAGGGCGGCAAGAGAGCCTTTCAGGCAAACAGCAGGTCGGAAGAAGATGAGAAAGCCTTCCAACCTCAAGCGGAGGAATTAATTGAGCTTGGCGAAGACGGTTATCTCAGTAGTTGTGCACCAAATCGCGAAACGAGTACGGGGAGAGCCTACATTGATTTCGTATTCGTTGGCGGCTTAACCGCGAAGGGAAGGAGAAAACTTCAAGAACTAGCAGCGACGGAACGCAATGGCGAAGAGTCCGCCGACTTCTCTTGTTCGGCATGCCACAACTCATTGCGACCGTCAGCCCTATTTTGTGACAAATGCGGGTTTCGTTTGACCATGACCGAGGACGCAACTTTGAAGATGCCGACCGATAAATCAGCTACGGGAACTGACTCGCTGATTGGAACGATTCTGCGGGACACTTATCAAATAATCTCAGAAATCGGCAGCGGCGCAATGGGTCGAGTCTACCGCGGTCGAAACATTCGATTGGAAACCGACATAGCAATTAAAGTTATTGACAAACGCCATTTGTCCGACGCAAGCGCGATTCTCCGATTCGAGCGTGAGGCTAAGATGGCGGCTAGTATTAGACATCCGAATGTGATCGTCATTCACGATTTGGGAAAAACCGCCCAGCCGGACGCGCGCCTTTTCATTGTGATGGAACTCGCTGAAGGGGAGTCTCTAAAGGCGATCCTTCAGAGAGCAAGACGGCTCGATTTGGAAACAACCAATGTCCTCCTGAAACAAATCTGCGCCGCGGTAGGTGCTGCGCATGAAAAAGGAGTCATTCACCGCGACATAAAGCCAGATAACATCATGGTCTCGCAAACAGGAGCAGTGAAAGTTCTCGACTTTGGTTTAGCGAAACTATTTAACTCACCCAACCAACCAGCGATTACCTACGTAGGCACTCTCGTAGGCACTCCTGTTTATATGTCACCGGAACAGTGCCGCGTCGAAGAGTTGGACTCTCGCTCGGATGTTTATGGCCTCGCGACTATAGCGTATGAGATGTTAACCGGTCGTCCTCCTTTTGAGGGTCCTGATGTTATTCGACAGCATCAGCTTGATGACCCACCACATTTTGATTCACACCTTGGTGTTCCTCCGTTAGTTGAAGAAGTTGTTATGAGAGGACTTTCGAAAAGAAGGGAAGATCGCCAAGCAAATGCCACCGTGTTTGGAGAAGAATTGCGAGCAGCGTTTGAAGCGGTCATCAAAATACGTCCCGATTCTGACCTCGCAGACACCGTTGAAGATGCGAGATCTACTATTGTTGACAGTGAGCCAGCGATCGCAATCTCCGGTGACAAGATCGACACGGTGTCGAAGCTGGAAGATTACCTATTGGATCCGAACACGATTAAACGGGCTTGCCGCTTAATCGAAAGTACGGTGGAGCAACTGGCAAAAGATTTGGCCGAGATCAATGCTTCGCCAGTCGCAACGGATCAAACCCAAGACGGTGTACTTCATTTAATGACGACTTACGAACGCGCCTCAGCCTTAGCAGTGTGTCTCTATACGCACGCCGCGAACGACGGTGAACCAACCGTAACTGAGGCACTTGTACGAGGCCTAACGCTAGTCGGGCACATACCAAGGATTAAGAATGCGCGTGAGGAACCGCAGTTATATTCGGCGCTGCTGCTAACTTACGCGGCAGGTCTCGCAGCCGTTTCAGGAAAAAGGTTGCAGACGGCGGTTTCATTATTGAGAACAAAGATTCGAACGAGAACTTATGGGAAAGGTCAACTTGCAGCCTATGTTCTGAACCCTTATCGCATATTTGATAAGCAAATAGTTCAGTCAATCGAAAACCATCATACGCCGATAAACAAACACCTGTTTACAGTTTTGCGCGAGCCTTTGAAGCGAGTTATTAGGGTGGATGCCGAGTATGATGAAACGTTCCTTCTTTTTGAATATCTATTAGCCCTCGTCAGTGCTCAAGCGCATGAGCAGGTTTGGGAAAATGCCGTTGCGCCTGACGGAAGCTACCTCTGGGAGTCGAATCTAAGGCAGCGGCCCTATGTGTTTGAAATAACTGACAACGAATTACAACGTCAAGGAGAGTCGTGGCCGTGGTTTAAAGCCGGAATCTTCGCCGGAAGTTTCGCCGAATTCTTGGAGTTCAAGAAAAAAGTTGACGAAAGCATCAAACGAGATATTCGTCACAAATACTCGGCAATTGCACTCTGACTCAACGAGAGCCAAGTTCTACGACGCCCGACGTTGAAGATGGCCAACCACGGTTGCACGGCTGAAACCCACACAGCATGACGGAATGGTCTTTACGTTGATTCAGCAGGTCAAAGGTTGCAGCCCATTCTAGCCCACACCATCGTCATATGAACGAAGTTAGGGAGCGCAAGTTGTTAAGCAGCAACTGTTCTATCTCTGGCTTAGGCATGTCCCAAACCTCCACCAAACGAGTAACGGCAAGATCCGCATCCCAAGGATAAGCAGGCCTTCCGTCAACCTGCGCAAAAGGGCCGTCCGACTCTGTCAGAACGCGGTCGCGCGGCATGTTCGCAACGAGTTTCCGCCCCTTCTCGCCAGCTAACATCGAAGGCCCAACAGTGAACCAGCAACCTATGTCTATCGCACGCAAGAGCTCACGTTGTGAGCCTGAAAACCAGTGCAAAATGGGAGTCCCGGCCCCAGGGACTTCCTCAAGACGATCCAGTACAGCGGCAGCAGCTCGCCGACTGTGAATGGAGAGCATCCTGCCACCTATTGAACGACAAGCCTCGAGAATTCGGGTGAAAACTGTCACTTGGTCCCTCCAATGAGACTTGTATTCTGGTCCCCCGTCCAATCCTATCTCGCCAACATAGCGCGTCTCTGGCAAGAGGCGTTCGAACAGTGCTAACTCACTTTTTCGCTGATGCGCAAGCTGAGGATGCAACCCAAGCGCGGTCTGTATCCTCAAGGCATCTCGAGCCAAAGCAACCGTGCCGGTCCATGCGGACGGTGCTGTGGTCACGGATAAGACATAGAGTCCTCGCGCTTGGCTCTCGTCTGCCACTTGCTGTGGCTTTGGGTATAGGTCTAAATGGCAATGCAGATCGATCATCTAACACCGTACGCATGGTGGAGTGCCGCCAGTTCGGCAAGTCCGCGACTCACTACTGCTTTCAACGAAGATACGTCACCCAGCAATGTCGAACTTAAGGTGACGCCAAGCCAGTCGTCGAGACCTATCGATTCAACTTCAGCAATGGCCATAGCTGCCGAGCGGACATCATCAAAGCCGGCATAATCCGCGTCGTCTCTTCCGAGATCCTCATATATGTACTCGGTCGAATCAGTAAACCCCCAGGCCCGGAAAGCAGCGCGTCGAATCTGACACGGCATGCACCGGCCACAATGTTTATAGCCGTACCGCATAAAGCGACCACAACTTGTCGACAAGGAGGCATGGGCCTCTAGCAGTGACTGGTTCGCGCAAGCGCTAAGCATTTCACCCTTAGTCATTAGCTGGTACGGATTCTCAATACGGACCCTCAGTCCGGCAGAGTCGATTAGGCTCTGAACTAGCCGCAGAAAGACAGGATTCATAGTGCGGGTGCTCAAACTCCCTAAACGAGCACCTGTTAATGGCGGATTGATTGCAATGAAACCATTCTCACAAACATACAGAGTCACCATTTCTCCGCGACGGTAGGAAGCGAGCGTTGTCGCTACAAAGATGCCGTACGCGATGAAATTGAGTGAACGTGCCCGCTGCGATGGCGGTTCCTCTGGGTCCGGCACAATCGCATTATGGTTTAGCTGGAGATGTCGCAACCCTCCACCTATGTTCCTTGCAAAGCTCACCTGTTTTTCTGCGTCGCCTCGGACAGTTTGACTCACCGCGAATGGTTTCTTGCCAGACGCGGACAGATCAATCGCGCCTACCAAGCTGTCCAGCCCCCCTGATAATAGGACGACGCTATCTTCGTCGGGTTGAATGGGTTCGTTGGGTTGCGGAGGGCGTGCGCCGCCACCAATGAAGTGAATCCTCCAACGGTCGGTAGTCAAAAAATCCAGCGCTTTCTTGATCGTAGCAGTCTGAGTATTCCAAAACTCGGGATCACCAACGGCTACTTCGAGTTCAAAGTCACGCGTCCACCCCGTTTCCGTCCGAGAACGATGGCCCGCAAGATCCGCTGTTACAACGGAAAGAGCAAGTGAGAGTAGATCCCAAGCGCGTGCCTCACCCGCAAGCTTCTTACGAAAGATCTCGCGAAAAACTGCGGCGCCCACACTTCCGTTTTGCGATGCGTCTGCATTTCCGAAGAGACAAATTTTAAGAGCACTATCTTCATTCGGAAATGAGGATGTGTTGGGAGTACAAATAAGTTTCATGAAGCATACGCCTCAAAAACATCAAAAGCCGCACGCAAGGCATCTCGGACGAGGTGCTCCATGCGCCTGGACGTCACACCCGTGGCGGCTTGGCGCAGTCTCCTGAACGCAGCCGCCACGGTCTCTTTTATATAATCGCGCACTTGCTTGAGACGAGAAAGTGCAGTAGCGGCGCTCGGTGCCTTATCACGAATTGTCTTACCAAGATCTAAGTCAAATCGACGGAATACATCAAACGCCACGTAACGCTCTACTGCAAACATTCGCTCCTCATCGTTGAGATTCAAAAGATCGGCTTCAGGGAATCGCGTAAGTAACTCGGAGAGCGCGTCGCCGATTGCTGCTCGGCCTGCTTCCGCATCCTGCGTTCCGTCTACCGGCTGAACAGCTTCAATCACAGCATCCATGACTTCTCTTGCAGTCTTCCCTCTCAAAAGCACCGGATCGATTCGAGTTCCCGCTGTAACCGGCTGGTCCGCTGCATCAAGCGCGAGAGCGTCATAAAGCATTCCCGCAGTCGACACTGCCCCTCCAAAACGTCGAACAGCGGTGCCCGCTCCGCCGTAGCCAGAGCGGACATAACTACCGACTCCTCTCCGCAGACTGTTGGCATCGCCACTTCGGGCGAAATCTCCCAAGTTTCGGCGAGCTCCACCGAAGCGGTTCGGCGGCGCAATTGTCGGTGTTGGGCTAGGTGTAGGCGCGGGAGCTTGCGGTAAGCCAGCGCCGGGTGTCTCGTCGCTCGGGATATCAGGAACCCACGGGGGCACCATGGGCACGCCAGATGGAGGCCCCCCACTAGAACTAGACGTCCCCATTTTCGCTCCTTCGCCGCATTGCCGTTTTTACCGGACGCGAAACAGCGGCTGATTGCCACGCGCTGAAGACGGTCTCTGCCCAGGTTTCGTCACCTATCTTTGGCACAATGTTCGGTTGGATCTGTGCCGGTGGTCGATCCCGCAAGAATGCTGCTAGCCGAGCACCCTGTGGTGGATCCGCCTGTGACACAACTAGACAAGCTTCCAAAATAGGCGGCACCCCCCACTCTTGTTCTTTGCGCGCGCGATCAAGCAGTCGGTCCATTATGATCGTGATTTCGGCCCGAGGAACGCGAGCTAATCGGTCCTTGACACTCTCTGCCATGTCTGGATGTTGGAGTAACGCGGTGAGCAACTCCACCGATTCTGACGAAAGACGATCTTCAGGCGTAATAAGTGGAGCATGCTCACGACTGACGTAAAGCGCGCCCCGAAGATCCTGCTCTGCCAGACGGGGCGGGACGATGAGCCATTCCTGAACAAATGGATCATTCCACGGTTCCTTTAACGACAGCGCTGCACCAGCGTTTGCCTTCTCCTCCCATTCCGCCAAAAAGAGAGGTTGTCCTTGTTCGTTTGCGCTCACAGCCTTTATGAGTTCAGCGTACGCTTCGGGTCGACCGAGTCGCTCAAACAAAAGCATTTTAGCCAGGACAGCCTCATCGACGCCGACTCCTTGCGCGTTAGAAATAGTCATTCGGATGGCAAGGGCATTCAAGAATCGCTTAATCAAGCGCGGATTTCCAATAATGCCTGTAGCCGTGGTCATCATAGGCGCAAGCCGATCCGCGGTGTCGAATTTTCCGACAAGTTCGTCTGGCAGATTGTTGTGTAACGTCTGAATAAAGGCCCGATCCACGCGTTTGCCCTGCCAAGTTTGCCTTAACTGTGCGCACACGCCGGCACGAATCTGCTCTTTGATATCGTCTGCTAAGTCACTATTTTCAACGAATAGCAGCATTATGTAAGCACGCACTTCTTGAGTGCCGAGCGGAGGGACCCTAATTGGAACTTGGATTAGCTTGTCAAAATAGTTGGTGACAAGAACATCATCGTTGATTCCTTCAAAGTGTTGCCGCACAGCGTGCTTGATCATTTCATTGTCGGCGGCAATCACAAATGCGGTGTTGCGCAGAAACAGAAAAAGACGGATCGCTTCCAGCGTCGCAATTGTCGTGGGTGGTAAGCATCGATCAAGATCATCAATCAACACCACGAGAGTCACTCCAAGCTCGTCCAACGTTTCTTCAAAAGTGTCTCGAAGTGCCTGGATCTCTTTTGGGGGCGAGATTTCGGCTTTGGGTTTTAGCAGTCCTGTCCCCGCTGCAGCAACCTCGCCTACCTTCGACTGACCCTCATTTATCAACGCCTCATTTACGCCGGCGCCAATAGCCCTATTCCCAAGTGACCAGAGTTCTCCCAGAAGCCCAACCGGCGGTAATCCTAGCGAGAGGGCAACGGCCGAGCCTCCCACAAGTTTGGCAGCACGAAGCCAGTTAACCCGCTTCAAAAGGTCTTTGGCCTTATCAACTCCCCGCTCGCGGTTATGGGCTTCCTCCTGAAGTTTGGTGGCAATCACGTCCATCAGCGCTGCTCGTGCATCGTCGTACCCTTGGTACAGCCAAGCATTGAACTCAACGAAAATGAATTCCCGATCCTCTTCTTCTGAATGCCGGTTTGTTAAGGATTGCCGCGTGAGTTTTATCATCGACGACTTGCCTGAGCCCCAGGCACCAGACACGCCGATCGAAATTGGCCGACCGCGCGCCTGTACAATTATCTCCGCGACGGTATCAGCGACACCCGCAAAATTTAGAAAATCTGTTGTGGTTTCTATATCAGACCACATGTTGGTTTTCGACTACCGGTAAGGTGCGATCTCGAGCGGTTTCTTTTAATATGCGCCGGGAGTTTTTCGAGAAGACCCATTGGCTAACTGTGAGTCTGTCCATCCAAAAGCCGATAAGGCTCGTTGGAAAAACTTAGCCGAGCTTACTCATCAGGAATCTTGGACCCACGCGCCCGTGCCAGCGCAGTCAGCCGCTCTTAGTAAACCTCTATAAGCACACTCAACGTCGATTACGATCCCAGTCAATGGCTTTGTCAATGCGATCCGCAACTTGCCCAAGACCATAGACCGCGCTCCCAACGGCGCCAACACCTAGCATCCAGCGGCTCTCAGGCGGCCAATAGGGTGCTAATTCAAACATCACCTGGTTGAAATTGTAAGAAGCCGGATTGGTTTGCTTCCACGCAGCTTTAGCCATTTCCCAGATCAGTTCTGAAATTAGATCGCCAAGCGACTTCTGCGGTTGCGGAGGAGGCACGACGGGGCCGAACTGAAACGTAAGTGGATTTGTCGGTTCGATTTGCGACAGCGGCGGCAGACTCACTAATAATTCTGGCGTTATCGCATAAGAATGTAGAGAAGGTGTTTTGACTAGCGGTTTCTTGATTTGTGATCGCTTATACCCGCCGCGTTTTCTTTGCGTTGTTCTATCCATACAGTCGTTCCCCCTGACTAGGCTGGTTTCTTTGGCTCGAAATCGACAACGTTTGCGCCCCTCTCGGCGTTTGTCGGCTGTGCAACTAGCTTCAAGGTGGGAAGATGCCTAACATTGCCGAAATTAGGATCGAAGTATCCCTCCGGGAGGTTCATAAGCTTTTCTATGTCGCGCTGCTTGTAAGGTAGCTCATGCAGTATTTCTGCTTTCGTCTTAATGTTTGCGTCTATGATCATGTCAAAGCAGTCTTTCATCAGACGCGGGCTTTCGAAAGGCATAATGTCATCTTTCGGTTCGGCGTGTTTCCATCGGCGGTTATAGTAGATATAGAGTCTCCGCGTTTGATCTTCGTCAATCATTCCCAGCTGGCTACACCGCATAATCATCGCTTTGACCGAGACCTTCCATCGTTCCTTCAGCGATAACAACGCCTCTAGGGATGTCATCCACACATCAGCACGGAAAGAATCGGCAGGCATCAGAAAAGCCGAAGCGAATCGAAACGCTTGATGCTCAACTAGAGAGTGTTTTTTCGTCTTGTCCTTATCTTCCAAGTACTTCTTGCTAAGGTGCGAATGCAAAATCAAATGTCCAAGTTCATGAGCGGCATCCAAACGCGAACGCACGGCCGTGCTATCGTCAGTCCCCAAAAAGATATGAAAAGACTTGTCAAATTCAGAAACGTTTGAAAAGGCATCTAGCCTGCCAGATGCGAGATCGCCATAAGTCACCAAGATCCCGTTGTTCTCTAATTCGCGAGTCAGATCGTCGATAGGCAGCATACCTAATCCCCAAAACCGCCTAAGCTTCAGCGTGATCTCTTCAACGTCACGATCCGTGAGTAAAAACGGATCGTCAGGGATCGCAAGTTCCTCTCGTGTTGGAAGATTCACGGGAGGCAATTCAAGAAACTGCTTTAGATATTCGTCAGCGATCCACTTTGCCCAATTTAGTTTGCGCTCTGCAGTGATGCGACTCGTCTTCGTAGCGGCATGTCGCGAACGCCAAAACACCGGATTGCTAATCTTGCGAGGGATCGGAATAAAGAAAAAGGATTCCTTAACTTTCAGTTGCTCTGCCATTCGCATGACCATCTCATGACGGGGCTTCATTGCATTGCTTTCATAATGACTCACAGCTTTAACGCTGAGATCGAGTAAGTCCGCAAGTGCAGACTTAGTCATGATTCCCCTGGCTTCTCTTGCTTCCGTCAGCCGTTCGCCGACAAATCCACTTACACCAATGGTCAACTTTGTTCTCCCCGAAATGACTACTGTTGCTTTTTGATCTTCGGACTAATAATGCGCACCTTTGGCAGCGCGATACGTCGACGTTCGTTCTGGCAGGTCGTTACGTGATTGATCAGGCTGTACAGACTGTAACGCTCGACATATCGCAACTTCTTTTGCGCGTCCTCGGTGTTCTCCACATCCGCCACGCACGGAAACGCAATCTGCATAAACCCGTCAGCCGTGAACGTATTTCCCGTTCCGCGACAACCATGAATGAAATTCCCGTAGATGTTGTTGGCCTTGCGCAGCTTGTTATTGTCGAATGGCGGTTCGAACAGATTGCCTTGCAGCAGCGACATGTTGATGTTCGAGTTTTGCGCCCGCATTAACGATGGATTCAGACACTTCACTTCGGAAGGACTCGCTCCGTGATGATTTGTAAAATGAAAACGTCCCATTTTTACGACCGCGCTCGGAAACCCGTTCTGTTCACACCGATCTACCCACGACTCCAATCCGCAGTCACTGGCCAACTTCAGAAACATAGTCTGATGCAAATAAAAAAGCAGTTGCCCTTCATAATAGGGAGCGAAGTCTGGATGGACTGAGCCGTCCCGTGCGGCAACATGCGCCTCGTTGTAAATCACTGCGCCGCGTTCGCCGTAGCCTTTGAGAAAACGTAAACCGTGTCTCGCCTCAAGCGTGTCCTCAACTAACATCTCGTAAAGCGTTGATTCTTTTGTCACAACAACTCCCGTAAAGCTGAGACTTCAAAAAGCATACATTTTGAAGTATCCTACGCTGCCGCGTGAAAAATGGGAAGTGTCAAGTTGACTGTCCGCAATTGTGGGAAGTATGTGGCTGACCGCTCTCTCGTGACATGCTCTACCAGACCGCAGTGCGGGTAGGAGCAATCACATCGTTTGATGACGTAGAATCCGTTGGAAGGGGGAGTGTAGGGCCTTTTGGTTGCACGGGCCGTAAAGATTATGACTTGGGAAGGTCAAACAATATGAAAGGAACGCGCATCTTCATCTTACCCCTTGCTCAACTCTCTCCAAATATTTCGTGATGTGTTCTTCGGAGAAGCGCAACGTTCGACGTGCGCGGTAACAGGCCAATCGTTTACGTCGGATCTCACGCATGACCGTAGACCGGGAGATGCCGCCACAGAGCTGCTGTACATCTTCAATGGTGTACTTCGCCCGCTTGAGCTCAAGATTCGGGTTAATCTGCAGTTGGTTAGAAGTGTTCGTTTCCATGGTTCACTCGGCGCAAAGCGTGTTTTATCTCTTGGTGTTGATATTACGGAGATGTCTTGTTGTTCGAACACCCTCCCTTCTTAGAACTAAAAGCTGGCATTGGTTTCATCGCTCTTCGGTTCATGAGTCAGCGACGAGCGATCGGCCTCTGCGCTTCCTTCTCCTGCCTTTCGGCGAGTGCAATTACTTCTTCAAGGATAAACCGTACCTGGCGCCGACCATTGCGAATGCGCGTGAGTTCGTCAGTGCCGGCGCCGCGGTTATACACAGTCTTTTCGGAGCACCCAATGATTTCGGCTACCCGCTTGGCGCTTATCCGGGTTTTTCGTTTGATTAAAGTCATTGCCATTACGACGGCACTTGAAGAGATTATCGGCGCTCGCTGTCTGTTCTCGCCTCCCGCTCAACCTGAGCTAAGTACTGGTCCAAGTGTATTTGTCCAATTACGCGGCGGCGACCGATTTGGTAAAAGCCGAGTCTCCGACTCTCAAGAAGTCTCTCGACCGTTGACCGATGCACACAAATCAATTCAGCTACGGCATCAATAGAAAAAGAAGGCGCGATCGTAATTGCTTTCTTCGTTTCTGACATGAGTCCGGGATGCGACTACCCTTTCTGAACACCGTAGATCCGCTTAGCTCCATCGCTATGGAAGAACCACCAGCTGTATACGCCGGCCGGCCAGAAGAGGACTATTAGAACGCCGGCTGCGAAGAGACCCAATTTTCGGCCAATTGGTTTTTGGCGGCGCATCGCAATGGCTGTCGAAAACATCAGAGCCGCTACCAGGAAAACTGTTCCGAAGATGAACATCGCGAGCGGAATCTGCTCCACGTGTCTAAAATTTCGAGCGATGATCCACGGTGCCCCAATCAAGCCGAGAACAAAGACACTACCGATCAGTAAGTGGATCCCAACTAACGTCTCGTTATGGTCCTTTGTAGACATCGCTTGGTGCAGACAGCCCTATCGACGAAACTGAACTTTTGATATCTTTAAGGCCTGTCTTCTTTGAAAACTGATCGTTCGAACCAAAATGACGTTCTTCGGCACCTCTACCAATGGAGGCTGTCGCTAAGAGCCAGAGGCTCGAAAACGCGGCAGAACGTTCTTTTGGGCGTATTCTAGGGACGTACATCCCTAAAGGCAAGGATTTAGGTCCGATAAACCGAGACTGCTTTCTCAGGAGGGAATCCTGAGATGGCAGGGACAAGAAAAAGTCGTTCGCGACCCAAGTCTAAGCGACGCAAACCGGCTAGACTGGCTGAAAAACTACTGCACATTCGGACCCAGCTCGGACTGTCTCAAGGTGAATTAATTAGACGCCTCGGACTAGAGAACAAGATTGAACGCGATTACATTTCGAAATATGAGCGCGGGATCTTAGAGCCAACGCTAGATGTGTTATTAGCTTACGCGCGAGCAGTATCGAGCGCGGGGCGTGGCGAGTTCCTTGAGGCGATTATTGACGACGAAATGGAACTGCCTAGTAAAATCCCAACGGTTAAGAAGTCCCGATAGTCCGCCACCTCCAAAAGTTTGCAATCTTATGAAGTTGAAGTCTTCTGCGTGATGCCCAGCGTTAGTGTTGGCTGTCCGAAAGTTGCTGCTCCCGCTGCACGCCTACGCAATTGTGAGCCACCTCAAGCTACGAGCAGTGAAAAGGATTCCCAGAAACGACCACAATGCTTGCGGAGTGGCACTTGCCTCAGCTGAAATCGATTATGTTTCGCCACAAGCGGGTGCTTGCGCTTAGTATCCGTCACGGCCGGCACGAAGAAGTGCGTTTAGTTGAACGATAGCCTGCTCGTACTTTCGCCGCACGTTTCGAGGACTCAGGTCAAGTATCTGCGCGATTTCTCGGACATCAAATCCACCAAGAACCACCAGTTGTACTATATGTGCTAGGTCAGAAGGAAGACGACCGACAGCGTCCCACAGGTCGACTGATTTCTGTTGCCGTTCAAACTCACCAAAAATCGATAAGTCTATATAGTCACCAAACGTTCTGCCTTCGGACAGGACTTCGAGTGGAACGTGGGACCGTTCATGCGGGCTGTGCCGCCTAGCGTCACGAATCTCCCTAGCGATGACTCTATCTAATAGGCCCCTTTCATCAGGGATCTTTGTCTGGCTCTGCAGGACCAGCAGTAATGCTTCCTGTGAAATGCTCTCATAATCCACGGTTTCGTCGCCGAAATCTCGCGCCAATTGGCGTGCCCGTCGCGTAGCGTAATCAAGCAGCGATTCTAAGTGGGTGCCGGAGTCTCTAATAGTATCTAAGAGGTTCGTTAGGCCTTCGGTACGGCCATCTCCGGGCGAAACGCCGGCGGTGCTTGACTGTGGAATGAGTGGCGCCAAAACGAGCAGCCTGTCAGGAATCGAAGATTCGAAGCGACGCAAGAGTTCGTCGTAAGGTAGGATCTGACAACCCATAGGTACGAGTCCACCGGTTTGATTACGCACAAACTCGGAGCTGATAGTCTTGGTAAGGTGTGAAGACAAACCCATAATCACGAATAGGTGCTGAGATGCGCCGAGGAAAATCGCGCGCTCAGGGAGCTTTAACGCTCGGGCATAGTGGCTGGCCTGTCGGATGGCAGTGTCCGCTTCTCGGGTAAGAATAACGATATCGTTGCGCGGCGATGTTAGCACCCGGGAATCAGGACGTTTAAGCTCGATAACCCCGTATCCAGTGATGAGGGCTTTGCTGCGTTGGTAGAAGATGAAGTCAGCTTCGCTCTGTCCTGGCCGGCCTAGGGGAACTATGTCCGTAGGAGAAAGACGGAGAGGGAGGCTACGGGAAAGTACGTACGGGTGTTCAGTGAAGAGTGCCTGCCATTCGGCTTCAGGTGCGTTTTGCAGTAAAAGTTCTCGAAACCGCTCTCTGGCCAAGCGAAGACGTGCGCTGAATGATGCGGGATGTTTCGAACTGGTACGCACCGCATCAGCATAACGAGGCCTCAAGTTGACAGCAACTCGGCGGTTCTCATCCTCGTGCCTTACCGCACTCTCAGAAGCGGCATACGTCGACGCCAGTAAGATCTCATGATGCGTGTAAACTCGCACGCGCGAAAATTAGTCAGCATCGAGTCAATGTAGTTGGCCTCTTGTCCACTGTCTAAGTCAAAGCAGGACCGCGACGCGGCCCGTAGTTTCCACGATTGGGGCGCGATTCCTAATACATCGCAGTAATGCAACTGGCGACTGACAGCCAAAGCAAGTTCGGATCGTTCTATGGCCGTTCGACCATTAGGCGGACGCTTTTCGACCTCGTCCAGAAGCGCCATCGATTGCGCCAAAAAGTAGCCAAGTTGAAGATACCCCTCTCCAGGCTGGGGTGGGGGATAAAAATCGCCTTCTGCCAAGTCTTCCAGAGGTATTCCAAGTCGTAGTCCCACAAGACCCGCCTGTTGAAAATCAAGCCAGTTTCCTTTAGCCAGTGCCTCCATTGCACATTTGCGCAACACAAGGACTGAACAGTGACGCAACCATCGACGCAGTCGTGCGAACGTAGGCGGCAGGAAACCGTGCACAGCAAAGAGTAAGAGAGCTGACTTTAGGAGCATTTTGGCACGAGACTGTTTGTCAACGAGAAAAGCTGCGGCCGCGAATGTTATCCATGAGCGCGAGACTGCACCGTAGATCCTATAGGCATCGCAAACGTCAAGCAGCGCATCGCCCGCTGCCGCGCGCCCATGTCTCCTGTAGAGTTGCCAGCTCGCTTGTAGAAAATCTCCCGCGGCTGAGTGACACTTCCCGGCACTTACAAGAGCATGGCCACGCTGGCGTTTAGCGATTACACGATCCAAGGTCCCTGCCGTTTCGATTGTCCTTAGCGCTAATATGGGGGCTCCGATTCTCACAAGAATTGCCAGGCGCCACTCCTTTAATTGCTCGTGAGTAAATCGCTTTGATAGTGACTGCTGAGTCACAACATCCATGCCAGTTGTCAACTTTGCGGGCGCAGAGCCTAGCCACTCGTGCAGGACTGCGTTCATATCGCCGCTCAAAATATGGCCGTCTGAATTTTGTAATAGTAATTTGGCATTCACGCTTGGTGGGGCTGGGTTACGGCTGATCCAAACAATCTTCGAGGGTGCGATGCGAGATATCTCCGGACAAAGTTCGAAGTCGCGCCCAGAATACCCGATAAAGACAAGCGTCCTATGGTCTAGAAGATCTCTTAACACTGAACGCTTCCAAGCGGGTAGCAAATGTTCTTCACCGAGTGTGCGAATTGCCGTGTGTTCTAGTCCTGGTTCACTAGAGCCATGAATCTTGAAGTAAGTCGGCAGGGAGGGTGCGAACGTTTCGGCATCGTCTTCGGTGACTATTTTCCGGACTCGAAGCTGAAGTAAACTCAAGCTCGCTTCCAGGCAACAGTCATAATTGGTGGTTACCAATGATGCAACTTCGCCACCTCCCAGCGCTGCTGCTAACGCTTTATGAAAGGCGTTTGGAACGTTTCTACCGTACAGTTCAACCAAAAGATCGCCGGCCGCTCGAGGATTCGGACATACTTCAAGAACGTGCTCAAACGGCATTTCATTGAACAACTCATGAATGATGGGACGTTCTTCAGCACTAAGAGGAAAGGATGAATCAAACAGTAATGAGTAGAGTGAAGCTGTAAAGTCCTGTCCGCTTGGCATTCCCGAAGGCTCCCAAATCGACACTCCGGAACCTACGAAAGCCACGGGGGTTTCAGAACGCAGTGAGCGAATCAAGTCGCTCGCCTCAGGTGATCCGATAATGTGTACGCGTGGGGAGGGAATCATGGGGAAGTCTCTATCCTTTACCGGATGAGCCAAGATCGTCCTGAGCATCTTCCATAAGTGCTTTCGCTTGCTTTTCAAGGCGAGCGCTTAGGTCACGAGCCTTTGCAAAATCGCTACTGCTAAGAAACGATATGACGGTGCTCAGCATGGCGCGGAGTAGCCGCTTTTTACGGCTATCTTCTTCCTTCCCAGCTTCTAGTCTGACAATCCTCGCTTTGAGTTGGGGAATGGTCTTGACTTGGGTCTCCAGGCGCTCAATTTTGCGAGACTGCCGCTCAATCTGCGACTCGAGGAATTTGATTTCTAATGAGCCTTGTCGCTTCTGCGACGCCGCCGAAAACCGTGCGACATAGTCACTTAATTCTCGGCGTAGAACCGGAAAATGGCGAAGTGCTGACTTATTCGCGTAACCGTTACGTCGAGCGAACCCAGCAATAGTAACCTTCTCTCCTTGGCTCTTCAAAAGCTGGAAGTCATCCAAAAGTTGTTGCTCACGCGCACTGACAATGGGAGCAGAAGGTTGTGATGTCTTAGGTTGACCCATTGAGAGATCTAGCAGTTTCAAGAAGTGACTTGTAATGATCTAGCTTTGCTTCCGTGTGGGACTTCCATCCCCATTGATCCTCCTGCATGCGACTAAGCTGAGACTCCATGACTTCTATATCCGCCGTTAGTTGTTCAACAGAATCAGGCAGTAGCACTAGGTACTTGCATCCACAACCTAGCACCGGGTCGGTACCTTTTGGCAAGATTCCGATTGGGCAAGGATTCGCTGTGGGGCAAGGCCCTGAATTCGCTTGTAACAAACATCCGCCATAGCGGGTAACATTAAAAACGACCTTTTGCGAGGCGAGTTTGCCCGCCTCCTGAGGACTCATAGGAATATCGTCGACTATGTCAGCTTGGAGAACTCTTCGCTTCGCTTCTTCAAATGATAGTTGATTCGGCGGCACAGTTATGTTCTTGGCCTCCTCCCCCATCGCCTCAGTTTTCATCCTAGCTACGCCGTCAAAAATCATCCCTGTTGCGGCGCCTCTTCGCAGCGCTTCGGCCGTTCTGTGCCTCATCTTGTCTGTGCCGCCAGCGAGATAAAAGGTCGCGGCCATTCTTGTACTTCCCCCGCCAAGAATGTGACCAAGGTAGCGAGCAACATCTTGAACAGTTCCGCCGGCCTCCATCATGTGAGTGGAGTGGGTGTGACGTGCGTGATGCAGCTGGAAGCTCAATAAATCGTCGAGTTTGTGACGACGAAGCAAGTCAACTTTCCCAGGTTGATTGGTATATAGATACTCTGCCAAAACCTTCGTTGTAAGGGCGATCGCGGAGCCAATGGACCGCCCAGGTATAATAAATAGTCGTTTCTGCGCGTCCTCAGATGCCAGAGGTCTGATTTCAGCGGTGAGTCCTTGAGCGGTTCGAATTGCATCTTCCGCCATTTCTCCAAAGCCATCCACGCAAGGGACCCATTCTAGTAAGCCCTCATCACCCCAAGTCTTACGGCTTCGGAACTGGATTTCTACTATTCGCCGACCTGCGATCGACTGAACTTTCACCTTGGGTTCCGATTCAAGCTCGAGAATGGCACTCACGCGTCTTGCTGCGGCAAGTTGTAGTCTCAATGCCTGGGCTTTGATCGCGCGAGAAAGATAACGCGGCAAGGCTTCGCGAATTGCCATTATTCGCCTACTCTTAGTCTCTCCAATCGACCGACGAAGCCCAGCGGATATTCTTCGCGAAACTGAAATCTCTGTCAGGCCCACTTGAGCGCCAATCGCTGACGCCGGATGCATACGATTACCCTTCAACCCAAAGTAAAGAACGATACAAAGGCTTGTCGGGCTTGCTGGAGCGGAGAGATCGACGTTCGCCAGAATAGTACGCACGTAATCACGATTCTTTGTTACTTCACTGAGGTTTTGGCCGGCCTGGCCGAATTGGCTACGTAGTTGAAGGACTTCGGCAGCAAGTGGAGCGCCGAGTCGGTGGGATAGAAACTTCGAAATGCGGCGCGTTACGTCTGGCGCCGAGTTCGGCGACAGGCCTCTCAATGTAGCGACATCCTTCGCTCTGTGTTCTCGAAAGCCGTTTAACCCGAAATAGCGTTCAGTATCAAAACTCACAAGCGGACGAAATTCTGCTTTTCGCAAGTCAAGTGACTGAAGGTGCCGTTTTATTGTTTCCAGTCCCTTTCGGTAGCGCCGCAGATCCTGTCGAAGGGCATATTCGATATTTGCTATTTGGTCGGGACTAAGAACCTTGTCGGGATTGGCCGAACCTACGGATCGGGTTTCACACTGTTTTAGAAGCTTTGATCGTTTCAACCGGACTGGCACTGTAGTGCCGTCGATTTCTTCGTAGAGAATTGCCGCCATATTGAATGCACTAATGGCATTCCGGGCAAACTTGGGTCCATGCAGTTTTGACTCACGTTGGATCCGTTTGTTTTCACGATCGCTCAGTACACGCCCAGCTTTTGTCGCTGCCTCGTGCAGCGTGTCGCGATATCGAGTAATCTCTTGATCAATTCGACGCTGCAAAATCAGCTTATGTTCGTTCCTCAAATCTGCCATCGAACCGCCATTAAAGTCTTCCAGCCATGTCGACATCTGTCGGAATGTTGAAACTAGGATTGCGCACCAGTTCGGAGATCTCCTTAAGCTTAGCCAACCATGACTCAGAGTGATTTTCACCGGCCTAACAAACCAAGCAGGCAGATCGCCAAATGAGACGCTCGTCCGATCCCCGATTGTGGGAGATATCAACCATGAATCGTCGTCGAACATTACGAATTCGCCAGTGTGGTGGACATAAGGTTTACCACCGATAAAATCCAACGGAGCAGCTGTTAGATGTTGATGTTCGGTTGCAAGCGTCATCGTTGTTACGCCTGAGAAATAGCGTCGTCGATTCGATCAATTATTGCTTGATTGAGGGCAGCAAATTCGCGCAGGTTTTGCGCGTCACGAGTTAAGCCTAAATCGTTCTCCAGGTTGCTGGCATTACTCAAAGCTTCATCACGTTCTTGCACAAAAAACGACTTTCTAGAAATATGAATTCGAAAGAACGGACAGAGTCGACAATCTGAAGCGCGCCGACAAGAATAGTCTCCCGACACCGCCTGTTGACAATGACCACCGGGAACCTTCGCAGAGGCTGTCTGCGCGACCCCCTCATCTTGAGGGGATGCAATCTTGTTCGCTAATGAAATCCTGAACATCTCCGCGGAAGGCGCAAGGTAGGTGGCGATGTTTCTCAACCACTGCTCATGTGCCTCGTGTATGTAAAACTTCATCGTTGTATCGAACGTGAGATGCCGCGCAAATCGCATGACTGTCTCCGGATTACGCTCGTGGCGTGCGGCTTCGGTTATGGCTGCCCCGCGTAACGTCTTGAAGGGTAGGTGACATTTTTGAGGCGCCGGGTCTTGTTCAGATTTGGAAAAGGTATAAAGACACGGAATACCGTCCGGATCGAGAAACTCAAAATATTTCTCATAGAATCTTTCGAGAGATTTGTTCAACCTCACGGTATCGAACCTGAAGAGTGTGTTTCTCCATGGGCCTCCGAGACATCGGATCATCATCAGTGGTTCCCCAGACCTTAAAGATGTGCGGTACTGCGACATCACCTTTTGGGCCAGTTCAAAACATGATCCGATGCTCGAGGTGAGGGCGACTTCGGATGGTTCCTTGTTTGGCGGTCTTAGCAAAAGCCGATCGCCCCGGAGATCACCAATTTTCATGTGATTAAATTCGACCGGACGCACGGCTAGGTCTATTCCGAGAAGGATGGAAAACGGCAATAACGGAAAGCACGATTGACCATTGATCAACACCTCAGGATCTGTTTGCAGTAGCTCCTGACATTCTTCGTATTCGAGTCGGACAGCTTTTCGAAGCTGAATCAATCTCTCTGGCGGAATGGCATTTGCTCTCATCAACTCGAGCTTGCGAGCAGCACTGCCCTTAAAGGCAGCACGATGACGTTGGCGAGCGGCATGAGCGTCTCGTAAGCTAATTCTGCCGCCATCCGCTAGCCAGTCGATGAATTGAAGCAACAGACTTCCGTAAAATCGACGACTCTCCTCCGTCAGTTTTGTTCCTTTGCATGATTGCGTAGCTTTCAACCATTCTGTGTAGGCTGCAAACGTCTCTGATGTAAGACTGGGTCGATCATGAGAAGCAGAGAAAGAAAGGAGCCGTTGAATGGCATGACAGTAACCCTGAAGAGTTCTACTCGTCCAATGAGGACCGCGATCAATTAGAAACGCGCGAATGTCGTGCGAGAATGGAGTCGAACCGAACTCAAACTTGATCAAAAAAACTTTGTCGCGAACATTTATCTCAGCCTGGAGAGTAAAAGACCGAATCTCGACTCGACAAAGATCGGTTGTGAGGAATTCACAGTTGGTCGTCATGATGAATCACACTAGGTTGTCACTGTAAGCTTTTGTCATTTCGGCAGTTCGGGTGCTTTCCAGCTTTGAGAGAAAATCGACGTAGCGTCTCCTGTATACTTTTCCGTACAAATCTGTGGTTTCTGGTTTTTTGTGACCAAGATGTCGTTGTCGTATGTCCCGGGGAACCCCCCAATCCTCGAAGAGGGACTCAACCGTGTGACGAACTGCATGTGGATGTGCGGTGAATTGCTCCTCCGTGAATTCTCCACCAAAGATCGGAAACCTTGTGTTTAGGCTTTCAAATAGGCTATCCAACCCGTTCACGGTCAGCGGTCCACCATCACGGTTTGTTAAGAACATGTGATGGGACGTGTTGCCTGACCGTTTCCACTTATCGATTAACAGCGAACGACTTCGCACCCAGTTTTGCCAAGCGACAATTATTCTCGGATCCCAACCGATGAAAATCGTGCGAGGGCCAGTCTTTGCTGTGCCAAGCCTCTGGGTCTCATTCCTTGGTCTCAAACAAACCCAAAGGTCCTCACCGTAAAAGCGTATGTCCTCATCCATGATTAGCGGAACTTCGCTGCGGCGCATGCCAGATCCGAGCATCAAAGCCCACAACATCTGTTGCCGGTGAAACCACGCGCGTTTATCTTTGTAAGTTTGTTGGGCAGCTTTCCAATTGACACTCTTCCGCGATGACCAACCACGCTTGGGTCCAAAGGGATGCTCCGAGAGAATAAAAGGCTTCTTAGGACGTGCTTCAGAGGTCAGGTAACTCCATATGGCTTCGACTTCGTTCGGCTCGAATACGTGGTTGAATTTCAGTTTTCGCCGCCCGCGCGGAACACCGATATTGAAGTAATCGGGCAGGGCTTTCGATGCGTTTTGCCACTGCGACTTGGTTCTGTAACTGTGTCGGCACGCTTCCGACTGAATAAGGCCCCACCAGGCACAAAGAAAGCCAACCTCTCCTAGCATGTGTGACGCACGCGCGTAATGGAGCGGCCGAGTTGGGTTATTGTCTATTCCGGTTTCTGACTGTCTTACGCGCCAGAACAACTCATTTCGAAAATGCAGAATGAATGGCTTGAGCGTTCCTTCGGTAAAATCGAAAAAATTGAGTCCGTTGCGCTCGAGAAATCGGAAGAATGGAACCAAGGAGTACGCTTTGTCGGCAAGCGTAGCATCCTCTAACATCAGATTTGATCTGAGATAATTGTTCGCAGCAATTACCGGATGAGGTCCATCCCATAGTTCGTAAACAGTTCTTTCCCAGAACGGACAGTAGGTGCGAATTACTTGAATTCCTGAACCCATATGCTTATATTCGCGACGACTCTCGCAAGCCTGATAGACTTCGCGAACCGTTTCAGGAGCCCTAGGGAGATTTCGGCAGGAACGCCTCGGATTTTAGAATGAACATGGCTAGGCGAGAAGAAATAGGGTGTTTTTTATTTGGAAGCTTGCTGTTAACGGCCACGATCTTGGCAGGTGACAACCCTGATTTCCCGGTTCTCTACACACGCCTGAAATTCAAGGAAGACAGTGCCTTTACCCCCAGAACTGCTACAAGCAATATCCTCACCTGCCGGCGGTCAGGTGGCACTGATTCTTGGGGCTGGCTGCTCTGTTGAATATCCGACTAACATACCGATCTCTCGAGACCTATCACTTGAGGTTCATCGACGACTTGTTGCCGATTCAATACTCAACGAGGGCGAGTGTGCAAATCCTGAAGACCTTTCGGTCCTATGCGATAAGGTGTTTGACAAGACTCGGCTCCAAAAACCGGTTGTCGATCGAATACTCTCCATATCTGATTTCAAAGTAGCTCCACCCAATGACGGCTATCTAATCACCGCTGCATTGCTTGCTGAGGGGGCGATTTCGTCTGTCGTCACCCTGAATTTTGACGTGGCGCTTACAACTGCGCTTTCGCAGCTGGGACTTGGCTCTGTTGTTGGCGTGATTGAACGGCCCGAGGACTTGCAACTGCCCCATACCAAGCTCGTCAATGTTTATTACTTGCACAGAAACGCGAACTCTCCGGACCCTGAATTGTGGGTTTTGCGCACTTCTGTGCTCGAGGAGGACTGGAGAAATCATTGGGAAGCTCTCATCGCCGTCAGGGTGCTGACAGCCCCCGTCGTTGTCTTTGCGGGTTTAGGGACGCCCATAGCAGTCTTACTCGAGAGCAGTCGTCTAATTCGAGAAGCTCTCCCAATGCCGACCGTCGTTTATCAGGTAGGTCCCGGAGCACGCGTAGGATCGCGTTTTGCATTAGAAGCTGGTGTCGATGCACAACATTACATCCAGCTCGGGTGGGGTGAATTCATGACTGAGCTGGCAAAACGGTTGACAGTCGAATTCCGTAGTAAACTTGACCAATCGCTTCGCGAGAAAACCGAAGAAGAACAGCTACCAGCCGAGAATTCAGGGGACCTTGTGAATCAGATCATGAATCTTGATTTTGTCACGCAGGGCATTCTTCGGGCGCATGTTCTACTCGCCAGCAAACCGTATGAGCCCGCAAGCGATGATGCGTTTCGACTCATCGGGGATCTATTGTTAGCGATCGCCATGATCGCGAGAATCTCAGCTTCGTCCGCTGTCATTTTGAAAAATGGTATGGTGGAATTTCGAAGAGATCATCGGACCGTAGCTAGATATATTCTAGCCTCCGGTCGAGGTCATCGTGGAAGGGCGGCAGTGGAAGCGCAGCTGAGATCCCGACGACAGCGTGTTGACGAGATGGAAGCTAATGGCGTTTTAGTCGCCGGAACCTCAGAGCCCATTGAATTGCCAACCTTACCGAAAGACATTGCGCGAGGCGATATACCTTTTGATGATCTAATCGCGCCTGACACTCCTATGTACCACGTGAGTGTTATTCGAAGCGCGCCTGAAACCATTGGAGATATAGTTCCATGACGGATGGATCTAGCGCATTCTCAACCAGTGATCTACTGGCGGCAGCGACTCAAACGCTGGCTACAGGAGGCTACCAACAGATCCAGAAATTTCCCGATTGGGATACTTCTTCCTCACGACTCTTTGAGGACCCATACAATATCGTTGGTGTCGTTGTGTATGCCACATGCAGGGAACTTCTAGATGAGTGGACTGACAGACAAGGCTCGCTAGTTGACGTTATCTCGGGCGAAGTCGGTCGCATTGAATCAAAGTCTTGGGATGGGTATCTCATCCTCTTGACGCCCAGTATCCTCACTTCCGAGTCTGCGGAGATAGATGAGATTAGACGTGACACAACGCGAATAAGAAAGTTCGTCGCCACTGGTAGTGATCTACAACAATCGAGTGACGTGGAACGCGTGTTACGGTCGCTATTACCACTCTCCGACGAGCGTAATCTGATTCCACAAGAGTCTGCGCTCGATCTTCTGCCTGAACTACTGGCTAATCAGGGAATTTCCGAACACGTCACACAAATTCTTGTTAATGCCTTCGCTGAACAATTGCCTCTATTAGAACAGCTGCATGAGAGAACGGATGAATAAATGGGCATGAGACTATCGTCACTTGAGCTCAATGGGTTTCGCGGCTTCTCGCGGAAACAATTCTTCGACTTTGATGCAGACGCCGTCATTCTGGTAGCAGCGAACGGCCATGGAAAAACATCTATTTTTGACAGCGTCCTGTGGGCATTGACCGGTCGAATTCCGCGACTCGGAGAAGACGATTCGCGTTTCGTGTCCTTATATTCTGAGACTGGTCAAGCACGAGTCGAGCTCAAACTTAAAGAATCGACCACTGGCGAATCCTGCACCATCACGCGTAGTTATGATGGAAAGCAAACGCGCATAACCGCCCGGATTGCTGACAATCTTTATCATGGTCCTGTAGCTGAGGCGTATCTCCTTAGCCAAATCTGGCCGAGCGCCGCAACGGCGGCCAACGCACAAGATGCCCTGGCAGCTGTCCTAACTCGCAGCGTTTATCTTCAGCAGGACGTTATACGAGAATTCGTTGAAGCCGCTTCCGAGGTAGAGAGGTTCGAAACCCTGAGTGAGTTGGTCGGAACTGGACGCATAACGGAATTGCAAGCAAGTCTCGAACGCGCGAAGAAAGCCTGGTCCACTGCAACGAACCAACGTATGGAGGAATTGAAGCCGGTACGAGAACGGCGGGCTTTAGTTGACGCACGCATTAGTGAATTGACGCGTCGATCATCTGCGGCCACGGTCGCGATAACCGATAGCACATGGCAAGAGTGGTGGGAAGAAGTGGGCCGCTTGGGTATTGAGACCAAGCGCGTTGAGCCGTCATCACGAGAGGCATCTTTTTCAATAGATGCGGTTATTAATGAGCTGACTTCTCGTCGCAGACGCAGTGAACGACGCGTTCAGGATCTCCGGTCGCTCTACGCTGAGAGCAAACGCATTAGCGACGAACCAGTACCGAGCCTAATCGAGTTGCGCAAATCAACTGAAGCAATGCTCACTCGTCGCGAAAAGTTGAAGCAGGACATCGCTAGAGAACAGGCTCGCTTGTCCGACCTCAGAAGCCAACAGGCTGCGGTGAAGGAGAAGGGAGAACAGCTCAAAACACTTGCCGTTCTCGCTCTAGATAATCTTGGTGAAGTTTGCCCAGTCTGCCATCAGGCTTACGATCAAGAATCAACAAGGGAACGCCTAACGCACCTCGCGAATCAGCCCTTTGACATACCAGTTGATAAGGAGCCGGAGAGACTCCAGCAATTATTGGCTGAGATGTCTAAAACTGAGCAGCAGCTTCAACAAGCCGAGACAGCCGTGAGATCAGCGGAACGGCAAGTTGCGGAACAAGAGAAGATGCGCGAACTGATTGGCACACAACTGAAAGAATTGGCGATCGATGACTACACCGATCAAACAATCCAACAAGCATTAGCCCAAACAGAAGTTAGAATCACTGAGATGTCTGAATTGCAACGTCGCGGCGAATCTTTGGCGACTGGTCTTGCCCAGTCCTCAATGCTGGCAACGTTGGACGAAGTCAGGCGAGAAGCGGCGACATTACGCGAGGAGGACGAAATAGGTGAAAAGGTAATCGCTAGTCGTAATAGGACCGGCGACTTAGCACAAAGAGTCATTGAAGCACTCCGCGAGGCTTCGTTAGCGGTTGTCGAAAGGCGCCTAGAAGGGATTACGCCAATCCTGCAGAATGTTTACTCGAGAATTGATCCGCACCCAACTTTTCGCCTCGTTAGGTTTACCTCACGTATCTACAACAAACGCGGCTTGCTATCAACTGTGATCAACGACCCCATTGAGTCTAAGGAGTGCGATGCGCCAGCTGCTGTGCTGTCCAGTTCTCAGATCAACGCATTAGCGGTATCCGTGTTCCTGTCGTTGAATATAGGCGTAGGAAATCTGCCGGTTTCCGTAGCCATGCTCGATGATCCTTTACAGAGCTTAGATGATATCAATCTGCTAGGTTTAGTCGAATTGCTTAGAAGAACAAAAGATCAGAGGCAGCTAATTGTATCGACACACGACGAGCGATTTGGAAACCTATTATCACGTAAGCTGAGACCGGTCGATAAAACGACACGCACGACCGTCATTGAACTAGACGGGTGGAGCCGTGAGGGACCTCGGGTGAGTCAGCGAAACGTTGAATGTGACCCCGTACGTTTGCGATTAATAGCCTCTTGATCGCGCGACTGAGACTCTCCATACGCTTCATGTTCCTTCTTAACTCATTTCAAGACTTTAGTTTCGGCGATGAAATTGAGGAACCGTTTGAAATGGCTGACGGGATCTATTTGGCGTGGACATCACCATTTATCGAAAGCCTGATATCAGACCGGATGAAATTGGCGATAGGGGGACTTGAATACCTTGATCTAATAGAAAGGCAGATTGCGGTTTTCACTCGCGGAATAGCCGATGAATCTCTTGAGCCTCTTCAGATTTTGTCGATATGGCATAACTCTCTTCTAGAGTTTGTTTTCTCATTGTGGTTGATTAAAGACAACTCCATTAACATCG
Organism: Pyrinomonadaceae bacterium; assembly: GCA_036277115.1. Classification (NCBI taxonomy): domain Bacteria; kingdom Pseudomonadati; phylum Acidobacteriota; class Blastocatellia; order Blastocatellales; family Pyrinomonadaceae; species Pyrinomonadaceae bacterium. The sequence goes on from DASUNM010000005.1 coordinate 106,038, forward strand.
GACTCGGTTTTCTGTTTTCTGTTGACCCAAGCGGCAAAGAAATTGGATCAAGCAATTCACGGGCATCCCTTTACACACTTGCTAATGGGTGCCGGCATCCTGAGAAATTCACCCGATGTGAACTATTACAAGCCCGTGGGCTGTACGAACGACTCCACAGGATTGGTGCCAGGACAACGCGCCCCTCGACTCTGAACCCAGTTGAGCAAGTGCAACCTAGCGGAACCATAATAAGCGCCGATGAGGTACGTGCGCTTTCAAGAGCTACATTCTTTGCCGACTCTGCTCGCGATTGTACCGATCTCTCTGTCAAAATCTCCCACTACATGACTTGCCTAGAAGTCTTATTCTCAACAGGCTCATCCGAGATCGTGCACAAACTCGCCGAACGAATTGCCCTATTCCTTGGTGGCAATTATGAGGAACGCAGACTTCTTTTCAACCGGGTTAAGAAGTTATACAACATCCGCAGTAAAGTTGTTCACGGGGACGTAATGGGCTCCACTGCGGCAAGAACTTTGGCAGATGTTTCTCGCGATGCGGACTCGCTAGTGAGAGAGGTTCTTCGACGAATCATAGATTCGACTGAACTACTCGATCTATTTGAAGGAGATAAAACTACGCGCGAGGATTACTTCATTGACTTAGTTCTACGCCGCTGAGTCCTACCGACGACCGGCAACAAGTCTTCGCTTCATGGGCAAGCTTTCCAACCGAATAGCCTCCGCTGCGGAGGCAGTAAAGGGTCTCCGCTTCGCTCCGATGAACTCCGCGAACTAAAAACAGTTCGCTCCGCCCTTGACTGCCTTCCTCGCTACGGCTCACGAGTAGTTATGAGCTGCTTCGCAGCTCAGAAACTAATAGTTTCTAAGCAGAAGTTCACCTGACAATGGGCGGGGGTGGTCGAGGAAAAGGAAGACAAAAAGACTGATTTTAGTGAAGAGCAGAGAGGTGGATTTTGCGGTATACCCTGACCGCTCTAACTTGCTAGAAAGAAAGGCGAGTAGGAGATCAGGGTATACATGATAAGAAAACACCTAACGACACTTGCTGTACCCACAGTCCCGACAGAAATCACAGCCGCTCGCATGCTCCAGTTGGCCGTGGCATTCGGGGCAGGTGCTGATCATCGTGGACATGATCGCGCCGACCACATGTCGGGTGTCCGTCGAGGACTGAGGACTCAGGACTGAGGACTGAGAAGGCAGTCCGGAGGACTGTGTACCAAGCGAAGGCTGAGTCTTCATTGCACGCGCTGAATCCGGATGGCCCTTCAAGCGCCGGTTGGTGATCATGATGCATTCGGCGACGGCTTGTTCGGGTGACGTCAGCAGGCGTTCGTTGAACCAGACAGCGTGCGTGCCCGTCACTTTGTTCAAGCTGTAAGCGACTTCCGCTGCGTCGAATCCGCCACGCAGCATCTTCGAAGCCAGCATGCCCACGCCACCACTGATCGGGCCGGTGGCAAAGACTTCCTGAATCATCTCGTCGTCGTGATTCACCGTAACGTAGAGGTTCTGTCCATCGAACGGAATGCGCCAGGTCGCACCGCGCAGTTCGCGCGGCCGCTCGAGACGAATTGCGCCTTGCTTGCGCGCCGCAGCCTCAGCTTCCGCCAGACGACGCGCGGCAGCTTCGTTCTCAGATTCGGTCCTGCCTTCAGTCAGAACTGGAGAGTCTGGAGTCTGGAGTGCGGAGTCTGGAGTCGGATCGAGAATCGTCGTAGTTGTAACAATCGTTGGCGACTCGGTCTTGGCTTCAGTCTTCATCGAAGTCAGCACCTGGTTCTCGCGCGAGCCGTCGCGGTAATAACTCACGGCTTTGCAGCCAAGCTGGCGGGCCAAACGATAGAGATGATCGACTGATTCAATCGTGTCGTTCACCGCGCCGTTGCAGGTCTTGGACACGCTGTTGTCGACGTTACGCTGCGCGGCGGCGAGCACGTGCACGTGCTGCTCTGCGCTGATCGACATCGCGGAAATGAAATAGCCGGGCAGTTCGTGCTCATGCTCAACCACGTGAGCGGCGGCGGCATCGATCGAAGCCTGATCGGTTTGATCTACATCCATCCCCAGCGCTTGCGCGGCGAGCGTATGAACGTACGTGCGCGTGCCGAGAGTGTCCTTTCGCACGTAAGCCCATGAGAAGTTGGGTTCAACACCCGACGACGTCTCGGCAACCAGGGAAATCGTGCCCGTTGGAGCAATCGTCGTAACTTCATAGTTGCGCGGGGTGAGCGGAACTTCGCGTGAGATGCCGATGTCGTTGTACAGGAAATTCGCGTAAGCGTCGCGATTCGCTTCGAGCTCGGGGAAGACGCCGCGTTCGGCGCCAAGACGCATCGATTCAGTCCAGGCTTCCTTTCTAATAAATCCCATTACCTCATCCATTAGATCGATTGAGGCTGGCGAGCCGTAAGTGATCTTCAGATTCAAACAGAGGTCGGCAAAGCCCATGATGCCCAAGCCCACCGGACGCGTGCGCTTCACGACATCGTTGATTTCCGGAAGCGGCCAGGCGCACGTATCGATCACGTTGTCGAGGAAACGCGTCGTCCAGTGCGTGACTTCCGCCAGCCGATCCCAATCCACACGATTTTCGCGATTGTAAAACTTGTTGACGTCGATCGAGCCGAGGTTGCACGAGTTCGCAAAGTGCAGAAACTGCTCGCCGCAGGGATTACTCGCCATGATCGGGCCCATCGAATTCATCATGTGATTGTGGCGATTCACTTCGTCGATGAACGCGATGCCCGGCTCGGCGTACTTGTGGGCGCTGGAAATAATTCGATTCCAGATGTCCGGCGCATAAACAAATCCCGGCGCCGGCGGCTCTTCAATCAAAGCGTCGGAGAGATCGGCAGTCTCGAATGTCTCTTTGTCGCGGAAGGTGACGGTCGAGCCGTCGGGACGGCGATAGACGACGTAGTTGCGGCCCGTGACGGGATCGAAAACCGGATCGTTCCAGGTCTCGCCACCGAACTCGAGCTGATACCACTCGTTCTTATCAACTGCCTCAAGAAATTTGTCGGTAACGTTGACTGAGATATTGAAGTTCGTGAGCGAGTGCTGATCGTTCTTCGCGTGAATGAAACGCAGCACGTCCGGATGCGTGACACGCATCATGCCCATGTTCGCGCCGCGGCGCACCCCGCCCTGCTTCACCGTATCAGTCGTCGTATTGAAGATGTTCATGAACGACACCGGGCCGCTGGCGACGCCGTGCGTGGTGCTGACCATCGAACCGCTGGGACGAAGCTTCTCAAAAGTGAAGCCGGTACCGCCGCCCGTCTGATGAATAATTGCAGCGTCGGTGGCCGTCTTCATGATGCCGGCAATCGAATCCGGGACATCGAGCACAAAGCACGCGGCGAGTTGCCCGTTGGGCTTGCCCGCGTTGACCAGGCACGGCGTGTTCGGCACGAACTCGCGCGCCAACATGATGTCCGACATCGTGTTGTAGAAAAGATCGCGTTCGGCGGGATTGGTTTCGGCGACAGACACGTGCGCGACGACGCGAGCTACGATGTCGCTCCATTCTTCAATTGTGGTTCCTTTGGAGTCTTTCAGCGAGTAGCGTTTGGCGACCACCTTCCGCGCATTCAAACCCAACGGCTGAATCGCGCGGCGAAGAGTGGTACGCATGCCTCCGGCCTGCAGCACGCCGGAGGCGTGCGAACCGTTCGCCGGGAGGATCTCGTTTTCCGACACTTTTTCCATCTTCGCGCCACTCGCTGATTTCATTTCTATTTTACCTTTCTCGCGCGGGGAACCGCACGCGAGCCGATTTCGAGGAATAAAAAGCCACCGACGATTCCAGATCGCCGTTCAAAAAGATTCGATTTTTTGCAGGTACTACGGTCGGTTTGCGAAGTTAAAAATCCCTGCGGAGTTGGGTTCGGGACCCTTTCCGCCGCCGCCGCCAGCCGTCACAACCGAAGCAGGACGGACTATACTCCTGAGTTTTCAGGATGTCAATATGTTGTGGTGACTTTTTTTTTCAACACGATAGAGTGGGTTTTCTGAGGAAATACTTGAGGGGTTAAGTGGCGGCAAATCAGTCGATTGCGGGGCAGTAGCCCGACTGTTAGAGAGGCGTAGCCACGCCGTCTTGGTTGTCGCCCTCTGACACGGTCAGGCTACTGCCTCGAACCGCCAGAGAGAAGCAGATCCAGTTCTCGGTTTTGATTGTCGAGCATGCCAAATGTGTCCGCGGTTTCTTCCAGCATTTGACGGGTCATCGCAATCGAATCGCTGAGCTGTTCGAAGTGCAGGGCCGAAACCCGCTCAGGCGTCGGCAACGTCACCACCTGATCGTTGACCAATCCGAAGAAGTTTTCGATGGACTGCAATTGTCCTTCAACGAGGCGCACTGAACGTTCGAGATCGTTAAAGGCCGCCACGCGCCGCTTGAGAATTTCCGCGTTGGCTTGTTGGATGCGCTTCTGCCGATCGTCGGTGGCGGTTTGGATGGCGTGTTCAGCTTGCTTCAGCTGGTTCTGAACAGCCTGACGATTGATTGAGCGAAGGTGATGCTTGCGGCGGCGATACACGTCGAGCAAATCAACGAAGTCTTCCCAGCGCTGATCGAGGGTTTCCAGGTTGGAAGGAATTTCTTTGCTGTTGGTGAACTTGCGGTAATTCGAATAGATCTGATTTTTCATCCACCGCAGGTACTCGACTGCCTCGCGTTCGCGCGGGTCAAGCGCCTTGATCAACTGTTCGCGCTGGGCTTCGCGCAGCTTATGCTGTCGCTGCTTCTCGCGGCGCTCAATATAACGGCGGTAGAAAGGACTGGCTGGCACAACTGTTAAATAAACCGCTTCGCCGCCCAGACCCATCAACAAAGGCGTGACATCCCAGAAAAAGGCGGCCGCGACGGCGAACCCTGCCATGCCCCAGAAATTCAGAGGCTCCTTGAACGCCTCTTTCACATATCGGAAATCGATCTTCGACAAGTCCATCTATCGTACGAAAACTGTTGGGCACTTGTTTCTAACTTGAGCCCTCCCTCGCGGTCGGGCTACTGCCAGCACGTTGGATGCTCGGAAACGGTTTTAGGGCTGGCGACTGGTTTCGCCCTGCGCCGGCAAAGCCTGCGGCGAGCCTGCCTCAGTTCCGGCCGGCAGCAAGCCCATCTCCTTCTTGTAGGAGAGCAGCTTGTCCTGCAACTGCATGTCCATTGCTTCGCGCTCGATCTCCTGCATTTGAGTGTCAACCGATGATGTGCCCAACTGCATCTTGGCTTCAGCGGCAGCCGCACGGCGGTCAATCTTGTCCCGCATCTCGTCGAATGTCCCGGCATCATCCCCAAGCTGGAAAGATGCCATCGTCTGTGCCAACTGTTCCTGCAACTTGGCTTGCTTGGATTGATTGATTAGCTGCATCGCTTCGGCGGTGCGCCGTTGCATCTGGAGCATGTAGTTGTCGCGGGCTTTGAGCGCCTGCTTCGAAGCGAGTTGCGCGTGTTCATGCTGATGGACGGTCTTCTGCAAATCGACCTGCGCCTGCTGAAGCTGCCCGATGTAGGCCGTGGCGATGTCATCGCGGCTCATCTTGATCGACGCCTTAATCTTCGAATCAAGATCGACTACCTGCGCCTCAAGCCGCTCTTTGTTCTTGGCAAGCAGCTTTTCGGTTGCCATCACTTGCGCCACGGAATTATTTAGATCGGGAATGCGATCCCGCATGTCGCGGATTGTCTGCTGGAGAATGAGTTCCGGATCCTCAGTCCTCTCGATCGCGCCGCCAAACAGCGCGCGCATTGAACGTTTTAGTCTCGTCCACAGTCCCATGTTTTCATCCTCCAGAGGTTTAGATTTGCCGGTTTGACTTCACAAGCCACGCAATAGCGCCTTGGGTTGTACGTTAAGGGCGCGCAAACGGTTGCAGTCCGGGCAATTTTCGCGGTGAGTATAACAGACAGTGAGCAGCGGGCAGTAAGAGCTGGCCCGTTAACCGCCCGGTGCCATGTTGGGTGCTGCCGGCCGGCCGATGTCCCGGCGATAGTGCATTCCGTCCCAGTGAATATCGCCCACAGCGGCATAGCAGCGGGCCAATGCCGCGTCGAGCGTTTCACCGGTTGCCGTCAACCCAAGCACGCGACCACCCGCCGTCAGCCGTTCGGCACTTGATCCGCGGGAGGTGGCCGCGTGAAAGATCTCCACGTTCTCGTGTTTAGCAGCGCGTTCGAGACCTTCGATTACGGTCCCGGTTTCAGGTTTGCCGGGATAACCCCGGGCCGCCAATACGACGCAGGCGGACGAATCGTTCGACCATTGCACCTCGAGTTCGCCGAGACGCTGATCAACGATCGCCTCAAAAATGGCGGATAGATCAGTTTGCAGCCTTATCAGAATCGCTTGCGTCTCTGGATCGCCAAAGCGCACGTTGTATTCCAATACGCGCGGGCCGTCGCTCGTCAGCATCAGGCCGATGAAGAGAATCCCGCGGAAAGGAAAACCTTCCGCACGCGCGCCGCGTAGCGTCGGGTCGATTATTTCGCGAGCGACTCTCTTCAAAACATCGTACTCGATAACGCTTGCGTCGGTGATCGATCCCATGCCGCCGGTGTTCGGTCCGGTGTCACCTTCACCAACGCGCTTGTGATCGCGCGCGGCGGGCATTAACCGAAAGTCCTTGCCGTCGGAAAACAGAAGGACCGATGCTTCTGGGCCAGTCAGTACTTCTTCAATGAGGATGCGCTCTGCTGCCGAACCCAGCGCGATAAGGTCAGCCAGGGCTTTTTCCGCTTCGTCGCGCGAGCGAGCCACGACGACTCCTTTCCCCGCAGCCAATCCGTCGGCCTTCACGACGATGGGTGAGCTTTCATCGCCGAACTCGCCGCTTCTCAGAATCTTGATCGCCTCGTCGGCAGAAGCTGCAACGCGGTAGCGCGCAGTCGGAATTCCATGACGCTGCATGAAGTCTTTTGCAAACACTTTGCTGGTTTCCAGTTGCGCTGCCTGCCTGCGGGGGCCGACGATCCGAAGTCCGCGACGTTCGAATTCATCAACGACGCCTTCGGCGAGCGACGCTTCCGGCCCGACCATCGTTAAGTCGATCTGCTCGCGGTGGGCAAAATCAGCGAGCGCGCCAACATCCGTTACACCAATCGCAACGCATTGAGCAATCTCGGCGATCCCTGCGTTGCCGGGCGCACAGAAGACTTCCATGGGCTGCGTGCTCGTCTTTTTAAGAGCCCAAACCAGCGCGTGCTCGCGCCCGCCTGAGCCGACAACCAGAATCCTCATTATTCTCTTCTCACTAAACGAATTTAGGCGATGATTTTCGCCGCAAAAACGCTTGACAGCACTGCGCCTTAGTTATAAGTTGCACGCGCTGTGGCCGTCAGTTTTTGAGTGCTCGCCCGTTATTCAAACCTGACAGCATTCAATCTAGTCTTTCTCGGCCTCCTCGTCAGTTAACTGATCCGTTCGTGCGAATCCGCTCCTGCCGGTCGCCGCGTGCATCCATGTGAGGAGGAGACAGTATGTCAGACAGCGAAGTCCTCGCAACCAGCGACGTCCAGTCGTCTGAACTTCACGACGAGAACCTCAAGTGCGTCGACTGTGGTGAGAGCTTTCTGTGGACGGCCGGCGAACAGATCTTTTTTCACGACAAGGGACTGAAGAACCCGCCAAAGCGCTGCAAGGTTTGCAAGCAGGCAAAGAACGAGCGACTGGCGGCCGTCACCGCGTCCCACACTTCCGGGGTGCGCCAGCGTATCGAAGTCACGGTCGTCTGCGCGCAGTGCGGGCAACAAACGACAGTTCCCTTCTATCCTTCACAAGGACGTCCGGTTTATTGCCGCGCATGTTTCCTGGCCGGCAAGGCCTACAGCGCCAGCGCTTAGGACAGGCATTTAGTGTTCGAGGTGGTAGGGCACGTTCGTCACCACAATTCCCTTCTTAAAAAGCAGAGCACCTTTCAAGAACAGAGTGTTCTGATTGTGCAGCAGATTCTGCCACCACTTGGCGGGAACGAATTCCGGGAGAACGATGGTAACTACGCCTTTCTTGGTGCGTTTGACGCGATCGACATAGTTCAAAAGCGGTCTGGCAAGCGAGCGGTACGGCGAAGCCACGACCACCAGGTTTACGCCCGAGCCCCACTGTTGCCACTTTTCGCGCAGCTTCTTCGCTGCTTCGTCATCCAGGTTCACGTAAACAGCCGTGACGTGATGCGGCGCGATCGACTTTGCGTACTCAAGCGCCTCGATCACGCCCCGGTGTATTCCCGAGATGGGCACGATCACTTCGTGGTGTATGGGACGAAGCTGACTGAGGCCTTCGGTAGAAAGTTGTTCGGCGACTTCGATGTAGTGACGGTGAATTCGCTTGAACATGAAAACCATCAGAGGAATCAATACCACGACGATCCATGCGCCATGGGTGAACTTCGTGACCAGGAAGACAGTGAGCACGAGGAAAGTCGCGAGGGCGCCTACCCCATTTATAGCAAGGTACTTTTTCCAATGCGATTTCTTTTCCAGTGCGGCCACCTCGGCGAGGGTCTTGGGCTCTTCGCCGGATTTGGTCAATCGGCTGGCGTCGAGTTTTCCAGTGGGCATTACCTCTGCCGATCGCTTTTTCTCGATCGGCATCTCGGCGCCGACATTGCCGGTGGCGACTACCGCGCGCATCGCTTTGAGCTGCTTTCCTTCTTTCCACCAATGTATGACCATGCCGGACTGTGACAAGGTGAAGCCTAGAAACACGCCCACCGCGTATAGGGGAATCAACCGGCTGGTGTCCGCGCCAAACGCCCAGACGAGCGTGCCGGAAAAGACTGCAAGCACGACGATACCGTTTGAGAAAACGAGCCGATCTCCCAGGTTCGCAAGTTGGCGCGGCAGAAAGCGGTCCTTGGCGAGCAACGAGGCCAGGCGAGGAAAGCCGGAGAACGATGTATTGGCGGCCAGAATGAGGATTCCCGCGGTAGTTGCCTGCACCACGTAATAGAACCATCCCACGGGCCCGGTAAAAACAGCGCGCGCGATTTGCGAAATAACGGTTTCACGGTGCTGCGGATGTACGCCGAAAAGGTATGCGAGCACGCTTGCGCCAATAAACATCGTCACCAATAGCCCGGCCATCACGGTCAGGGTGATCGCGGCATTCTTAGACTCAGGCTGTTTAAAGGCCTGGACGCCGTTTGATATCGCCTCGATACCCGTGAGCGCGGCGCAACCATTAGCGAAGGCACCAAGCAGCAGAAATAAACTCAACGATTGAACGCCATAACCCTCAGCGATTTTCATGTTCGCATCATCGGGAATGGGGGCAACGTCGGGACTTATGTAGTAACTGATCAACCCATAACTAATCAGACCGAGGAAACTCACGATGAACGCATAGCTGGGCGCGGCGAAAAATGATCCCGCCTCGCGAACTCCGCGCAAGTTCGCCAGCATGATGAAAGTGATGAAGAAAAAGCAGAGGGCTACTCGATGATCATGAAGCCAGGCGAAACGAGTGCCCACCATCGCTGAAGTGATCGCTTCAACCCCCGCCGAGGTGGAAACTGAAACCGTAAGACAATAATCGATCAGCAGCGACGCGCCGGCGATCAAGCCCGGCGTCGTGCCGAGATTCTCTTTGGCAACGATGAACGCTCCGCCCCCTGACGGATAGGCGCGAATGGTCTGCCGGTAACTCGTCGCAACGATGATCAGGAGCGCGCTGATCGCAAGCGAAATCGGAATAACTTTTCCGAAAGAACCCGTTTGCCCGGCCATGTATGCGGCGGCGAGCACGAGAAGTATTTGTTCAGTGGCGTAGGCGGTAGATGAGAGGGCGTCTGACGCGAAGATCGCGAGCGCGATCTTCTTAGTGAGTCTCTCGTGTGTTAAGCGCGCTGTCTTGATCGGACTTCCGACCAACCAACGCTTAAATGAGGCCATTCGTCTCTAACCGGAGCGAACCCGCAACTGACTGAAGAGCGCAAAAATGCCACAGCGTGCAACTTCAAAAAGCGCCGACTGTGGCGTTGCTCACCTGCGGGTGGCTCGATGCTTCATTGTCCTTAGATAAAGCGGCCCGGGGGCTGATTATCCTGCGGTATGTTATGCCCTTTAAACTGAATGTCAACCGCTGAAATGAGTTGTTGGATTGAAGTGATTAGTCGCGCGCGATTTAAGAGGCCCTGAAAATAAAAGCGGGCGGGGCCCTCCCACAAGCCCCACCCTAAGGCCACGTGTCCTCACCCCACGCGACCACTTCGTCCACCGGGGAGGCGGACGCGCGATGATTATGCACAACTCACACTTTCGATGCAACCCAAAGAATACGTTTTTTACAAAACTTTTTTCTTAACAAAAAATGACGTAATTGCACAGCGCACGAGTGGCCCAAATCAAGTTCAACCGCGCGGCAAAATAGACTCAATGCTGTGCAAAAGTACGATGACATTGTCTGTTTCGCCATCCTGTCCACGCACTTTTAGCGCAACATAATCATTCGTGATATCTGCAATAATTCCTTCGTACACTGCGCCGGAAATTGTCTTGATGTCCACGGACTGACCACGGAATCTGATCAGAAGATTTTCCACGTGCTGATAGCCCATTTCCTCACCTCACTTCGGTTTGATTCGCATTCCATTCAACAAGCACCAGTCGATAATTGTCGGGATCGAGCACGCTGATAAATCTGCCACCCCAGCCTTCATCGCGTGGTGACGGAACACTATGATCGATAGCAGAGATTTTTGCGAAGAGCTCATCAACGTCCTCCACGCCCAGCACAAAGTGAACGCCCCGACCGCGCTTCAACATCGTCTCGAGCTGCTGGACCAGATTGATTTTCAAAGCGCTCGCCCGCACAGTGGCCATGGGCGGCTCGGCGTCGGCGTTGTGCGACTCCAAAACGAAGCCAAGTTGGCCGCGATAAAAAGACAAAGACTCTTCGAGGTTGTTCACTTCCAGGAACAGCGCATCAAGACCTGTCACCATTGTTGCGGAGTGTCCGTCACACGGCAGTGAGAATCAAGTAAAGACCGTAGACCGCGGCCAGCACGATCGTCCAGAACGCGAGTTCCTGTACCGCGCGAAGCCGGCGGACGGGATGCGCCGCCGGCAATGATTCGCGCAGGTTCCTCACTGCCGAATGCGCGATAAGAACACCGAACAACATAACGCCCATCGCGAGAATTCCCAGCGGCCACAGAAACCAGAGTCCATTGAATCGAACCAGCAACAACAACATGAAGCCCGCGGCCAAACACCCCAACGCATTCAACGCCTGTCCATATGCGCCCACTTCACGTGCGGGCGACGCCGTGTTGATAAAAGGCGTCGGCGCGATCGGTCGTCTTCTCTGTTGGTCATAATCCTTTCGCATCGTGTCATCGTGCAGCACCGCGTAAGCTTCGTTCAGCGCTTTCATTTCGTCTTCTGAGCCTCCGCGATCCGGATGTCGCCGGTGCGCCAGCCGCCGATACAGGCGTTCGATATCACGGCGCGAAGCGCCATCCTCAGCACCCAAAACTTCGTAATAATTCTTTTTCGGATCGAATTGGCTCAACGGCTGGATTGTAGTTTCGCATTTCCACGTTTGGCAACGAACTCACTTACGGCTGACACTGGCTCTCTGTTAATCTGAGCGGCAGGAGACTTAGATGGACGCACCGTTTGCGCCTGGCGATGATCTGATCTTTCAGCTCGAGAGTGGCTTCGGATTATTGCGAGTTATTGCCGTTGAAGAGCATGAGACCGATCGCGTCTGGCATTTGATGGCTTATGAAGAATTCTTCGCCGATCCGGAAAGCGCAGAAGCTGCTTTGACGAGTCCGGAATCGCTTCACGTGCGCAGAGCTCATATGGCGTTGACTGATCGCGCGTTCGAGCGGACGCCGGCGGCCAAGCTCGGCAATCGACCGGTGACGGAGACTGAACGAGCCGTTTATCAGAACTGGCGCGACACCGACGGACGCGTCTCCGATCGGTCCGCGCTTTTAATGCTGGGGATACGATGAGAGACAGCATGACAATCGTCCGGGGCTTTCTGTTTTCACCGCGCGCCACGCGCATTTTCTTTGCAGCGATAGTTCTCGCTTGCTGCGCCACACTTGTTCCCGCGCAGCGCCGCGAACGCTCGGTCACCAACTGGCGCCCGCTTCATTACGACGTCTCGCTGTCTTTCAACGATGCGATGACCGAGATTTCGTCGGCCAGGACCGAAGTCACGCTGCGCGTGCTGAAGCCGAACGTCACGAAAATAGATTTTGATTTCGGCGAGATGCCGATCACTTCGGTCACAGTTGCCGGTAAGCCGGCGCGTTACCAGAGGACGTCCAACACGCTGGACGTTATGCTGCCTGTCGCTCCGCGGAACGGCGCTGAATTGAAAATTACGATTGGCTATCACGGCCGGCCGAAGGACGGGCTGATTTTAGCGAATGATGGCGACGGCAAACCTTCCGCGACCGGGGACAATTGGCCTAACCGTGTCCATCATTGGATCCCAACGCTGGATCATCCCTCGGCTAAAGCAGCGGTTTCATTCAACGTAACTGCTCCTTCGGGTTATCAGGTGATAGCCAATGGAAAATTGTTATCTTTAACCACCGTAGACGCTCCCTCGCCTGCCCAGCAACATCGTGAGCTTCGCAAGTTTGCTGAGACAAAACCGATTCCACCTTACTGCATGGTTGTGGCGGTGAACCAGGGTGCGATCATCAACTCGCCCGACAAAAGCATCACAAACCTTTTTTATAACGTGCCGCATCGGGACGCGGAGTATGCGCCGAAAGGATTCTCGCCCGCGGCGCCATCGCTCGCCTACTTCAGTCAAACGATCGGCCCTTATCCGTACGAGAAGCTGGCGCTGATCGTGGGCGCCACTCAGTTTGGCGGGATGGAAAACTCCAGCGCTATCGTCTTCGCCAGCACGGTGTTCAATCGGAACCCAGACGAAAAGATGAGCGCGCATTTCGGCATTCCTCAACGCATCGAGAGCCTGGTCGCCCACGAAATCGCACACCAGTGGTTCGGAGATTCGGTCACGCAATCGACATGGGCCGACCTTTGGCTGAGTGAAGGTTTCGCGACGTACTTTGCGGCGTTGTTCATCGAGAAACATGATGGCGAGGAGGCCTTTCGCGAGTACCTGCGTGATGCTGCGAGAGCTTACTTTGCCTATGAGGAGAAGCGGAATGCGCCGATTCACGACACGGAAACCCAGAACTTAATGCAGCTGCTGAACCCGAACAATTACGAGAAAGGCGCCTGGGTCCTGCACATGTTGCGCAAGCAACTTGGTGATGAAGCATTCTTCCGCGGACTGCGGAACTTTTACAACGCACATCGTGAAGGAAACGCGACGACCGAAGATTTAAGAGCCGCGTTGGAAAAGAGTTCAGGCAAGAATCTGCGTACGTTTTTCGCGCGCTGGATTTACGGCAGCGGCCATCCGGTTTACGAATGGTCTTCGCAAGCTGCGGAAATGCAAAATGGCAATAACTCAGTCACGATCATCCTGAAGCAGACGCAAGCCGGTGCGCCATTCTCGGATCCAGTTCCGGTCACAGTCACCAGTGAAGGCAAGACAACTTCTCTCACCCTGTTTCCGAAAGGCAAAGTCGCAACGGCGACACTGCGCACCGGCAGAGTTCCCATCTCAATTCAGATTGATCCTGAAGAGACGCTGCTTAAAGAAGTCGTCAGCGGTCAGATGGAAAAGTGAAACCCGACGCTCCTCAGCCTCTTCGCAAGTCCAAATACACACAGGCGCCGCTCAAATGAAAACGACGCCTGTTGCATGCCCGGATTAACCGCCGGTTCAGAACCTAAACCGCAACCCAAGCTGAATCTGCCGCTCGCCGAGAAACGTGCGCGGCCCACCAAATGGTGTCGCGGCAGCGGGGTTGGTCAAGACAATTGCTGAAGAACTCGCAATGCCGTAACGGCCGGTGTTGACAGTCGCCAGGTTCGAACGGTTAAAGAGATTAAACGCTTCCGCGATGAAACTAAGGTTGTACCGCTCGCCGAAACGGAAAGACTTAGTCACGCGCGTATCGAATATGTAAATACTGGGAGTCGTGAAGGCATTGCGCGCAGTGCCGGGGACCCGATCTGTCGCCGCGTTCCCGTCGCGATTTGCGTCGCCGGCAATCAAAGCGGAATACGCAAATCCACTTTGGAGCGTAATGATGCCGGAGAACGTCCAGTGACTAAGCAGGGCGCTGGCGAACGCATTGTTTTCGGCGACTCGGCCAATTTCGTAAATGGGACTGAAGACAAGTCGGTGACGAATATCAAGGTCGCTACGCGCCCAGTCCGCGTTGATGTCCTGATTGTTCATCAAACCTTTGATATCGTCGGTGCCGACGACCACCATCGTCTGTTCCGGTTTGTTGTCTTTCGCACTCGAGGCGGTGTACGCGGCGATGAACTGTAAATTGCGTACGAAGCGACGCTTCAACTCGATTGCCAGTCCGTTGTAACGCGAGTCTCCGGTACTCTCGAACAGAGTGATGCGTGTAAATGCGGTAATCGGTCGCGCCGCGGGATGGCGCAAAACAGTAAATGTTTGTCCCGCCGGATCGGTCACCACCGTCGGAACCGGAGCACCCAGATTGATGTCCCGCGCGCGCGAAAGATGGACACCGCGGAAATACATCCAGGTGACTGACAAACTCGTGTTGGCCATGAGTTCGCGCTCGATGCCGAGCCGGCCTTGCTGAACGTACGGCTGCGCGTAGTCTCTCGCAAACAGATAGAGACTCGGTGTCTGTGCTCCGGCCGCCGGTGGCGTCGTGAAGATTGCCGGATAGGTCGGGCACGGATTCGGAACCAGTGTGCAATTCAGAGTCACGCCGGTGACCTGGATGCCGTTCTGCGAATGCGCGGTCCCGAGCATGATTGCCGGGGTGCGGCCGAAGAAAATTCCATAACCGCCGCGCAAAACAGTCTTTTCGTTAAAGGCATAACTAAAGCCGAATCGCGGCGAAAAGTTGTTGCCGTCGCGCACCGGCGTCGTCGTGCTTAGTCCCAGCGCTGCCAGCGCCGCGCTCGGATTGTTCACCGTCGGGTCGGCCATCTTCTGGTAGTCATAGCGCAGACCGAAGTTGAGCGTCAGGTTCGGCGTAGCGCGCCAGTCATCCTGAACAAAGAATCCATAGTCGCTCATGTCCGGATTCGTCGTCCCGCCGGAAGTATTCGGCCCCGCAAAATTTTGCGTGAAGGAAGCCGGAGTATTCGAAGCAAAGAGCGCGTATGAGTTGAACGTGTACTGGCCGGTGAACAAACCGGGGAAGAAGTTGAATATCCGGTCGAAGTTCAGGTCGGCTCCGAATTTCCAGCTGTGCGCACCGCGCGTGTAACTAAGGGTGTCGATGAACTGCCAACGCTTGATGGTGGTTTCGCGCGGGCTGAAGTTGTTGCGCCCCAACTGCAAGAAGCCGCCGCCCGTTTGAATACGCGCCTCAACGACGTCGCTATTGGCGGTGCCCGGCTCGCGGTCGCGGCCGAATTGGAAACGAAATTCGTTGACTACGCTGCTGGTCAGAGTCGAAGTCAACGAACCGGAGAAGGTAGTGGTCTTTGCCACGCTGTTGCCAGAGTGCTCCTCAACGCTGAGCGGGCCACCATTCTCGTTGTTGTTGCCGGTGAAGTTCTGCTGGTTGAAGCGAAACACCAGCTGGTTTGAGTCGTTCAACCGAATGTCTGTCTTCACCATGAACACATTCTGATCGCGGCCAATGTTGTAAGTTCCCATCTTCGGCGAAAGCAGCGCCTGAATCGCCGCCGATTGGGCGGAGAAATTCGGCGCGTCCACAACGTTGGGGATCGTCGAACGTTGCCCGTCGAAAGCGGCAAAGAAGAAGGCACGGTCGCGTTTGATCGGTCCGCCGAGCGTGCCGCCAAACTGGTTGATCTGGGACTTGGGTCGCTTGGCCCCGCGCGCGGTCAGAATGGGCGTGTTCGAATTCAGTGACTCGTCGCGGAAGAATTCGAAGGCACTGCCGTGCCATTCGTTCGTACCGGACTTTGTGACGACGTTAATGATCGCACCGCCGGCCCGGCCGAACTCAGCCGAAAAGCCATTCTGATTAACTTGAAACTCCTGGACCGACTCTTCGGAAAACTGATAGGGCGGGCGCGTCCCGGTGCGGCCGAATGACTGGCCGAAGAAAGTATTGTTGTTGTCGGCGCCGTCAACTTGCAGACTGTTGAGAGTTCCCTTTTGCCCACCAACCGACAGGTCGCCTGCGCGCGTTGGTTCGCGCACTACTCCCGGCGTCAGGGTCGCGAAGTCGAGAAAGTTGCGACCGTTGACCGGAAGGTTTTCGATTGCGCGCTCGTTGATGACAGACGAAACAGAAGTCCGCGTCGTCTCAACGATCTGCCCCTGCGCGGAGACGTCGACCATTGCCGTCGTGGTGCCGACCTGAAGGTCGATGTCGAGCGGTGTCTTACTGCCGACCGTGACAATGACATTTCGGTATTCAGCGGAAGCAAAGCCCTGGCTGCCGGAAGTGATCACGCGGTACTTGCCCGGCGGCAGAAACGTAATCAGAAAAATTCCGTCGGTGTCTGAGGTGGCGGCTTTCTCGAATGCTGTGTCCTGGTTTGTGGCGGTTACGTTTACGCCCGCGACGGCAGCGCCATTCGGGTCAGTGACACGACCTTCGATGTTGCCAGTCGTGGCTTGAGACTGCGCGACAGCCACAGTTGCCGCGAACAAAGTGATTAGCAGAACACACAGCAGGGCAACGGGGGATTTGGTCTTCATGATTTCCTCTCTATTCGGATTGAATGGGGACGGGCGAGCAATGGCACCTCTCAGGTTAAGAACATTGAGGGCGAATGTTAATTCAGTCGTGTCTTAAGACGCAATTAAGATCTTGAGATAAAACACTGGTCGATTCGTTAGGCGGCAGGCCACGACTCGTAGGACTGCAAACGCGTGGACGTTATGTCGCCGAAAAGTAGAAGAAGGGGTTGCGACCGAATTTGCGGAACGGCTTGAGGTTACACGCGGATCGTCATTAGACGGGCACGGCGGGGCGCGTACTGCTCCGAAGTAAAGCACGGGGTGCGTATTCAAGTAGCCTGTGTCAGGCAAACTGGAACCACGCGACTAAACGTCACGGCCCGAATCGTTGTCGATACTCAGTCGAAGTAATAAAGGCCTTCACCATCTCTGCCTTGACGAAATCGCCATTGAAGCTGTTGAGTTTTGTCAGCCAGAAGTTATAGCCCGCTGTGTCGGGATCGCGCCGGAGATAGCCGAAGTATTCCATTAAGACGAACGCGCGCCTGAATTCGTTCTGCTTCAGAAACGCTGATTCGGCCACCAGTCGCAGCGCCTGCGCGCGTGTGATCAATCCGGCGTCGAGCGCATTTAAAATCACGTCCCGCACAAATTGAACGTTTGGGAGTCGCGCACGGATTTCGCCTTCCGGAAAATTCGTTGTATGCACATCCACGTATAACTGCCCGCTCGCCAATTGCTGAGCTTGAGCCAGAGTAAGCGTAATTGGGAAGTTCACTACTTGGCCGTTCGGCAACGTGGCAATAATGGGGCCGTTTGCGTTTGTGGCCGCTGGCCCGTGAAGATGCGCCACCGTTTCCGCGCTGCTTAGTCCGGTGAAAGACAGTGATGCCGAAAACGTTAAGCCGCTAATGGGCTGACGCACAGTCACGACGCCGGTTGCAGTTGACGCAGTTGGAGGTACCACTTGAGCGCCATTCAAGCCGGCGATCGTCAATTCGCCTGTTGTCGTAGCAACAGTCGCGGTCGCAAACAAGGTGTCTACGAAATCGCGATTCGATAAGGCGCCGTATTTCGCGACAAAGGCTGGACGAGTAACGAACTCGTTAAAGTACGCCTGCTTATTTGCCTCGAGCTGGGCCTCAGCCCCGGGTGCACCAAACACAAAGTCCTTTTGCAGTATCTGCGCGTCGTTGACGAATTGATTGTAGGTTAGCGGTACCGGCGGATTGGGCGCGCTCATATTTCCGAAGGCAGCGCGATTCGTCAGGTATGCCACCAGACCGGTCTCGTGAAATTCAATTGACTGAAAGAAAGCCGCCGACGTGTGGATGCGTTTGACTTCGCGGCATCCGGCATCTGCACCGCAGGATTCAATGTTATTGATCCAGAACGCGTAGCCACTCGGATCCGGCTGGCGATTCAGGAAATCAATGTAGTGCTGATAAACAAAGAAGTCACTAGAGTCGATTGGGTTAGTGCCATTCGTAGTTTCGTTGTCGCTAATCGTGGTGGTCGCGACGTTCGGCGAGCCGAGCAATGCTCCGGTTGCGGACGTCAGAGACAAGGTGAAATTCTCATCGCCTTCTGCGTAAACATCGTTCGTGATGGGAATGCTGATCGTTTTGAGAGTCTCGCCGGCAGCGAAATTCAGTTTGCCGATGGTCGTGGTGTAATCACATTGCGCGGAGGCGTTACCCGAAACGACGTTACAGTTGTTGGGGCCGCCCGCAGAGTCGCTGGTGGCGTAACTCACAGCCGCCGCGCTGGAAATGTCGCCCAACCGTGTGACGTTGACCGTCGCCACGCCTGCAGACTCGCTGAAGCGATAAGTCGCGGCGTTGAACTGGATGCTGCTCGCTGAGGATGATGTCCCAAACTGCCCGCGTATTTCACCGTTCGGGAAGTTGCTACTGTGAACGTTGATGTACAGCAACCCATTCTTGAGATTCTGCACGTCGGTTGGCGTCAGCGAGATCACGACGTCGCTCAAGCTCCCATTTGCCAGGTGGAACAAGATTGGCGCGGAGCTACCCGCGGCACCCGGGCCATGGATATGAGCTCCGGTTTGCGCGCTCGACAATCCGGAAAAGTCTAATGCCAGGCGCGCTTCGTCTTCGTTTGGATCCAGCAACAAGGTCGCTGTGCCTGTCGCCGTCGAACTGTTAGGCGGCACCTCCTGCGCGCCCGTGAGATTAGCCACGAACACTGTCGGTTGTTCGCTGGTAATGCGATAGATGGCGCCGTTCGAAAGCGAAACGACGTACAGGTTACCGTCTGGTCCGGTTTGAATATCGGTTGTGACCCCGAAGTTTTTGCCGATTAACAGACTGTCGCTTTCCGTAACGTCGAACTTGTCCAGGTTGTCGGCGACTTTATCCTGCAACCGCGAATCGCTGAACGCGAGGGACTGCCGATCGCCCGACAACTTAAAGCGGAACAGGTAGCCCCCAAACAGCGTCGTCCGTGACGCGCCGACAAACAAATCTCCGTTGTATTCGGCGCCGAGTCCGTTGCCATTCACGAATCCAATTGGTGAGGGTGCGAGCGCATATTTCCACGAAAACTGTGGCTCGACGTACTGCGAACCCGGCAGCGAGTAGAGACGCGACAGCGCTTCTGCCGGCGTGTCGGCAATCAGAGTCGGTGGCCAACGCAATTGCTGCATCGTGCCATTACCGTAGGTTGTTTCAATTGATTTGTATTCGGCAATCCGGCTCGAGGGTCCAATCAATTGCACCCAACCCCCGTTGAATCCTGCGGGCACGCGATTAATCTCATCGAATGCATCGTCGCCATTCTCTTGCGTCCAAAGATTTCCCGACCACGGATCGAAAGCCATCCCAAAGCTATTGCGGATGCCGTACGCAAACAACTTGCGAATGTTGGCCGTAATCTCGGTCTCTTGCACGGTAGGAATGCCGGCATACGGGTTGTCCGCCGGCGTCGAACCGTCATCGTTCAGACGAAGAATTGCTCCGGTAAGGTGATTGTTATCGGGCTCTGGCCCTCCGAATTGATCGTCAGCAACCATCGGCCCGGGACAAGTCGCAGTCGGACCGCAATTCAGATTCTGCAGGAAGCCTCTGCGCCCTACATCACCGATCAGGATGTAAAGTTTTCCGTCGAGGCCGAACCGGACGATGCCGCCATTGTGATTCCCACGCTGCGGTTGACCCGCATCCTCCTGCACCGCGCGCAGCCTGATTAAGTTGCGATCGAACGTCAGGCTCGAGCCATTCCAGATGTACCGGTCAACGCGATTGCCAAGTGTCGGCACGCTTGCCACATCGGCTGTGTCGGCTCCGGTACTGCTCTCGGTCCAATACAGATACACGTACCCGTTGAAAGCGAAGTTGGGGTGCAGTGCAATGCCAAGCAGGCCGCGCTCAGAGTTGTTATTAACGGCAAGATCGAGAGCGGGCGCTTGTAGTTGACCGTTGAGGACCCTTTGGACCCGCCCGGTAGCTCTCTCAAGTACGAAAAATTCGTTCGCCTTGAGAAATGCCATCGTCGTCGGCTGATCCAAGCCGGTGACGACGGGGCTAACAGTGAGATTCTGATCGAGCAGAATCGGCGCCGGTGGTGGAGTGTCGATAACCGTGATGAGCGCCGCCGTGTTGTTCGATGAATCGGGATCGGCTTCCGTGGCGGTTACCGTCGCGTTGTTTGTAATCTGGCCCGACGCGGTGGGCGTGACCGTGATAGTGACAATCGCCGACGCGCCGCTGGCCAAAGTTCCGATGCTGCAATTTACGGGGCCCGTGCCGCTGCAGGAGCCCTGGGTCGTCGTTGCCGATCCAAATGTGACTCCGCCGGGCAGATTGTCCGTGACATTCACATTGGTCGCTGCAGCTGGGCCGCTATTCCCGATCACTAAGCGATAAGTGAGCGTCGAACCTGAGAGCCCGGGGTTGGGCGACGCGGTCTTGGTTATCGAAACGTCTGCGCTGGTAGCACTCACCACGCGCAATGAAACATTCGTGGTGTGCTGAAGCATCCCGCTGATTGCTGTAATGGTGAGCGGGAATGTACCGACGGGCGTATTGGAACCAGTGGTCACGGACAAGGTGGAAGATTTGGCTGTGGTGTCCGTTAGATTCACCGACGTGGGATCGAACGAAGCATTCGCGTCCGTCGGCAAGCCGCTGATGCTCAAAGAAACATTTCCGGTGAATCCGTTAGCAGGCGTTGCTGTTATGTTGTAAGTCGTGCCGTTGCCCGGAGCAACAGTCTGCAACGACGGCGACCCACTCACGGAGAAATCTGGTGTGGCGGCCGCCGGTTGTGAACTGGCAAACGTAAAGTAGATGTAGTCGCCCGAAGTGTTGCCGTCGTTATTCGCGTGATTGCCCGCGGCATAAAACGTCACCACTCCAACGTCCGTCGCAGGCGCAACCCAATTGAATGTCCAACTCGCTCCGCCCTGCTGATTGATGAAAGTGCCGCTGGAACTGTGCTCAATGTACTGACGATTGCCACCCGGCCCACCCGTAATCACTTGCGTAAGTACGCTCGTGTTCTGCAACTCGCCGGCCTTATCGTCCGAAGAATCGAGCGCCGTGAGTTGAAATCCCCACCGCAGGCGCGATGTATCAGGATTCGTATGAGTCACGGTGACTTGATACGTTTGCCCCGGAACGTACGTGGGCGGAACCGTGATCGAAATTTGTCCCGCACCCGGATCGCCAGACGACAGGTGGCACTCGGCACAGGCTTCGGGCTCTTCGCCAGGCGCGCGCGCGTAACCGGGCGGTGGTCCCGCTGAGAATGCGCCGGCGGTGGGATTCAGCAGGCTGTTGGAAACCAGCAAGGCAGCAGCGCCGGCCAGCAGCAGGACTACAATCAGTAACCGTCGGTGATAACTACTCCACATTTTCGGTTCTGCTCTCACTCCTAACTAAAATAGCCTAGCGGGTGATCGCTAGGCATTCTAGATTTTTACTGACAGATTCCCAAGTTAAGTCATGAATGGGAGGGTCGGAGACGAGAACCTCCCAATCAAAGGAAACACTGCGGGGAGATCAACTGAAGATAATCCATACCAGGTGGCGAGTGTCGCCGCATATTGCTCAACTGAAGTCGTCGGTATCCAACGCCCACGAGCACTCGAGCCCGGATTATTGGTGTCATCGGGCCCTCCCAATTGAAGGGTCGGATAACTTCCGTAGAAACGTCCGCCCACAACTGAGCCACCCATGATGAAATGATTGTTACCCCAGCCGTGGTCGGTGCCCGCTTGCGCGCCGGCACCGGACACCTGAAGCGTGCGCCCGAAATCGGACAAGGTGAACGTCGTAACGTTGTTCGCCAGGCCCAACTCAACGGTGGCGTCATAAAACGCCCTCATGGCCGCGCTAAGTTGCGTCATTAGGTTGCCCTGACCGGTGAGTTGAGTGCTATGGGTATCGAAGCCCCCGATCTGGCAGAAGAAAATCTGTCGCTTCATGTTGATTCCGGCCGTCGCATCGTTTGAAGCTTTGATCAAACGCGCGACTTGCAGGAGTTGCCGCCCGAGCGACGTATTCGGAAACACCGTAGTCAGGATCGGATTTACAGTGCTCAACGCCTGATCGGTTTGCATGGCGCTGGTGCGCGTGTCACTCGCAGCCTTGATCAAGGTGAAGTCCCGATCATAGGTGCGCAAGGCGTTGAACGCAGTCGTCTTCGAAGCCACTTCGCCGGACGTGCCGGCCATAATCAGTTGCAGCACATTGGCCAGCGACGTGCCTGAGTCAGCCACCGCAAGTTGCCGTGTGTTCACGCCCGTCAACAGCAAATTGATCCCGGCGATCGAAACGTTCTGCGGAAATGTCGCCGAGCCATTCAAACCGCCGACAGTGTCGGCCACGCGGCCGCCCCATCCGGTCTGAGCGACCACGTTCGCGATCGACGTCTGAAACAAACCCACCTGATCCGAGTGTGAAAACAATTGAAGCGGTTTTTTGCCGGAACCCAGGTAAGTGGCCTTGGTGAGCGGTTCAACCAGAGGACCAACATTCGAGAGCACCGCTAACTTCTGAAACGGCGGATTAAATAAGTCTCGCAACCCGGTCAGGTTGGGGTGAAGTCCATAAGAGCCGCCTGTGACCGGAGAAACCGCCAGCAGATTTGCCTGAGGAATGGCCAAATCAACTCCGCGAGCGGCCGCGTACGAACTGTACTGGTTGAGATCGACAACCATGTTATTCCCATCGTTGCCGCCGTTTAGAAAAATACAGACCAGCGCGCGATAGTCCGTCGCCGCTTGTGGCGTTAAGGCGTGAACCAGGCCAAAGCTATCGAAGCTGGAAGCCAGCGCCGCGCCGCCGAGCGCGCATGCGCCCGTCCGTAAGAAATCTCTGCGTGATGGTGCCATGATTGTTATCTCTGTACGTCGAACTGAGACGAAGTTGTTACCAGGTAAACGGCGACCTGAGCCCGCTTGCGCGCGAAGTTACCGTCCGAGGTTGGGATCGCGTTCATCGCGGTGATAATCGAGTTCCGGAACTGCGTTGACATGGTGCCGTGCAAGAGCAGCGCGTTGAGCGCATCCGCAATCGCGCCGGGATTGCTTGCCTGAGCTTCCAGTGATGACAGGCTCAGTTGAGTTCCAATCGGCGCGTTCGTCGCGTTTATTGGAATTCCCGAATAGACCAGCTGATTCGCCACGTTCGCGCGCCGTAATGTCGTGGAAGTTGAAAGGATGCCGAAGGCCGGTCCCAGAATGCCGGTTCCCGGCACCTGGTACTCTGGCTGGTAATAGCTGAATACCGTCGGTGGCTGAAACAATGATTGATCCAGGTATAGCGTCATGTCGCCGAGCGACGATGGCGATCGGTTCGCGATCACGCCATCGCTGGTGGCATTGAAGCCACGCAGAATGTTCGTGAGGTATTGGATTGGCTCGCGCAACTTGCCGTAGTTCGGATCGGTCTTAACGCTCCCGCGCGCTTCAGGATCGAGCAGGATCGCTCTCACAACTTCCTGCATCTGCGTCGGGTTAGTGCGGTTGCTGTTGAAAACCGTCGCCACCCGCGCGACGTACGCCGGGCTGGGATTGCTCGTGACCAGATGCTGGATGAGTTGTTTGCTGACAAAGGGAGCGACGTTCGCGTGATTGTAGATGTTGTCCAGACCAATCGTCAGATCTGCGATGGCGCAATTGATATTAGCGGTACCACTCGCACTGGAGCATTGGGGCGTTATCACGCCATTGAACAGGGTCTTCGGGTTAAAGTCGTGGTTCGTTCCGCCGCGCGGCGCCATCGGATCACGGTAATTAATGACGGAACCGGTCATTCCGGCTGGTGGTGTCAGCCCACCTTGCACTTCTCGCCAACCGGTAAAGAGACGCGTGAATTCGTTTACGTGCGTCTGCGTGTAAGCAGGTATCGGAACGCCCTGCGCATCTATCTTCACCGTGCCGTCAGAATTCAACTCGTTCACACCAATCGAGAAGAGCTGAAGCACTTCGCGCGCGAAGTTTTCGTTCTGGTTCGTCCGGGTGCTCAGCTTCATGTCGAGGTAATCGCCCATGACGGGATTAAGGGTGATCTCCCCAAGGAATGTCCGATAGTTCCCGAATGCGCCGCGATCGAGTATCTGAAGATACGTGGTCATCCAGCTCGGTCGATCAAGCGGACTAACACCTGAGACGACAACCATCTGGTGAAGTGCGAACGCCACGCGCTGACGCAGTTGATCCGATCTTGAAAGACTATTGGTGAAAAAAGTTCTCTGAACGGGATACAGCGAGTAATTATCTCGTCCGCATGTTGCCGGACTTCCACTCGGACAGCCCTGACTGGAGTCGTCGGACGGAAAAGCCAAATCGGGATAGTTGGATCCCTTCGGAATGTTAGCTACTGGATCGTTGAATTGTTGGTTGAGGTAGGCGTTGATGCCCATCTGGCGGACCTGGTTGAAATCACTGCGGTCACCTTTCGCCCCCCATGATGTTTGTTCGAGGAATCTGGCGATGTCACCGTCGTCCGGAAAACTCGGACTGTCGTATTGAGCCTGATACTGCGCGAGGGTCATCGGTGTTACCGCGCCCGGCGGTGTTGCCGGCGCCGGCGTTCCTACGCCCGGAAAATCGTCCGGCGGTCCGCCGCCAACTTGTCCGATGGCGACGCGCACGCGATTGCTCGCCATTCCGTGCAGCCTTAAGCGCATCAGAACGTCGCCGACATTCGCCGGCATCGAATCATTCAGCCGCACGATCACCATGTAAACGCCGTCGAAATTCGGGACCGTGCCGACGTACTCCACATTTAGCGGATAGATTGCTCCGGCTGCATCCTGCGCGTCCGCGCTCAAGGCGTTCACGCCTTCACCTTGGAGAAACTCGAAGTCCGTGCCGAACAGGGCGATGCGCGTTCGGGTATCGCCTGCGCCGAAATAACCGTCGGACGTCAACTGAAACGGCTCGGCGCGCAACGTTACCGACTCGAGCGCGACGGCTCGGGTCGATGAACTCGAAGCGCTATACAGCACCGGACTTTTTTGTGGCGCTGCCGACGCTTTTTGAGTTGAACCGGCGACGAAAACTAGAAGACTGGCACAGATGGCGGCGAAAATTCCGCGCAACAAGTAGGCGTGGTCTTTCATAGGGGTAGGCTCTCTACTCACAATTTCGCTAAAATGCGATGAGGCTTGGGACTACTCTTGCTTGGTGGAGGGGCCACCGGGCGATTCACCCTGGTTCGAAAGACTATACACAGCGGGTCATCGCATGGTCAATACTTTTAGACGACCACATGTGCGGGTTGGTTGAGGAATTTCTGAGGCCATTCAATTTGAACGAAGATTCCCTCTCCCTTTGGGAGAGGGTTAAGGTGAGGGCCTTAGCGCGAACATTTCAACTTTACTTATCTCGCTTCGCGCGAGCTGAGCCTGACGCGATCTCAAAACAATCCGACCACTCGCTAAGCTGCGCCCCCTCTCCCAATGGAGAGGGAGTTCCACAGAGACTAGTTGAGCCGGGAAGTCGCGCGAATGAATTCGTAAAAACCGGCGGCCGCGCCGAGGACAAGACCCACAACCAGCAACCACGGGGCAGTGCCAAGCCAGCGATCCAGCAGCCAGCCGACGATTAAACCACCAACGACAGCCGCGAACAGTGAGATGGCCGCGCCATAGGCACGGCCGGACTTGATGTTCGTATCATGCTTGTCGTCGTCAGGTGTGCGTGAACGCATGAACGTTAATAGTAGGAAATATCGATCCGTTTAGTGGCGGGCTAACGCGCGCCTTTTTCTTGTTTGTCGGGCGGGCAGTAGCCCGCCTCTAAACGATCTTAATGAACATCAGATGGCAGAGCCATTGCCCCAATTGGATCTCGTGAGGTAATTCTTCGGCCCTTCGACGAGCAAAGCCCGCCGCGAATGTCGCATTGAGTCGTGAATGAAGCACACGTGCGTGCACCAACACGCCTTTCCGCCGTCAATCTCGTTGAGTTCCCCGGTTCTTTCCTGACTGGCCCACAAAGCGCCGAAGTCGTACTCGTGATCCCTGAGACTTCCAAACTTCTGGCGCAACTCGCACGCGCGCACATCTCCGTTGTAATCGATGACGGCAATCGTTTGCCCTGCCGTGCAGGCAAATGGCCACGCTGTCGATTTCGCGAAGTTCTCGTGCTGAGTTCGGTAATGGGTGGTGATGGTGCCCACGTAAGCGACGTTTTTGACGAAGCGCCGCGACGCGTCGTCGTCGGCAAACATTCGGTCGCCGTAATGCTTCGTCAATTGCGAAATGTACGCGTACATCTTCGGCAGCACGTGCGCCGGCACCTGCTTGATCTCGTCACCCACGAGCGTCTCGCCGCGCACGATATTGAAGTATTGGCCGTCGAGCCCGTAGTTACTCCACATGAATTCGCCGAGCTTCTCAATCTCAGTGTAGTTGTCGGCGCATACAACCGTGTTCACGTTGAGTCGCAGACGTTCTCCGTACTTCTCCTTCAGCGGATAAAGCGCTTCGATGCAGTCGAGAGTTTTCTGCCAGTGTCCCGGAACGCCGCGAATCCGATCATGAGTTTCGCCGTAACCGTCGAGCGCAACATTCAAATACAAGTGCATCGACGAATGCCGGCCCAGCGCATCGTCGACGATCGCGTACACTCGGTCCTTTACCAATCCGTTGGTCGGAATAATTAATCGCTGCACCCCGTTGTTACGCACAAACAAGTCGATGATTTCCGAAGCATCATGACGCAGCGTCGGCTCACCACCAGAAAGCCACAGGTCTGTAATCGGCGGCATCGTGCGCGAGACCTTTTCGATTTGCGCGAACGTCATGTCGCCCGGCTGGTTCAGCTCGTTGTGATAAAAGCACGTGCGACAAAGGGAGTTGCAACGTGAGGTGACAAACAGGATCACTGTCCCGAGACGCTTTTCACGTTTCGTCGAACGGATTAGTTGAACCAGTTGCGCTGCCTTAGTGGCCATTAACTCTTCTTCTCGGGCGGATGCGGATCGGTGAGATCAAGGACCAGTTTCCATGCGCCGCTGACTCGCTTCCACACGCGCAGGTAGTTTCCGGTTTCGGTTATGGAGTTCGTGGCTTTATCGCGCATTGCATAGAGGCCATAGCTGTACCCTATGTCGCCAGACTTTGAAACATCCGCGAACTGCGTCGTCCAGCTCCACTCAATCGCGAGCGGCGTCCAGGCCGCAACTGCAGCCTTCCGGCCGATGAATGGCTGCTTCTGATTTCGAAAGACGCGCACGTCCGACGACGCATATGCGAGGAAGGCTTCAACCGCCCCGCGTTTCACCGAAGTGTTGGAGAAGTCGAGCTCCGTATCCTGTAGCGCACTGCGCCCCTTGGCTGCGTCAAGTGTGAAGCGTCCGGAAGCGGGTTCACCATAAGTTAACAGTAACGGTTTCTTCGGCTCAGGATTTGAGACGCCGAGATCCACTACAAATTTCCATTTGCCGTCCGGCTGCTTCTTCCAAACAGTCATGAAGTTGCCGAAGCCAGAGAACTTCGCATCTTTAATGTCGTTCTTGAATTGCCACGGACCGGTTGTGTAGCCAAGATCGCCTGCCCGCGACATTCCCGCGAAGATCGGTTGCCAAACCAGTAGTGGTCGGGTCGTTGAGGCCGGCAAGGGATTCTCTTGCATCCACTTTTTGCCAAACACCGCGCGCGGTCGAAAAAGAATCCCGTCTTCGGCGATGAATTCGGTGAATGATTCGCGGATTCCCTTCTCTTCGGACATGCGCGAAAAGTCGCGCTCGGTCGTAATCATTGCCATTAAAGGCTCGACGATACGTCGGTTTTGAGCAGGGACAGATGACGCAATCAGTGCCGCCAGCAATGCAGCTCCGAGAAGCGAACGTTTTCGTTGGTGAGTCATGCGCGTCGGACCGGTTCGCGGGCCAGAATGACAGTTTCAGTTGGCGATTTCAATTCATACGTAATGGACCGCCAGGTGATACGCCGCGAAACCGCCGCTGCCAATGCATTGTAGAGAAACAGCAGCGATGCGACGGGCCACAGGAACACGTGCGCCAGGGTTGTCCCCGTGCGCCGCATGGCCTCATCGTTGATGATTAAGCCCACTGCCTTTAAACGCAGGTGCGACTTAGCGGCGCCCATAACAAAGATGAGCAGCAACAGCAGATGCGGCGTCGCGAAAGAGACACCCAGGGCGGCGCGAACGATGATGAGCGCGATGCAGCCGAAAATCGTTATCGCGAATATCAAACTCCCGATCAGCACTGACCTCCAGAGATGCGACGCGTAAGCGCGCGTAATCTTCAACTGACGCGTGGTGAATTCGATTAGCTCGCGTGGCGCCGTACGATGAAACGACGGGGTTAGACAATGCGGCACAAATTTGATCAGCAAACCGGCTTCGTGAAGAACGCGGGTGAGTGTGAAGTCATCCGAGAGAGTGCCTTTCCAGCGATCCGCGACGCGGAGAGTTTCAAACGTTGCACGCTTAATCGCCGTCGAGCCGCCCCAACAAAAGTTTTTTTCGCCTCGCTCACCCAAAGCGGACGCGATTGCCGCATTCCAGACGGATAGCAAATGGGAAGCGAACCCACCGTCACGCGCTACAAACCAGCGATAACCCGTGGTGGCGCCCACTGTGTCATCGCGCAGCGGCGCCACCAGCGCGCGCAACCAAAAGTTTTGGGTCTGCGCGTCCGTGTCCGTGAAAACGAACACCTCGCTCTGCGGGGCCGCGGCGTTCACCGCTTTGCGCAGATTGTGGACTTTCTGGCCGCTGTCGCTCGCCGGCCCGGCGACGATTGTGCTGATGACCGGGCCCGTGTGGTTTTGAAACGCTTGGCGCGCTTGTTCGATAACCGCAAAAGCCGGATCGTCCACGGAATCACTGACAAAGATTATTTCGAATTCCGGATAGTCCTGTGCGAACAGACTCAGAATGTTTTCTTTCAGCCCATCATCAACGCCCCGGCATGGCACGAACACGGTCGCGAACGGTGTGTACTCCGGCAGTTCTTTCGCAGTCTCTTTCTGCAGATAACGCACAAACCGGACGCCGCCGCGAAGTGAGAGCAGACCCAGAACAAGCGAAATTCCCGTGAAGAAATAGAAGGTATAGAGCGAAAGGACTGCAGACATGATCTAGTCTGCGGTTGGCGCCTCTGCGAGTG
The DNA here is from genome assembly GCA_036277115.1 of Pyrinomonadaceae bacterium. NCBI lineage: Bacteria > Pseudomonadati > Acidobacteriota > Blastocatellia > Blastocatellales > Pyrinomonadaceae > Pyrinomonadaceae bacterium. The sequence goes on from DASUNM010000005.1 coordinate 135,369, forward strand.
ATTTGGCGGCTTCGGCGGCTCGCTCGTAGCTGACTAATCGGCGAATTAGAGCGTTGTATCTGGAGTGCGCTGAGTCAGAATCATCCTTCGCCAACAAATCATAAAGTCGATGCTCTGGAAGGTGCCATTCGTGCTGAGGAACATCTACGCCAGCTTCCCGTAACCGCCGTGCACCAATCGCGACCAGCAGCGCTTCAATGGTCTCGCAGCCGTCGCGGAAATCGTTAAGACCTTTCTCGATCAGGTCGGCCCCAGGTAAAGCGTGGTTCATGATTGGAGTTTACTCCGATGGCGCAGGAGTAGAAACGACCGGCGCCACCGGGGCCGCCGCTGAGGGCATCAGCTTTTGCGCTAACGCGATGAATGGTTGGGGATAGATTCCAATGACCAGAATGCCGACCAGCGCGGCAATAAGGCTGGCGCGGAGCGCGGGCGACATCGACAACGGTTCATCATCAGCCACACGATCGCCGAGGTACATCACGCGAATAAAGCGGATGTAGTAGAAAAAGGAGACGACGATGTTAATGACCGCCCAGCCCGCCAGCCAGTAGTACCAGGTCTTACCTTCAGCATCGCCGCGGCTCAGCAGGCCCCACAGCAGAAAATACTTTCCGATGAAGCCGCCGGTACCGGGTAACCCCCCGAGCGACAGCATGAAGATCGCCATCATCGCAGCCATGCCCGGCGCTTTCTGCGCGAGTCCGGTCATGTCGTCAACGTTGTCGCCGATGATGCCGCGGCGGCGCAGGCTGATGATGATGCCGAACGCGCCCATGTTCATTAGCGTGTACACGAACAGATAAATGAACAGTCCAATGTTTCCGTAGGTGTTGTTGGCGACGATTCCCAGCAGCAAATAGCCGGCGTTCGAAATCGAAGAGTACGCCAGCAGCCGTTTGGAATTCTCCTGCGTGATCGCGGCCCAGTTCCCCACGACGATTGTCAGCGCGGCGACAATTCCGAGCAGCGGCGCCCAATCGATCTGCATCGGCGCGAGGGCGACAAAGAATATGCGCGCGAACAAAGCGAAGCTCGCGGCTTTCGATCCGGTTGAGAGGAATGCGGTCACCGACGTCGGCGCGCCTTCGTAAGCGTCGGGCGCCCACATGTGAAACGGCACGGCGGCGATTTTAAAAAACAGACCAGCCGCGAGGGCAATCATGCCGAGCAAAAGCAAAGGCCGAAGCTCAGGGCTCGCGCCCGCCAGATTCCTGCCAATGTCACCGAGATTCGTTGAGCCCGCCACGCCATAAATCAGCGACATGCCGTACAGGAGAATTCCGGAAGAGAAAGCGCCAAGCAGAAAGTACTTCATGCCGGCTTCGTTCGAACGGCGTTGCCGCTTCGTGAAGGCGACGAGCACGTAAAACGTCAGGGCCATCAGCTCGAGCGCGATGTAGAGCGAAATCAGATCGTAACCACTGCCGAGGAACAACATCCCGACCGTGGCAAACAGAACCAGGGCGTAATACTCGCCGTGCTGCTCGCGTTCGAGATCGAGAAACCGGATCGAGATGGCGATCGCGAGCGCGGCCGCAATTAAAAATATTCCTTTGAAGAGCAGCGCAAACCCGTCGATGCGCACCATTCCCCAGAAACCGTCCGTCGGCGTCAGGGCGTTTAGGTTTCCAAATCTAAAAGTGCCGCCAATGGTGTAGTAGAGCGCGCCGAGTGAAACCAACGCGAGCGCAATTCCTACGAGTGAGAAGTACGCCGTCCATTTGCTGAGCCGGTAAGGAAGCACCACTTCCATCACCAGCACCACGCACGCGACCACGGTGAGGATCAGCTCCGGCGCGATCAGTTGCAGATCGCGCACGTTGAATAGGGACGTTGTTTGAAAAAGAAAAGTCATTAAGTTAACGAACCGAGCCTTCTAATTCACACCGCGGCTTTAGCCCGGTGCCAAGGATGCTCTGACGATCCCTGGAAACCGTTTAAACGGTTTCCCATTCCAATCGCTCCACAATCACCGCGCTGAAGCGCGGTGTGAATAAGAGTTCATCACGTTCATTTGTGTGGCTGCGGCTCAACCTGCACCGTCCGCGGCGTTGGCTCACCGGGAATCTTGTAATCCGGCTTGATCTGTTTGACCACAGCGTTCACCGGCTTTTCGATATAGCGAATGAACGGAGACGGATAGATGCCAATCCACAGTGACATCAGAACCAATGGCATCATGTAAGCCCATTCGCGACCGCTCAGATCCGGCAGCAGCTTGTTCTTTTCGTTCGTTACTTCACCAAAGAACATCCGCTGATACAGCCAGAGCATGTAACCCGCATTCAGGATGATTCCGAGTGCGGCCCAGCCGGCCCACCACGGACTCGCTTCGAATGCGCCTCTTAATGCCAGAAACTCAGAAATGAACACGGCCAGCAGCGGCAGACCAATCGCGGTCATCGTCATCACTAAGAATATCGCTGAGTATGCCGGCATGATGTGCGACAGGCCGCCGAACTCAGCCACATTGCGCGTGTGCCGCCGTTCGTAAATGATGCCGACCAGCAGGAACAAGGCGCCGGAGTAGATGCCGTGATTGATCATCTGCATCACCCCGCCGTTGATGCCATTTGGATTTAGTGAGAAGAGTCCCAGCATCACAATGCCCATCGATGAAACAGATGAATATGCGACCAGCTTCTTCACATCACCGTCTTTCTTCACCACGAAATACATCGCGGCCAGCGCGCCGTAGATGATCGAGACGATCGCCAGAAAAACCATCACGCTGCGCACGCCGAAACGGCCGAAGTAAGCTTCGTCCATCGAGGCTTTGGGAAACATCGGCAAATTGAAGCGATAGAAACCGTATGTGCCAAGCTTCAGCAGCACGCCGGCGAGAATGACGGAACCCGCGGTGGGCGCTTCGACGTGCGCGTCAGGCAGCCAGGTGTGAAACGGCCACATGGGAACTTTGATCGCGAATCCCAACGCGAACGTGAAGAACAGAAGCACCTGCAAAGTTCCCATCGGCATGACTGAACCGATCGCCTGCAGGTAGAGAATGTTGAAAGTCCCGGTGCCGTGTATGGCGGCCTGTTGCAAAGTGTTCGCGACTAACCCGGCTGCCTCCGGATTTCCCGCCAGCAGATTCATCGTCGCCGGCGCGATTTGCGAGGTCAGTGCCGTGTCCTGCGTCAGGAAATACATCTTCAAAACGCCCAGCAGCATCACGACCGAGCCGACCAGGGTGTAGAGAAAGAACTTGATCGCCGCGTACAGCCGGTTCTCTCCACCCCAGATTCCGATCAGGAAATACATCGGGACGAGACCGACTTCGAAGAACAAGTAGAAGAGAAACAGATCAAGCGAAGTGAAAACGCCCAGGACCATCGTCTGCAAGACAAGCAGCAGAATGTAGTATTCCTTTTCGCGCTTGGCGATGTAGTTCCATGACGACAATGCTGCCAGCACGCCGAGAAAAGTCGTCAGCACAATCAACAAGACGGACACACCGTCAATGCCCATCTGGTAACGCGCGCCAATGATCGGGATCCATTGGTGGTCTTCGAGGAACTGAAATCCACCTACGCCGCGGTTGTATGTGAGCAACCAAAGCGAAACGATGAAATCGAATACCAGCCAACCGGTCGCGAACTTCTTGATCAGATCGCTGCGATCTTTTTTGATCAAGACGAGAATCAAAAGTCCGCCGAGCGCCGGCAACCAGACAATGATGGAGAGAATATTGTTCTTGATCACGTTATCCCTCGTGAATATCTTTGTGTCTCTTTGTGTGAACTCTGTGTCTCTGTGGTGAATAGGGTTCAGCGAACGTCAATCACAGAGACACAGAGTTCACACAGAGAGACACCGAGAAAAACTAAAACGCCTTAATCAAATAAACACTAACGGCAATCAGCAACCCGATCACCATCACCAAAGCATAGTTTTGGATAAAACCAGTCTGCGCTGCGCGCACAATCGGCGACATCAGGCGGACCACGAAATTCGCGATCGCGTTGACCATGCCATCAACGAAATATTTATCAGTGCCGCCGGTAATCCGGCTCGTCAAACGCGTTACTCCGGCCAGGCCGTTCACGACTCCATCGACGACTTTCGAATCGAACGTATAGACCGCGCGCGCCAGATCCATCGTGCGCCGCGTCACAGTCAGGCCGAAAAACTCATCGATCCAGTACTTGTTGTAGCTGGCCACATACAAAGGCCTGAGTCGCTTCGCCCAGACGTCAGCCAGGCCGGGCTTCTTGAGGTAAAACAAAACACCCAGGGCGATGCCGACGCCGGCGACGATCAATGAAATAAGGATGAAGACCCACTCGGCGGCCGTGTGACTGCCGACTACTTTTTCGACTGAATGAGCGAGATTGAATCCCGGATGCGCAACTTCCGCATGCGCGTCTGCAGCGGGTTTAGTCTCTCCGTGATCAGCAGCAGCCGCTGTTTCCGGCTTTGCTTGAGCGGGCGTTTCCGCATGCTCATCGCCGAATGAATGTGTCGCCGGATTCCAGATGATGGGATTCATCCAGTTGACGATGTTCAGCCTCCCACCGACATGTTTGCCACCGGTGAACGCGGTGCTGATGCCGACGAATCCACCGACGGTCGCGAGAATCGCCAGGACGACTAACGGCACCCACATCGATTTTGGAGACTCGTGCGGAACATGCGCGTGATGATCGCCATGGTGCTCGCCGTGTCCCCCGGTCTCGGCGTCTCCGTGTCCTCTGTACTTGCCCCAGAACGTCATCGCCACCAGACGCGTCATGTAAAACGCGGTGCAGGTCGCGGCGATGGTGCCGACAATCCACAGCAGCCAACCGATCGGCACGACGTCCGTCGAAGCCGTCTTCCAAAGAATCTCATCTTTCGACCAGAAACCGCTGAACGGAATGATGCCGCAGATCGCCAGCCAGCCGGCGAGAAACGTCAGGTACGTGTACGGCATGTACTTCTTCAGGCCGCCCATGTGCCGCATGTCCTGCTCGTGATGCATGCCGTGAATGACTGAGCCCGCGCCGAGGAACATCAGGGCTTTGAAAAAAGCATGCGTCATCACGTGGAAGATGCCGATCACAAACGCGCCGACACCGCAGGCGAGGAACATGAAGCCGAGCTGCGAGACGGTCGAGTAAGCGAGAACCTTCTTGATATCGTTTTGCGTGATGCCGATCGTCGCGGCGAAGATTGCGGTGAACGCGCCGATGATTGCGACCACCAGCATCATCGTCTGCGAGTGCTGAAAGATGACGTTCGTGCGCGTCAGCATGTACAAGCCCGCCGTCACCATCGTCGCCGCGTGAATCAGCGCCGACACCGGTGTCGGGCCCGCCATGGCATCAGGCAGCCAAACATGCAGAGGAAACTGCGCAGACTTGCCGCACGCGCCAATCATCAGGCCCAAGGCAATCCAGGACATCAGCCCCCAATGCCCGAGCGTTTCAACCGGATAACCCGCGGCTCTTTGAATAACGTCCGTGTATTGCGCGCTGCCAAACGTGGCGATGATGCCGAAGATAGCCAGGATAAAACCAAAGTCGCCGATGCGATTCGTGATGAATGCTTTTCGCGAAGCATTCGCCGCTTCTTCGCGATTGAAGTAGTAACCGATCAGCAGATACGAGCAGAGACCCACGCCCTCCCAGCCGACGAACATCATCACGAAGTTCGAGCCCATCACCAGCACGAGCATCGAAAACATGAACAGGCCCATGTAAGCAAAGAACCGGTAGAATCCCGGGTCTCCGTGCATGTAACCGGTCGCGAAAACGAAGATGCATAAGCCGACGCCGGTCACAATCAGCATGAAAACTGCTGACAAAGGATCGAGCTGGTAACTCCACTCAATGTTGAGTAATGAACCTGAGCTTTCGGTCTGAGGTTGAACCGGCGCTGTAGTCGATTCGCCGTGAGTTTCGGCAGCGGCCGCTGGTGCCGAGTGCTGCTGTCCGAGGCTTTGACGAACAGCTCCTCCGTTAATCCAAGTGAAGCTAGTTTGCGTAGTGACGTAAGGATTCGGCCAGAGCGCATTCCCGCTAAACCCATACGAGTACACGGCTGCGACTGTGATCAAAAATGAGAGCGCAATCGAGCCGACGGCAATTCCGCCGATCAGCTTTTCCGGAAACCGAAACCTACGGCCGAAGAGGCCGTTGATGGCGGCGCCGATAAGCGGTAGCAGCGGAACTAGCCAGATGTATTTATGCATGAAGGCTTAACTATCTTATTGGTCGCATTCGTCACCACTTCATCAAATCAATCTCATCAACCCAGATCGTTTCGCGATTGCGATAGAGCGCGATCACGATACCGAGTCCGATCGCTGCTTCGGCCGCGGCCACGACGATGACGAAAACCGTGAACACTTGTCCGGAAAGCGGGTTCGCGCCGCCGGTGTCTGCCAGGTAACGCGAGAAAGCGATGAAGTTCAGATTCGCGGCGTTCAGAATCAGCTCGATCGACATGAAGATGACGATGATGTTGCGCCGCACGAGCACGCCGGCCACGCCGATGATGAAAAGGATCGCGCCAATGACGAGAAACTTTGACAGGTCCGGATGCTTGATGCTTTCCATTGCTGCCGACATGCGACTGTCGGATGCAGCCTGCAAAAACAGCGCGAGTATCGAAGCGAACGCGACCATGCGTTAACTCGTCGCCTCCGGTTCTGAAGATTTGGCCCGGCCCACGACCTCGGGATCAACATCATCGGCGGCAACTTCCTGTTTCAACGTACGCGCCAGCATTACTGAGCCAATAATGGCGACCAGCAACAGCACGCTCGCAATCTCAAACGGCAAGGCTGCGTAGGTGTACAGGTTTCGGCCGACGCCTTCAGTGTCTGCGCTTATTTGACTGACTCCGGTGGCGCCGGACTGAAGGTTTTGCTGTTGGGTTTGCCGGGTTTCCGCAGACTGTTCCAGTTTCGCGGAGTCTCGTTTTTGTAAACCCAGGTAGCCGCGGTTGATTGCAAACAGCAATCCCATGACAAGCAGCACCGAGAAGATGAGCGCCGCGGCAACCTGCGGCGGCTTATTAAAGATTGCCGCCGTGCCCCGCTCTTCCGCGCCGACGTTGACCAGCATGATGACGAACAGGAACAGCACCATCACACCGCCGACGTAAACCAGAATCTGCACCCCGGCGATGAACTCCGCGCCGAGCAGGATGAAGAGTGCCGCGATCGAAACAAGCGAGGAGATTAGGAAGAGCGCAGAATGCACCGCGTTGCGCGCCATGACGGTCAACAGCCCCGCCAGAATCGCACCGATCGCGAAGATCCAGAAAAAGACGCTTTCCCAACCAGAAAGAACCATATGATTTCGGATTCCGAATTGCGGATTGCGAATTTGACCCGTCGCCTATTTTGAATTTCGAAATCCGCAATTCGAAATTCGAAATTCCTCAGGACTCGTATTTAACCGTCTCTCTGCCCTGTTCCAGCATCTCGCGATTCCAAACGAAACCCGCCCGCGAATAGGTAGCGAGTTCAAAATCCTGTGTCAGCTCAAGACAGTATGTCGGACAGGCTTCCTGACAGAGGGCGCAGAACATGCAACGCGATGTGTCGAAGATAAATTCGTCGAGAACTTTTTTGCGACGCGGTTTGCCCGCGACAGTGATCTCGACGTCCATCGCCAGCACGTCGATGCAGTCCTCGGGACACGCGAGCGCGCACAGGTTGCAGGCAATGCAGAGCGTGTCGTGCGTCTCCGGATCCATGTTCAGCCGCGGCGCGCCATGAAAGCGCGGCGCCACATCCGGACGTACCTTCGGATACTGCTCAGTGTAAATTCCCTTCCCGGCAACCGAGTCCCGCGAAGTCAGCGCACCGATATTGAAGCCGAGCGTCATGGCCAGTCCTTTTATCAGATCGACCATGAAGAAGCGTTTCAGCTTCTGAATTAACGTCGGTTTGGGAACAGGAACTAGTGGCATTGCTTAAATCTCAGATCTCAGATTTGAGATCAAAACCCTATCAATTTGTTTTAGAGTCGGGCTACCGCCCGACTTCTTTGCTACGCGAAATGGCGGGCAGTAGCCCGCCTCTAAACGGATTCAGGGCTACTCACCGGCACAACCGCCGGCTTCCCCTTGGGCAGATCAACCAGACGAATCTGCCGCCGCTGCTTCTTCAGATTAAAATCGCGCGACCGCCTATTTATTAATGACAGGATGCCGGCCGTCAACAAGAGATTCACGATACCGAATCCAATCGCGATGGCTTTGCCGGTCCCGGTCAAGCCCAGTCCCCTGTCCAGGGAATCGATCGTATTCATCCCACGATAGCCGTCCAGGCCCTGAATGACGCCTACCCCAAGTGCGGTCCCTACAATATTGATGAGCGCGGCGGGGATCATCCACTTCCAGCCAATATCCATCAACTGATCGTAGCGAAAGCGCGGTAGCGTCCAACGCAGCCAAAAATAGCCGTAGAGCAGAATTCCCATTTTCGCGAGGAACACGATCACGCTGATCGCGACGTAGGCGTTGTGATAACCCTTCGCTTCGGTCAAGCCATACACGAACGGAAAGTACCAGCCGCCGAGATACAGCGTCGTTGCGACGGCCGTGACCACGACCATCGCCGCGTACTCAGCCATGAAGAAGAGCGACCAGCGAAAGCCTGAGTACTCAGTGTGAAAGCCGGCGACCAGTTCCGATTCGGCTTCCGGCAAATCAAACGGCGCGCGATTGTTTTCGGCGATGCCGGCGATCAGGAAGATTACAAAACCAACCGGCTGATAAAGCACGAACCACATCGAATCGGACCCCTGCGCGCTAACGATGCCCGACAATGACAACGTGCGCGCGAACATCAACGCGCCGATAATCGCCATCCCCATCGAAACTTCGTACGAGACCATCTGCGCACTCGAACGCAATGCCCCCATCAGCGCGTACTTCGAATTGGATGACCAGCCCGCCAGAATCAGAGCCAGCACGCCGACGCTGGAAACCGCCAGCACGAACAGCACGCCGATGTTGACGTCTGTGATCACGGCCCAATCAGGCCCGAACGGCACGACGGCCATCACCACGAAGGCGGCTACGACCGCAATGTAAGGCGCAATGAAAAAGACCCAACGGTCGGCGTTTCCGGGAACGAAATCTTCTTTCGTCAGCAGTTTCAAGCCGTCAGCGATCGGTTGCAGCAAGCCCCACGGGCCGACGCGCATCGGACCAAGGCGCGCTTGCATGAACGCCGAAATTTTTCTTTCCAGATACGTCGCGTAGGCCACCCAGCCGGTGGTGATCGTCACCACCAGGCCAATCTGCAAGAACGGCCAGACAACGTAGTTCACCGTCTGCTCGCTGAAAAATTTCAGGAGCAGGCTGTCGATGAATGTCGGTGCTGCGAAAAGAAAAATCATCTATCTATCGATCTCACCCAGAACAATATCCAGCGTTCCGATAATCGCGACCACGTCCGCGACCAGATGGCCGATGCAGAGCTTCTTCAGCGACTGCAAGTTAATGAAGCACGGCGGCCGAACACGCATGCGCCAGGGCTGCTGCGTTCCGTCGGAAACAAGGTAACAGCCAATCTCGCCTTTCGGTCCTTCGATTGAGTGATAGTAATCGCCCACCGGCGGTTTAATCAGCTTCGGCACTTTTGCGTTCACCGGACCGTCAGGCAGTTTGTCCATCGCCTGCTCAATGATGCGTCGCGATTGCCGCATCTCTTCCATGCGCACCAGGTAGCGATCGTACGTGTCGCCGTTTTCGCCGAGCGGCACTTCGAAATCCATGTCGGCGTACGCGGCGTACGGTCGCGACTTGCGAATGTCCCAGGCGACGCCGGAACCGCGCAATGCCGGACCCGACAGACCGATCGCGATCGCGTCTTCTCCGGAAATCACGCCGATGCCGACGGTGCGACTCAACCAAATGCGGTTCTCAGACAGGACCGTTTCGTACTCGTCCAACCGTCCCGAGATATTGCCGATAAACTGCCGCACGTCTGCTTCGAAATCGTCGTAGGCATCGTTCGGCATTCCCCCAACGCGCCACGCGTGACAAGTCAGCCGCGCACCGAACTGGCGTTCGAAAATTTTCAGGATCTCTTCACGTTCACGAAACGCCCATAGCAGGATGGTGACAGCGCCGATGTCGAGCGCGTGCGTGCCGAGCCAGAGCAGGTGCGAGGCGATCCGATTCAACTCAGTCAGGATGGTGCGCAGGTAATGCGCCCGCGGCGGGACATCGAGTCCCATCATCTGCTCAACGGTCTCAACCCAAACCAAGCCGTTGGAAACCGCCGCGATGTAATCCAGGCGATCCCAATACGGCGCGATCATCGTGTACATCCGGTTCTCGGCAATTTTCTCCATGCCGCGATGCAGATAGCCGATGTCGCAATCGAGATCGATCACCGTCTCGCCATCGAGCTTCAGGATCACGCGCAACACGCCGTGCGTGCTGGGGTGCTGCGGACCCATGTTGAGCGTCATCTCTGGCGCGTCCAGCAGCGACTCCCGAGTAGTGGCGATTTCTACCTGATGCATATTGCTTGGTAAATAGTGAATCGTAAATCGTGAATAGATCGATTGCTCTGACTATTTACGATTCACCATTTACGATTCACTTTCCTTCGGTAAATAACATCCCGTAACTTTCCAGGGCTCGATAACTATTCCGATTTCTTTGATTTCGCCGGCCTCTTTTTTTTCGCGCAGCTTCAACATCAGTGACTGTGCGGCGCTCGCCTTATTCCAGACGTTTCGCGGCGCGTGCGTTTCCGTCAAAACAAAACCCGCCGTCGACGCCGCCTCAGGCGAATCGAAAACTTTGGCTTCGTAATGCGCTGCAATCTCCTTGGGGCTCATTGTTCGTAGTCAGTTGTCAGTTGTCAGTTGTCAGTTGTCAGTTGTCAGTTGTGACGGACGACGGACAACTGACCACTGACAGTTTTTACTTATCCTTGGGCATCACTTCTTTGCTGCCGCGGAACAACTCTCGCACTTCACGTTCCTGCGGAACCGACAAAATCTCAAGCCCGTACGTTCGCCTCTGCTCAACTTGTTCGCGCTGCACATCCGAGAACTCAGGCAGATGGCGCTCAGTCCAGGCGTTCTCAATAAATTCCAGCGGGTAATCTTTGCGCAAAGGATGCCCGTCCCAATCCGGCGGCAGCAGGATGCGTCGCAAGTCCGGATGATTGTGAAAGACGACGCCGAACAGATCGTAAACTTCGCGTTCCGGCCAGTCGGCCGCGGGCCAGACACTCGTGACGCTTTCGACGCCGGCGCCATTCGTCGCGACTTTCAGCCGCACGCGTTCGTTATTCGCAATCGAGTACAGCTGATAGACAACTTCCAGCGGCGCTTCCCTATTATCCGGCCAATGAACGCAGGTTAAGTCCGAAAGATAGTCAAAAGGCGTCTCAGCATCCGCTTTCAAAGCGTTGCATACTTCAACGATGCGCGAACGCTCAATGCGAATCGACAACTGGCCGAGGAACTCAGTCGCTTCGGTCACCGCGCCGGCGCACTTGTCACCCAGTTTTTTGACGAGCGGATGATTTGAAGCATCAGTGGGCTTCGGTCCTTCTTCTCTCTTCTTAACTGGCGGCTTTGGTGCACCGGGCGCAGCCGGGGCAGCTTTCTGCGCGGCTTCTTTCGCGGCGACCACACGTGCTTTCGCCGCTTCTACTTGCGCGTCTTTTTCGGCATCGGCTGAAAGTGGAGATGGCGTGTCAGCGCGCGCGTCCGTCTGCGGCGCTGCGTCGGTAGGTGCGTCCGTCGGTGCTCCAGACTCTGGAGGTTTGCCTTCCTGTGCCATACGACTCAGTTACACTTTGAGCCAGCAACGCTTCGGGCTTAGGGCCACGGGCGCGCGGTGATAACGCTACGCTCACGTGTGAATACAATTTAAAGCAGGTCGGAAGTGACTTTTAGCACGCGATTTCGGACGTTGTCAATCGAATGATCTTGCTGAATATCGTTGACAGGGTCACGCAGGAGCTTATAATGGCAAACATTATGAAGAGCCGCCCAATTCTAGGTTAGCGAAGTAAGGCTTTGAACCAGTCTTCGTTTTCGAGACACTTAAACTGCCTGTCCTTTCTCGCCTCTTCCTGCAAACTATTATCGAGTTTGAACGCGCGTGCCAGGTCTAATCTGATTCCTCTCTTCAGTCCGGTTTGCTTCTCGGAATCAGCTGACGGCCATTGCAAGGCTCGCCAACACGCCCGATCGTAAAAGGCATCGGTAATAGCCTTATCGTGGCTCTCTCCCCGGCCTCGTTTTCGTTCGATGAATGTCGTCATTACCTGTTCGGCGTCCCTGAAACGTTCCAGCGCTATGTAGAGATGCGCGATCTGTTGATTTAGCATGGGATCGGTTGCATACGCGCCTGTTCGCATGTCCATTAATAGTTTGACAAAAGTCTCTTGAACATCCTTGTAGGTTTCCTTCTTCTCCGGAAATTGTGAAATGGCTGTAGCTACTGCGATTCTCCGCGTGTAGAGGGTCTGGCGCTCCAGTTCTTCGATTTGTTTTGGAATAACGTCGCGGCTGTTTTCAATTATTGTATCGAGCCTTTGAATGCCTTTCTCCGCTTCTCGCAGATTGTTTTGAACACTTGCGTAGGCGCTTACCGCAACGGCAATCGTGTAGATCGTGGTTAATGTCAGGAGCAGAGAGAGAAGTTTCTGAATGTCATCGGCCCGCTTACTGTAATTATCCAGTTTCTCTTTCAGAATTTGTTCAGCGTCTGACGTGCTTCTTGACGGTGAAATCGCAACAGTTGGCGCAACAACTGGTACCCACCAAGACTTGGTAAGGACGAAACCAACGACAAGTATCACTTCGACAACTAACGTCCCTAGTAAGAGAAGAACAACTGTTTTCATTCGCATGATGAGGCACCTCCGAAGGGCAGTTCGCCGCTGACCACTCTAGATCGACAATTACACGAAACAGACAGCCGCAGGATCAGTTTTGAGGCAAGGACACACGGATACTTTTGCTGACTAAGATCACTTTAGGTGCGTTTATCAAGATCGAGAACTAATGTTCAGTTCTTCCGGCATCTCTTCCGGCAGTTTCAGAATTTCTTCCCAACCGGAATTGTCTGCGCGCATCTGCGCGGTCAGGTCGTCACGCAACTTCGTCAGGCGATCGCTCAAAGTGCGCGGATAGTTACCCAAGTCGCGGAAACGAATCATCTGATCGGCGACGAATGCTTTCTGTTTTTCGATCGAAGGGATCGGCTCGTGCTGGCCATTTTCCCAGAACGGTTGCAGCAGGCGTTCGACGCGTACGGCGCCGGGAATTTCAATCTCTTCGTCATCCAGCGCAGTCACATCCGCAACGTAATTTCCGTCTGCGTCAATGCCGCGAAACACTTGCAGCCGGCCCGGCAGCGTCGTCTTATCCAACGAATTCGAAGCTTTCAACGTCGGGAGGCCGTCGACCACGCACGCCTTGAAGATGACGCCGGCGACGTTCTTCACTTCACTGGAAAGTTTCGTGCCGATACCAAAGCCTGCAGCTTGCGGAAATTCCCGGACTATTTCCTGGACGCGTTCGACGGTGAGATCGCCCGTCAGATTCGGCCGCAGCCCTTGCAACCCATTCGCTTCAAAAAACTCTAGACACCACTTGCCTAAGTCAGCCAGATCCCCGGAGTCGACACGAAAACCTTTGAAGGCTTTGCGCCGAGCTGCGTTGGAAGTCGCCGCCATGACTGCATGCACCGCGCCCATGTAAACATCGATCGTGTCCAGCAGCAGTGTCGTGCCGTTCGGATTCGCGTCGAGCCAACGTTCGAACGCGACTTGCTCGAAATGTTTGGGCCGGTTCGTGCGCGGATCGATCTCCGGCTCAGTCATGTATCCGATATACGCCTGTTGCCAGTAATGCGCCTCGGTGCCGACCGCGGGAATGTCGAGCCGGTGCGCGGCTTCCATGTTCGATGTGTCGTTGAAGCCGCCGATGAAAGCGTAGGTCGCGATGTCCACCGCGCGTTCGATGTCGCCGTTGCGGCGCAAAGAGAAATCCGACAACCAACGATTGCCAGCGGCCATGCGAAACTGCATCGCCACGCTAGCCGTGGTCATCGGCAGATCGAAAGCGTGCTCGAACTTTATCTCCTGGGCCTGCGTCAGACCGAACTTACCGGTGATGTCGGCGATCGGCTGCTGGGGAAACATGATCGCGCCCGGACGGACGGCCCGAATGCGGCCGACAAACTGAATGTCTTCGAGAGCTTCGGCGAAGCGTTGCAGGCCGCCGCGATCCTGCTCGAGGAAACGCAGCCGCGGCCGATCAATCTGACTGTCAACCAGCAGGCGAATCAAGCGCTCGTGACCGAGCACCGGCGCGAATGGAAGTTTTCTTTGCGTGCAGTAGAAGGTCGCGATGATTTCGCTGAGCGGTTTGCCATGGACCTGGGTCGCATCTTTGTACGACGCGTCGCCCATGGCGGCGTGATACCGGTCGAAGTTCAGCGTGCCCATTGAGCGGCGATCATAACACGGGCTGTTGTCAGAACCGCCTGCTCTGCTCTTCTCCCTCTGGGAGAGGTTGGGTGAGGGTGCGAAGCTTAGCGGGCGGGCCGGGGCAGTAGCCCGACCGTGAGGGAGGCTTTTCGCCAAATTGACTCGCCCATCGACAACGCCCGCGCGTCCAACCGTGCAAAGGGCTTCGGTCCTTCATGCCTCAGCGTTCCGCGAACAGTCCCCAGCCTGTTCCTAATTCAAAAGGAGGAGACAAGAATGAGATCGAAGATTAGTTCACGCTTCGTGTGGATTACGCTGTTGGTGGTGCTGGTGTTTGGATCAGTCGCGACGGCGTCGGCGCCACAACCGGGCCGTTGCCGGCAATACTGTAACGAGGAGTTCCGTGAGCAGCTCGCCAGATGTGACAACTTGCCGCGCGGGCAAGAACAGGCTTGTAAAGCGAGAGCAAGGGCTGCTCATCAGCACTGTCTCAGACGCTGTAAGAATTTGTGAGGAATCCGGCCGGCGGGTGTTCTACTCTCCTCTACCCGCCGCTTTCGATTTACTGCCGACGATTTCTGCGCCGGCCGCGCTCATCTCCTCAAGCGCTTTCCCGCCGTCGTCCGGATTCACATTTACCGGCCGCATCGCGTCGGCCAGAGCTTTGACCTTGAAGCCTTCTTTCCGCGCATCGAGCACCGTGTGCTTCACGCAGTAGTCTGTGGCGAGTCCGCCAATCCAAACTTCCTCGATGCCTTCAGCGCGCAGCGATTGCGCCAATTGAGTTCCGTCGAACCCGGAATAGCCATCAGCGCTCTCGTCGATGCCTTTCGAGATCACTTTGACGCGCGCATCGTTCAAGAGTCCGGGATGAAACTCAGCGCCGCGAGTGTCTTGCACACAGTGCACCGGCCAGGTTCCGCCATAATCGGCAAAGTGTGCAGCCTTCGGTGGGTGCCAATCGCGCGTTTTGTAAACGGGCTCGCCTCGATCGAGAAACTCTTTCATCAGTTTGTTAAGTGGCGCCACCACTTCATCACCGTGCGCAACCGCCAGCGAGCCGCCCGGGCAGAAATCGTTTTGCACATCAACAACTATCAGCGCTTTCTTCATTTCACTTGCCATGCGGTTAGGTTAGCTCTGGGTGCGCGCCATCGCAACATGTCATAAGTCGGATACGCTATGAGGTCTGTACAGGGAGCGGTAGCCACCTGGTTGATGTTTACCGCCACATAACCCTTTGCTTGCTGATACCCGGTCGCTATCGCTCCCGGTACTGACTCCACGGCGATTGCTGATTTGTATCTTCAGAATTTCTGTTGACATTCAATCTCTTTCCCGATAGAAGCATCTTCCCACCGCGTACCATAGAACATCTTCAGGGGGTTCGATGAGCGATCCAACATTAAAGGCCACGATGTGTCCGCAGTGTGCAACTCCGGCTGCGCCGGGTGAAGCTTTCTGCCGCAATTGCGGCACGCAACTCTTCGCGCCGACGGCCGCAGCATTACCGCCAACTCAAGCTGCGCCCCAGGCTCCAACCATGACTGCTCCACCACCTGCACCGCCGCAATATCAGGCGCCACCGATGGCGGCACCGCCACGAAAGAAACGCAGCAAGTTGATGATGGGATGCCTCATCGTTCTTGGACTGTTCGGTGTGGTGCTCGCCGGCGGCGGAGCTTATGTCTGGTACGCCACCACTTATACGCCACCCGATCGCAAGCCGCCTGCTATTCCCGAACGTGCGGCGGGGACCCTCAGTGAATTCCCGGTTGATAAGGACACGCAACCTACGACGGTAGAAACTGTGGCGCTGGGCGGAACCAGCACCGGCAAAGCGGAAACGACCACCGGCACGAAATTGCCGCCCGGCGTAACGAAGACAAGCCTTGCCAAAGGCGCGACCAGCATGACGTCTGCGACTTACAAGAAGGTTCCGGTGGGATCAGCGGTTCCGAGCGGTCCCGACATTTACATAAACGTGGTGACCGCCATGCCGGGCCAAACAGGTTTCGGCGATGACATCGCGACGGGAATCAAGACGTCGATGGGCGGCACGATGACCAGCGTAACGGTCCAAAGTCCGAAAGGCGCAACCTATGCCGGTTCGCATATCGTTTCAGCGCAGGGGAACGTTTACGTGCTCGCGAAACAAGGCAGCGACATCATCATCATTCTCTACGGCGCCGATCCATCGGTCAGCTCGAATGTTGATAACCTCGCGAAGAATGTCGGTAACGGCGAAGGCTTGATTGATTATCCCGAAACGAAAGAGTCGCTGTGGACTCTGCCGGCGCAAACACCGAGCGGGCTGACATTGATCGAAATCAACACGATCACCGGCGCACAGATCGAAGCGTCAATCAATTCCGGCGGCGATTTACCAACTGAGATGCGGCCTTTCCTTCCCGATCGTTTGACGGGCGCGCGTTATCTTGATTCGTCGCGGCAGGAGTGGGCGGTGCTGAATCTTCAATACGGCTCGAGCTTCCAGGCGTGGCGCACGTGGCTATTGGCGCGTGGTGCGCTCGGCGTCGGCGGCGGCGAGACGACGACCGTGCGCGAAGTCAGCGGCATTCACCTTCACCAGGACGGCAAACGGATCATGCTCTTTCAGAAAGGGCCTTATCTGATTCTCATGAACGGCCCGGCGGACGCCACAGTTGATCGGTTTGTCGCGTTGGGAAATCAGATTCAGGTTTAGAGTTTTTTTGTAGCCCGGCCGTTTACGGCTGGGAAATGTGTCAGTACCCGGAGCGGTAGCGACGGGATCTTCCACAGAACGTTGAATCATGATCCGGTCGCTACCGCTCCCGGTACTGACAGCCTACTCGGCGGTTGTTCCTAACGCGGATCGATCAGCGCTTTTAGAACTCGTCCTGCGGCGACAGCAGCGAGCGCTTCGTTCGCCTGATCCAATGAAAAACTCGCCAGCTGTGTCTTCAATCTTTGCCACGGCGCTGACCTCACCGGATCTGAAATGATCTGCGCTCCGCGGTAGAAGTGCGAAAAGTCTGAGCCCCAACAGCCGCGCACATCCAAATGCTTTCGATTCAAGTCGAGATGAGGATTGAATGATGTCTCACCGTGATCGGTGTATTGCCCGACAATCACGACGTGACCTGCATCGCGCGTGTAACGCATCGCCTGCACGACCGCGCCGGGCGCACCGGTCGCTTCGATCGTGACATCAGCGCCGCGGCCCTTCGTTTTCTCAAGCACCCAATCCACCCGTTCAGCTTCTGAGCGCTCTTCAAAACTAAGTACATCAGAGGCGCCTACTTGCGTGGCCACCCCCAGGCGGTTGGCGGGCGCGCCGATGCACAACACCCGCAAAGCTCCGCGCATCAGCGCCAGAACGATGGCGTTGATTCCGACCGCTCCCGAGCCCAACACGAGCACCGTGTCTCCAATCGCGATCTCGCCGCGCTCAACCGCGTGCAGCGCGGTCGGCAAAGCACATCCGCCGGCCATGAACGTTTCGGGCTCACCATCCAGTCGAATACATCTCGTGCCAGGCTTCAAGTAAATCTGATCGGCCCAGCCGCCGCACAGTCCATCATCCAATCCGTACGTGATGCCGTAGACCTTCCGCTGCGGACATCGCGTGGTCGCTTTCGCGACCAGACAGTACCAGCACGAATTACAGGTGCGATGGACGTCCAGAAAGGTGACGCGATCGCCTTCGCGGAACGGCCGGCCCTCCACGTCGAAGAGTGCGCCGCGAATTTTACTCAGGCGACCAACAGAGACATGACCGGGAACCAGCGGATACGGAACGCCCTGTAAGAGTCCTTTTTGTAAGTAGACATCGGTCCCGCACACCTCGGAAAGTTCGACATCGAACAGCGCTGAGTTCGGTTCAAGTTCCGGCGCCGAAACTTCGCGCAGTTCGACGGGCGCGTTAGGCTCGGGGATGACGGCGACTACCGGCATGACCGGAAGAAGTTAAAAGGAAAGACCAGAAAATGGAAGCACGGTGAGCGCAAAAAAAGTCTGGCGACGCGCACGAACTAATCGTCGAGCTGTGAAGCAAGCAGTCATAGCTAAGCCCAAGGGCGAGGCTTTGCGAGGGCAATTAGATAGTTGACTCTAAGCAACCCGAAGGGTTGCAAAGAAAGTAGCCGGTGGTCGGAGTCCGCGGAGACCACCGGAAAGGCGAGATTAATTTGGTCGCACCCCGGAGGGGTGCCAGATCTCTCGCTGTAAAGATCTTTTACATTGACCTTGTAATCTAGACTTCAGATTATGGGTTCAACCTTCTTCAGCCTGCACTATCACATCGTCTTCTCGACCAAAGAACGACGACCTTTCATTAAGTCGGAATGGCAGCCACGACTTCATGCTTACCTCGGCGGAATCATTAAAGGCATGCAGGGTGTGGCCGAGATTGTCGGCGGAGTTGAGGAGCATGTTCATATCCTGGCGAGTCTCAGGCCGGTGCATTGCATTGCGGATGTACTTCGCGACTTGAAGAAGGAATCGTCCACGTGGGCTAAAGAGAATTTTGATCGCAGATTCACCTGGCAAGAGGGTTATGCGGCGTTCACCGTAAGCCCCACGGCGACCAACTCAGTTCGTCGCTACATTGCCACGCAG